>JAHJRI010000489.1 GCA_018830885.1 bacterium | reverse complement strand
TGCTTACCTCAAAATAGTCAAGTTCGCCCTTTGAGTTGCGACTCAATTGACGAGACGAAATATGTCCGAAAACATATCCCGTTTACTTCTTTACTTCTCTATCTACGCTGTCTATATCCCGATTCTGATGTCAATGAACTTAAGCTTAAATAGTAGAACTTAGTAAATGCTTTTGCAACCAAAAAGTAACTTAAATCTAATGTTTTTTTGATTGCTTTAGCAAAGCCCTGTTATTTCCGGAGTATGCTTGAAAAGATCATCTGGACCGGCCTGATTAAAGACAAGTCACTGATATATCTTAAATACCGGTTTTGCCTGGTGGCGAGACCAGGAATCGAACCAGGGACACGGGGATTTTCAGTCCCCTGCTCTACCGACTGAGCTATCTCGCCGCCAGCCAAAGATTAAATACTAGCGGCGAGACGGAATCATGTCAAGCACATTTCAAAAAAAACTGCTCAGAAAGTTGAGGTCAGGCGCTATCAGTCTGATTTATTTTAAAGTGATTATTCAACACCCCGGTGTCAGGAGCATCCCCTTCAAATTGGTTAATCTCTGCCAGGGAAGTTCTGCAGCGGGCTCAAGAGTATTGGCCGGTAACCTTCCACCGGGTTCGGGCCTGTCACACTTGTAGACATGGGAAAGGGACTCTTATTTATATATGGTCACTTATTAGCGTCAGACTAGTGGACCTCTCGGTTATTCTGCCCAGCGGTTTTCCTTGAGCATTTCATAAACAGCCTGATCAGTGGCCAGCAGCTGTTTCTCCAAGCCGTCAAAAAACGAGGGCGGCAGCGGTTGCCCGAAACTGCCGGTCTCAAGCCGGTTATTCAGCGAATGCCGCAGGTAACCCTGATTCACAATCAACCCCATCACCGACCCTTCTCTGACCAGGGCCGGACTGCTGGTGGTGTCCGGATTGAAGAATGAGGTTCCCAGTGAGCTGTATTTGCCTTTCAAACCGAGGATATCGATGATGGAGGAGAAGACATCCACCTGGGACCAGGTGGTATCGATGATTGCCGGCCGGAGAATTTTTGGAGCATAAACAATGAGCGGGATATTAAATCGTTCCTTGAAACCACCCTCCTGGTAGTGGGCCAGAGCATGGTCGGCTGTAATCATAAAAATCGTTCTGTCAAACCAGGGCTGTTTTTCAAGTCTTTGAAGCAACTGCCCGATACCCCAGTCGGAATAGTAGACGGTATTCAAGAAACCTTCCTCCTTGTTGGCATCGTGGGGATATTTCTCCAGGTGTTTCGGCAACCGGGGATAGGGCGTATGGGTTGTTCCTGTCACGATATAGGTTAAAAAGGGTTGTTTGACCTTTTCCATTCTCTCAGCGGCTTTCATATACGTTTCATAGTCCCATCCCCAGCGGGCTGCTTTGGGGTCCGGATAATCCAGCAGGATCGGGATATCCTCCATGCCATAGAACTCCCGGAAACCGGCCGAACCGGCAATGGCGTCCAGCCTGAAGGAACGGCGCTTCAGGCTTTCGACAAAAATGGTCGTATACCCGTTTTTCTCAGCCATTTCCCCCAGTTTGGAATAATTCGCCAGAATACCCACCCCGATGGTCGGTAATCCAATAATGGAAGGGATACCGGTCAGTGTCGCCTGGATGCCTTCGACACTTCTCTGTCCATTCGCAAAGAAGTGGGTGAATTTCAAGCCCTGATCGGCCATGCGATCCAAGTTGGGGGTTATGCCCAGGTTTTTTCCTGAAAAACTGTCGACATATTTGATGCTCAGGCTTTCGACCAGGATAAAAACCAGATTATAGTGATCCGAAGACCCGTTTACGGCCTCCTTTTGAAAGGGAAAAAGCGGATTTGATGTTCCGTTCTGTTTTCCGACAATCGCCAGTGCTTCCGCTTGTGGAAAAAAGTGATGGTTGACGTTTTCGGCCTTGAGGGTGGACTGGGAAATACTGAAAACCCCGTTCAGTACCAGGTTGCTGTAGCTGGTATTTCCGGAGGCAAACGCATCGATTATCGCAATCGGTTTGTACCCCAATCCACCTCTACCCGCTGTCACCAGGAGCAGAAAAAAAATAAAATAGTATGGATACTGGCGAATCCGAAGTCGGGATTGATCCAGGGAAAGAGCGTTTACTTTACGCCATAGATATAGAAGAATGCCTGCATTGAGTATAAATGCCAGCAGATAGGGAAGAAAAACGCCAAACAGCATCCCTCCCATAAGATTGGCATCACCCTTTCCAAAAACAAGCAGTTCATGGGCTGTATGGCGTTTTACAAAATCAAAATAGACAATATCCCCAACAAGAACCCCGCTCATGATCAGTAAGATGGCATAGATCACCCAGGTCCAGATCCCCTGCCAGATGGGACCCCGGCAGATTCGGAGAGGGAACGCGAGCAGCAGGAGGGGGATGGCGAAAAAAACGGTAATCGAAGCAAGATCAAATCGCATGCCTTCAATAAATGCCTGGACCACCTCCAGGGCGCTGAGTGAGGCGAACTGCTCCCTGTACAGCAAAAACAAAGACAGACGGGCGGCGGCGTATTGAGCCAGAGCAATCGCGAAGAATAGAAATATCTTTTTGTAAATAGATGATGTGTTCATTCACAGACTATCGATAATGGTCAGATTTTTTTTAACAACCGGGGTACTGACGGGTTAAGCTGAGTGATCTCTCTGAAATTTCTTGTTAATTTAAATTTATCAGAAAAAAAGTTTTTCTTCTACTGTTTTCACAACCCATAAAATACGCTATTAGTGGGAATAATCGTCTTATGAACAGTTTATGTCAGTCGAGCAGCAGATATGAAATTTCGCCCTTGTATCGATCTTCATGAAGGATCCGTCAAACAGATTGTGGGTGGTTCCCTGAATTCAGACCGAGCTGAGACGCTCGTCATCAATTTCACAAGCAGACAGTCTCCTGGATGGTACGCTGAAAAATACAGACGGGATGGTCTGAAAGGGGGACATGTCATTTGCCTGGGCCCGGGAAATGATGAGGCCGCCGCGGAAGCACTGGCCAGCTGGCCCCAGGGTCTTCATATCGGGGGCGGGATCACCGCCCAAAATGCCCGTTTGTGGCTGGACAGAGGTGCTGAAAAAGTGATCGTCACATCCTATATCTTCAAAGATGGGCAGATCCATGAAGAACGACTGAGAGAACTTTCGGCGCTGATCGGGAGAGACAGACTCGTTCTCGACCTCAGTTGCCGGAAAAGGGGGGATCAATACTGGGTTGTAACGGACCGGTGGCAAAAATTCACATCCGTTGAAATCAGCACGGCCCGGTTGGATTTTTTCTCGACCTTTTGCAGTGAATTTCTGATTCATGCGGTCGATGTCGAGGGGAAGTCCCTGGGGATCGAAGCCAATCTCGTTCGACAACTGGGAGAGTGGGGAAAGATTCCAATTACCTATGCCGGTGGCGTGCACAACTGGGATGATATTCATACAATTAACAGGCTGGGCAAGGGCGCAATTGATTTCACCGTGGGAAGTGCGTTGGACATATTTGGTGGAGATGGATTGAAATATGACGACCTTGTCCAAGCTTTGAAAAATCCTGCTACCTGATCCATCATGTTCACCGTCACCCTGCTGGAACCCCAAATACCTCAAAATACCGGGAACATCGGACGTCTGTGTGGTGCAACCCGGACACCGCTTGAGATCGTGGGAAATATCGGGTTCAAACTTACAGACAGATATTTAAAGCGAGCCGGGCTGGATTACTGGCAGTTTGTTGACTGGCAGTACTTCGAGAATCTAAAGACCTATATGGACCAACTGAATCCTGAAAAGATCCATTTACTCACAACCAAATCGCAGGTCAGCTATACCCAGAAACAATTCCAGCCGGGAGATTACCTGATATTCGGCAGTGAAACCAAAGGTATTGCACCGCACTATCTCGAACAGCATCATTCGAGATGCTGTACCATACCCATGTTGCATCCCGGCGTCCGAAGTCTGACTCCCAGCTCCTCTGTTGCCATCGTCTTGTACGAAGCACTTCGTCAGAATCCCGTGATGCCATCACAACCCTGAACAGAATCGACTATGATAATAGAAATTCATCCCCATGACCCACAGCCGAGATTGATAGACAAGATCATTGAAATTCTGAATAACGATGGCGTGATCATTTATGGTACGGACACCACCTATGCCTTCGGTTGCAATATTCAAAGCAAACGCGCGATGAAACGAATCTATCAGATCAAGGATATCGACAAGAAAAAACCCCTGACATTCATCTGCAGCAATACCCAGCAGTTTCAGCAATACACCAAGGGGATCCCTACGCCTGTCTTCAGAAAAATCAAGTCCATCGTCCCCGGGCCCTATACCTTCATCTTTGAAGCATCGAAAATGGTTCCCAAAACGATGCTTTCACCCCGGGCCACGATCGGGGTGAAAATGCCGGAGGCTCCCGTAGCTACTGCCTTGGCGGAAGGGATGGCGCAACCGATTCTGAGTAGCAGTCTGCCAGGTGATGCCGATGGGTTTCAAAACCCTTATGAGATCAACGAGGAATACGGGAAACGGGTTGATTGTATTGTGGATAGTGGGGCGATTTATATTTCGCAATCTGCCATTATCGATTTTTCAGTGACACCAGCTGAAATCATTCGTCAGGGAGATGCCGATCTCAGCTGGATTGACAGTTGAACAGCGACAGTCGTTGTTCAATCCGATCATCACTGTTTTCCTTCATAGTATAGCAGCTTCTCTCCCTTTTTCAGCATTCGGTCCAGCTCTTTTGTCAGGAACGAGACGCACAACTGTGAGGATTTATTTTCCCAGGCTTCTCCCGGCAGAAGATGCAGAATCAGGTATAGTGCTTCAAAAAAGAGCTTTGCTGTTTTTACAGAATAGTGAAGTTCGTTGTAATTTCTTATCTTGCCATTTTGTTTGATTGTTCGTCCGGCAACCCTCCCTTCCTTTATTTTCTGCCCTTCAACAAAGAGAAGCACATAGGGAAAGATTGACTTTTCATCAATCACCGGTAGTTTCGGATTTTTGATATGGGTCAGACCGATGCAGATCAGATAGCGGTCAAACTGATAAGCGGCATAGTACTCCCTGATCTTTCGCTGATTATCATAGGTAATTTCTTTGACATACTCATCCATTGCCAGTTTTTTAAACAAGAGCCTGAAAACCGTGAGAAACTGGACCATCAACCCTTCGTCATTCCTGAACAGACGTATATTATAGCCAAAATCCTTGAAGGTTGCGCCTTCCTTTGCCCCCCTGAATGAAATAACACTTGTGTTCACCAGTTTAAAAGACTGGGTCATTTGAGAAAACGCATCCAGGTTTTTGGACTGGAATTCCGTTGGATCCGATTTTGCTGCGGACAGTCCGAACATGGATGATTTGACACCTGCATCCAACTGTTGCTCCTCTTCTATAAATCCCTCGTAAGCTCGCTTTATCTGAGAGAAAACCAGCAAAAAAGGCCCTGTGGTGATGGTCAATCCTTTTTCGACCAATGCGATAAAACCTGACCAGACGGTTTTCAAAATCGATTTGACCGAAAATTTCTGAATTTCCTGGAATTCATTTCCAAAATTGGATTTGGAAATATGCTGCAGGCTTACCCGCAACCTGCCGATCAGCCTGAATATAATGCTGGGAGAGAGGTTCTCGATGAACTGCCTGCGCAAATCCAGGGTATCATCCGCATTAAAGAGATCGTTATCGATCATTCTTTCAATCAGTTCCCCAGGGGGCTGCAGTTGCTCATTGGCCAATAAACACCCTGCCAGAATTTTGCTGATATCAATCGGATCCACATCCTTGAACCGATTTTCCACAGTCAGACCGGACAGGAAGTGCTTGTAATATTGATCCCGTTTAATCGCATATGTATAGAGGCTTTCATGGGACTGGATAGCAACGATAAATTCCAGTACGGTCGCTCGCAGACGATCCGCATCGTCGATCATTTCCTGATAGATAAATTCGGATTCCCCCCGGAATTCATCGTTAAATCTGAAGGACGTATTGTCAAAGGCGCTCGTCAGAAACCCGAGGGTGCCTTGGTCATGGTCACCGCAAGCCCGGGCGATAAAAGGCTCCTTAAAAAGGCGAATGACAATCCGGGCAATATCGGAGACAAAACTGTAAAGTCCGCCGCGATCAATGTGGAGGCTCTTTGCATCAAATATCTCGTCACAGGCAACCAGGGTTTCAATATTCTTTTGAACACTCAGAAAGGTAGGAAAGACAAATTCACAAATGGCTTTTTTCTGATCTTCCCCACTCAGAATAATCAGAGCTGGAATCAGCTTTCCGATGCCTATTTTGCTGCTGAAAAAGTTGATGGTCTCAAGTATGAAGAAGCGCTTTTTCTGGTCCAACTTGTTTATTTTACCCTGCATCGTCTGCAGCGCATCACGGACCTCATCGATGACCGCCTCCTGAACGCCGGAATGCTGATCATCACCAAAAAGGAGAGCGACCGCTTCGTCCGATAATGGTGGCGATCGCTGGATGACATCCTCCAGGGACAGATTCCGACGTTTGTTTTCCTGCAGCAGTTCTTCCTGTCTTCGGATATGATGCTGCACAAAATTGTCGACCTGCCTTTTAAACGTTTTTCTATCAACCCTAGCGACTGCTGACGACTTATCTTCCTCAGACATCCGGGTTCTCCTTATGATTTGTCGAACGATTTGTGGTAGCTGTGAGAATAGTCTCTGCCGTTGATGCTTCAATAATCATTTTGCCTTTCGTCTGGCATAAAAGCAATGTATCACTTAATCGCCAATAAAGACAACCATGTCTGGCTTTAAAAGGGGTCTTTATCTCGAAAGCTTCGCGGTTGATGATATTTCGGGGACAGGGTAGAATAAACCCGACAGGGTGAAAAACAGACCAGCCCGTTCTGCAAGTGCCACCAAAGAGTGCGCCCTTAATCTGAACTCAAGTTATCCGTGCTTTACAAAAATCAAAAGATTTTCCGGTATCGATATGATTTCGATTCCAAGCTACTCCGGGAATTTATCCAGGAACGATATCTCCATAACGGAAATACCCAAAACCTGGAAGAGATTCTCTCGACCCGTGTCTGTTTAAATGGCAAAGCGGTTAATAACCATACAATGGTTGAAAAAGGCGACTGGATTGAATATACCCATTACCGAAGTGATGAAACCCCTCAGCGGTTCAATCTGGAAGTCCTCTATGAGGACGAAAGACTGTTCGCCATCTCCAAACCGGACTTTCTCCCTGTGATCCCGAATACCAGCTTCTATTTCAATTCGCTGGCTATGCTGGTCAAAGAGACACTCGGCAACGAAGAGATCAGCCCGGTCCATCGTCTGGATATCGAAACCAGTGGTGTCCTGCTTTTCGGCAAAAACAGGCATACCCGGAGCGAGATTCAACGGTTGTTCCAGAAACAGGAAATCGAAAAGCACTATCAGGCAATTGCTTTCAACAAGCCGGCCGTTAATTCTATAAATGGGAATCTGATTCCCGCCCGGAATTCAAAGATATTCACCAAACTGGAACTGGAGCATACCAAAATTTCAGGCAGCCGGACAATCATCGAAAAATGCGAACCCTGGGGGTCCTATTATCGACTCTGGATCAAGCCGGTTACCGGGAAAACCAACCAGATCCGGGCCCATCTGGCTGCGATCGGGTGCCCTATCGTGGGGGATAAAAAATACTACCCCGATGAGTCGGTATTTCTGGACTGGTTCAGACACCGTCAAATCGAACGTATCATCGGTCGTCTGAAACTTTCCCGGCAGGCACTCCATTGTGAATCACTCGCCTTTGTCAACCCC
Source organism: bacterium (assembly GCA_018830885.1). Classification (GTDB taxonomy): domain Bacteria; phylum SAR324; class SAR324; order XYD2-FULL-50-16; family XYD2-FULL-50-16; genus JAHJRI01. Next base: position 21,878 of record JAHJRI010000489.1, on the reverse strand, counting down.
TTTACGGAAAAAACGGTGCATATCCAGGACAGGACACCAACCTGGCTGGAGAAAATCCGCATTCTCATTTAGAGATATTTAACACTCAAAACAAGGATATTCATGCAGCAGATCGTCATCCGATACGCTGAAGTTGGACTGAAAGGAAAAAATCGCCACTGGTTTGAAAGTCTTTTAATGCGAAATATCAAAAAGCACCTTGCGGTATTTGGCCAATGCCAAATCAGTAAAATCCATGGCCGCATTATCCTGCAGATCGACAGTGAGGTCCAACCGGTTCAAACAGCTCTCCAGTTCATCCCCGGAATTGCCAACTTCAGTATCACTGAAGCGGCCAGCCATGATATGACCGAACTGGCCGAGGTGGCACTCTCATTGACGCGGCGGTTTCTTTCGGAACAGCCGCATGCGGCCACGACATTTAAGGTATCTGCCCGCAGGAGTGATAAGACATTTCCGATGAACTCCATGCAGTTGGCAGCAGAAATGGGGGGTCAGATTCTGGAAAAACTTCCTGATCTCAAAGTGGATCTGCATCGACCTCAAATTGACATCGGAATCGAGATCTGGCCGAAAAACAGGGCCATTCTATACCTGGAGAAAATTCCGGGCCAAGGTGGACTCCCTTCCGGATCCGCAGGGAAGGTTATTTCACTGATCAGTGGTGGTATTGACAGCCCGGTTGCCAGCTGGTTCATGATGAAACGGGGTTGCAGCGCGGTTTTTCTCCATTTTCATTCATTTCCGTTCGTTGGAGAGCAGAGTCGACAGAAGGTAATCGATCTGGTAACCCATCTTAGCCGCTACCAGCCAGAGTCAACGTTGATTATCGTTCCATTTTCAGACATCCAGAAAGCAATCAAGGCCGATTGTTCCGAAAAAAACCGCACCCTGCTTTATCGGCGAATGATGTATCATATCGGAGAGAAAATCCGCTCCCGTTATCGGGCCCTGGCATTTGTGACGGGAGAAGCAGTGGGACAGGTGGCATCCCAGACATTGGAGAATCTGAACTGCACGGCCGCTGTAACCACTGTGCCAGTGCTGAGACCGCTGATCGGGATGGAGAAAGCCGAAATTATCACCTGGGCAAAAAAAATCGGGACCTATGAGATCAGTATCCAGCCGTTTGATGACTGCTGCACCGTATTTCAACCCAGAAAGCCTGAAATTCACGGCCAGCTGCAAGATATTACAGCGGATGAATCCCATCTTGATGTCAACCAGTTAATCGATGAAACACTGGAAAAAATAGAGGTTTTAACCTTTCAGACCCAGGTCCAGAACAAATTCTGGATCTGAAAAAACCGGTTTTCCCCTGAGAATTTGATACTTATTCCGGAATTACCAGTCCGGCAGCTCTGTTGATCAGGAGCCGGTTGCCGTTCAAACCTATCGGCCCAGCCATTCAAGTCCTTCAGACCGTAAAAGGTAACAAGGAGAATTCTCCTCCTATCGATTCATGTTTCAAGCCTGAGTCTAAATCTGGCACTTAACAAGGCAGGCAGATCCGCCTAGGTTTTGTGCCAGTCCTCAAGGGTCGAAAAAAAGCCGATTATTGATACTCAACCTGGAAAGCTTGACCCTGCTTTCAATATGATAAAAGCTGTTCGAAACAGACCAGAAAATAATTTTATAAAACACTTCCCGAATATGAAAGCAGGCGAACACAGAAAACTCCACATTGATGAACCTGCCGGTATTTTCAATATAGAGTTGACGAACCGCTGTCCCATGCGGTGCGTGATGTGCCCCCGGACAAATAACATGAAACGGGAACAGGGATTTATGGAATTTGAGCTCTTTAAAAAGGTCATCGATGAACTGATGGATGCAAACAAAGAGCAGAAACTGGATCAACCGGTCTGGTTCCATCATTTTGGGGAGAGCCTCCTGCATCCTGAATTTGACAGCTTTATCCGATATGCAGTGAACAAAGGGGTCGTCGCCGGACTCTCGGTTAATCCGCTGATGCTGACCGAATCGGTTTCACGAGGCCTGTTGCAGTCAAAACCCAGTGTTCTCTATATTTCTCTGGACGGACACGATGATGAGAGCTTTCAGAAAATTCGGGGTGTGAGCCACGCATATCAGCGATCGCGCAATAATCTTCATCATTTTTTACTGTTGAAGGAGCGCCTGAAGAGTGATTGCCGTGTCGTACTCTCGATGATTGATTTCGATTTAAACCGGCAGAGTATCGAAGAGACCCGATCCTATTGGGAATCCGTTCCCGGAGTAGATCAGTTCCTGATGAAACGCTTTTCAACATGGGACGGCAGCGCCGGGAACATCAACCGCCTTGAAGGCAATCCCAAAAGGAGCCGGTTGGTCATGTCCAATCGGGTCGAATGCAATTTCCCCTGGGAACGAATGACGGTGTTATGGGATGGAGAGGTCGTTCCCTGTTGCAATGATTATGATAAAAAACTCAGTCTGGGAAACCTCAACCAACAGACATTGACTGAGATCTGGAACGGGGATGAGATGAAACGGCTGCGAAAAGAGTTCATCAGCAATCAGGTGGAAAACCCCCTCTGCCGTCGGTGCGAAAAGCTGCGTTTACCGCGGCAATATTGGGACTGGTGAGATGATCATTCATTGTATCGGGGACAGTCACGCCAATTTTTTCAGTGGGTACGACGAAATGCAGCCGGAATGGCCTGCCACCGACATCAGGAACCGGTTGCCCTTTTTCCGGTCTTACCGGATCGGGCCAGTTTTAGCATATAACCTGGATCGATACGGCACCACAACAATGGGAAGGGAGAAACTGGAACGTCTGCTGACCTGCCTGAATCCCGGCAGCCATATCCTGTTCTGTTTCGGTGAAATTGATTGTCGGGCGCATATCAGCCTCCAATCTCAAAAGCAGAAACGGTCACCGGAGACCATCATCGCGGAAGTCGTCGAAAAATACGGTTCCGTCATTTTAAAAATCCGCCAGATGGGGTTTGAACCGCTCGTCTGGAATGTCATCCCCAGCGCACCGACAACCATCAATTCCCGGATCAGGGTCCCACCTCGCTACCTTTTTCACGGTTCCTGCTCGGAACGTAACCGAATCACCCGTACCTTCAATCTATATTTGAAGGCGCTTACCCAGACGACAGGGATAAAGTTCCTGAATATTTTTGACCAGCTTCTCCTGGACGACGGATCCGTCAACCGATCTTTCTATTCCGATGACATCCATCTTTCTCAAAAAGCGATGCCCCTGGTTCTGACATCCCTCAACGACATGTTTCAAAGGGACACATTCAAGACCAGCGCCCAGTCTCCATCGGTCGTCGAAGAGGTGTATTTATCCCCGTTCGTCTGACAGCGACTACGCATGCACCGAACTTTTTTCAGCCTGCAGTTTTTTTAACGTTTCCCACAGTGATTCCACCTGTTTCCGTGTCTCTTCAAGGGAACCTTCGTTGTTGATAACGAAATCTCCGTAACCAGCCTTTTCATCAATGGGAATCTGAGAACTCAGAATATTGATGGCCTCGGCATCCGAGATCCCGTCTCTCGCTGCCAGTCGTTTAATCTGAGACGTTCTGGAGGTTGAAACAACCAGGAGTTTATGAAACAGGTACTGCAGGCTGAGCTCAATCATCAGCGGAATGACCACCTGGATAATAGCGTTGGGGTCTTTCTCTGTAATTTCAACAAGCTGTTTTATAAATTCCTCCTGGATGCGCGGATGGGTGAAGCTCTCCAGTTTCTTCCGCTTTTGCAGATCCTTGAAAACAATATCAGACAGCGCCTTCCTGTCCAACTGACGATCTTCCTGCAGAACCTGCTCACCAAAATAGCCAACGATATCTTTCCAGGCTGGCTTGTCCGGTTCAACAACCACTCGGGCCAGCACGTCAAAATCGATAATCGGAGCCCCCAGCTCTTCCAGAATACTGGCTACCGTACTTTTCCCGGTGGCAATACTGCCGGTCACGCCTAAAAGCAATCGGTTGTCTTTGCCCCGGATAAAATCGAGTTGTGCCACACTGCTGTACGATCCTGGATAGGAAGTGGTCAGATCCTTTTCTGCACCGGCATAGCTGATGGGATAGCGAATCCCCCGGCGATAGAGCGCTTCCAACCCCCTGAGCGCCTTTTCCATTTGATCCACCGGTATGGCCATCACCATGTCCTCATCCTGGGCATGGCCATACCGCCTCTCTCCATAACAGGGGATGGTCATCGAAGGCTTCCCGGTCAGGTAACAGCGCGCAATCGCATCGGAACAGGACGATTCTCCGACACAGAAGAACTGCATGACTTCATACTCCTCAAACTGCAGGGCATTGATCAACAACATCATCTGGGCCGGATTGGCATAAATCAGCACAATGTCCGGTTCAAACGGATTGTAGACCAGCGGAGCCATGACCACCGCTTCATACTTTCCAACAGGGAGCCTGGGTATAGCATTTTCGTAACGCTTGCCCTCTTCCCGGTTTCGGGTCCAGACGATACTGCGAAAGGTCCCGTCCAGAAAGGGCTCTTCCGGGAGTTGGGTCAACCCGATGATGGAGGGGCACATGGCACCCATGAAATCCTCCAGATCAGCCCCCACCGTCCAGTCAAAATTTCTGACCTGGGTGATCAACTGGCACATGCTGACTTTTTCCGAAGGCCTGCGAATAAAAAGGATATCATCAAGCATTTCTTTTTTTTCCAGCATTTTAAAAGCAACTGGAAAGGATTTGAGCCTCATCAGGAGCTCCATCCGGCGCACCAGCTTTTCCCAGTTTATCTTTGTTTCCATACAAATCCTTTTGAATGTGGTGAAAAATTACTTACAGAAACAACATTGGCTGCTACTGAATAACACCCTCATCTTTCAAAACCTTGATTTCATCCTCAGAGAACGACAACTCCCTTAACACCTGATCCGTATGCTCTCCGAGTTTTGGTGCTTCTGAGCGCATCCCTGCCGAAAAGCTGCTGAATTCAATCGGATACCCGGGAACTTTGAGACTGCCAAAATCCCGATGGTCGAAATCGACCACATAGTCATTGGCATGGGCCTGGGGATCTTCCAGGACATCGGCAATTTCCTGCACAGGGCTGAACATGAGTCCTGCTTCGGTAAAAATATCAATCCATTCCGACTGGGTTTGCTGCCGGAACACGTCATCAAAAATGGCAATCAGTGCTTCACAGTTCTCAGCTCTTTGCTCATCATCCACAAATCTTGGATCCTCAACAAGACTTTTTTGACCGGTTACATCACAAAACAACGGCCAGTATTTAGCCACAGGGTGGTGTGTTCCGACGATCCATTTTCCATCTTTACAGAGAAAATTGTTTCTCAGTGGGGAGTTCTCCTTGCGGACCCAGACGAAATCCTTTACTGAGCGATTGAGATTGGACAACAGCAGGTTGGCATGCATCAGCCACAACGCTGTGCTGTAAAGCGAGTTGTGGACCTCCTGTCCGATTCCGTCCCGTTCCCGGATATAAAGGGCGGTCATGATGGCATGGCTGTTGGTAATCGCGGTTGCCTGGTCCAGGATTGCCATCTGGACCGGGGCGGGATCTTCGGAATCAGTCAGGAACATCATCCCGGATCTGGCCTGTCCCAGCGGATCATAGGCTCCGAGATCAGATGCCGGGCCCTTTTTCCCATAACCGGAAACGCTGGAGTAGATTATTTTGGGATTGATACGGCGGATCGATTCATAATCGATGCCCAATTTCGGTTTGGTCGTCTGCCTCAGGTTGGTGATGAACACATCGGCGCTTTCAATCAGACGATGAAATACCGATCTTCCCTTATCCGTTTTGATATCAAGATAGATTCCCTTTTTGTTGCGATTGGAAAGCTCAAACATGGGGTTGCCCCCACTTTTATCCTTAAAGGTCTGTTTTCCCATCCGTTGCCAGTGCCGCATGGGGTCACCGATATCACCTTCGATTTTAATCACTTCCGCTCCCAGATCGCCCAGGATAGCACCGCAACCCGGTCCAGCATGAAAAACGGCATATTCGACCACCCGGATACCTTCCAGCGGCCCTGGTTTGTCGATCACATCCTTGATATTCCTTCTCATTACACTCCAATCAGACAATTTCGATACCGGAATGCCGGGGAATTCCCCAGACATCCTGGCAGTTTTGAATCGGGTCCATTTTGCTACAGGATCAGTTTTGAAATAATCTCTTTCATGACTTCCGTCGTGCCGCCGCCAATGGATAGAATCCGGTTATCGCGATAGAGCCTTTCCACCAGGTAGCCCCTCATGAATCCGTATCCGCCGAAAATCTGGGTTGCATCAAATGTGACCTTGTCACTGACACTGCAAGCGAAATTCTTGGCCATCGACACTTCCTTGACCTGGTTCTCACCGGCACCCATCCTGGCAGCGACACGATAGGTGAATTCTCGACTGGCTTCAGTCAAGGTAGCCATTTCGGCAAGCTTATGACGGGTCACCTGGAAACCGCTCAGCGATTTCCCAAACGCTTCACGTTCCTTTGCATATTTGATGGACTCTTCCAGACACATCTGAGACGTCATATTGGCCATAATACACAACTGCAGGCGTTCAGATTGAAAGTTCTCCATAATATAATAGAACCCCATGTTCTCCTCCCCGATCAGATTTTCGACCGGGACACGGCAATTGTCAAAGAACAGTTCAGCTGTATCGGACGCCAGCCAGCCGGTTTTTTTCAACTTCTGAGTAATTGAAAAACCAGGGGTATCGGTCTCAATAACCAGAAAACTGATGCCATGGGCACCTTCACCACCCGTTCTCACGGCACACGTGATCTGGTCTGCCCGCGTCGCACTGGTAATGAATGTCTTGCTGCCGTTGACAATGTAGTGATCACCATCACGAATGGCTGTTGTCTTCAAATTGGCAACATCCGAGCCACCACTGGGTTCAGTAATCCCCAACGCGGCTATCCGATCTCCTGCCAGGACCGGCTTTAAAAACCGCATCTTTTGTTCGTCATTACCATGGTTGACGATGGGGGGCACCGCAATATGCAGAGTTCCCAGACTGGCCACCACACCCATCGATCCCCCTCGGCAGAGTTCCTCTGCCGCCACTGTCTGCATAAACACATCACCTGGAGTGCCGCCATAATCTTCCGGATAACCGATCGCGTTAAATCCCAACTCTCCCATTTTTTTGTACAATTCCCTAGGAAACTCACCTGCTTCTTCCCAGTCGTCGACAAAGGGCTTGATCTCCTTTTTTACAAAATCCCTGACTGCGCTGCGGACCGCCTCATGTTCCTTGCCGAAGTACACCTGGCATGCTGTTTTTGTCAGACCTGCTGAGCTCATAGGATCTCCTCGTTATATCTTTAATATCTATCAGGTTAATAATTCACCTTCTCTGGTTGCATTATCCGGTCACTACATCCCTTCCATCTTGGCGATCACCTCACACATGACTTCATTGGCGCCCCCGCCAATAGCAGTCAGACGAGAATCCCGGAAGATACGGGATATCGGCATTTCATTCATAAAACCGGATCCGCCATACATCTGCAGACACCCATCGGAAATTTTACTGGCCAGTTGGCCGGCCAGCAGTTTTCCCATGGAAATCTCCCGTGTCGCTTCCTGGCCAGCCTCTTTCATCCGCACGATGTGATAGGTCAGTTGTTTCAGTCCTTCAAGTTCAGTCAGCCATTGGACTAGACGATGTCTCAACACCTGTTTGGCGATCAACGGTTTCCCGAAGACAATCCGCTCCTTCAAATAGGCAATCGTCATTTCAATGGTCTTGCGCATTGTCACATAGGTGCTGGGCAGGGTAAAAAACCGTTCGTGCTGAAACTGCTGCATCTGGTAGATAAAGCCCTCTCCCTCTTCACCAATCAGGTTTTCAGCAGGCACTCTGAGGTTGTCAAAAAACAACTCCGCCGTGTCACTGCTCCGCATGCCCAATTTATCCAGTTTTTTACTCACCACGAAACCCGGCAGGTGGGTCGGGACCACAAAAAGACCAAAACAGTGGTATCCGGGTTTATCGCTGGTGCGGGCGAGCAGTGTCAGGAAATCCGCCTGAGTGCCATTGGTGATGAAGGTTTTGGATCCATTGATGACGTAATCATCCCCATCCCTTTTGGCAAACGTTTTCAAGGCCGCCACATCCGAACCCGCATCGGGTTCCGTCACGGCGATGGAGCCCACCATATCTCCCGCAATGGCAGGAGCCAGGTAGGTTTCCTTGAGGTAGTCGCTTCCAAACTGGGCAATGGCCGGAGTCGCCATATTGGTCTGGACACCGATCGCCATCGGAATTCCCCCACATTCGATATTTCCCAATTCCTCCAGAAACACGAGCTCATACCAGTAGTCAAGCCCGAGTCCGCCATACTTCGGATCATAGCGGATACCAAGAAAGCCCAGTTCACCCATTTTCTTAAAAATGTCATGCAGGGGAGCGATTCCTTTTTCTTCCCATTCGTCGACATAGGGGTTGATGTCTTTTTTAATAAAATCTCTTACTGCACGGCGCACCTGCTCATGTTCTTTTGTAAAATATAGATCTTTTGCCATCGTTTATCTCCAAATCCGTTTCATTTGTTTAAAAATATGAATACACAGGCCCCTGTTCATGTCTCAGAGAGAACCGCTCAGGTAAGCGATGTTGGGTCCGTTTCTGGTTGAATATCTACCAGGATCTGACCGGGAGAGACCTTATCCCCCGCAACCGCATGAATGCCGGTCACCGTTCCCGAATAGGGCGCGGTGAGGGTCACTTCCATTTTCATCGCCGAGAGTATGACAACCTTCTGCCCCATTTCAACGCGACCGCCCACCGCCACCAGCACAGACACCACGACTGAGGGTGTCAACGGCGTCACTGCAGTGGGCTGATGGCGTGCGCCTCTTTTTCTGGCCGGTTTTCGTTCCAGATCATCCGCATCCTGAACCTGATAAACCTGTCCATTCACCAGGATGGTTTTCCCATCCGCGTCCTCGTTCAGGTAGACATTGACCCCCTTGCCATCAATCATCAGGTAGATCTGATAATCAGATACCATCGTATACTGAACCCGTTGCTGTTGATGGTCCATAACAGCTGTAAACCCGTTTTCCGCATCCATATCCACGGTGACCGGTACGATTTCATCATCGATTTTTAGTCTGTATTCCAAGGTGTTCACTCCGATAATAGGTTTTCAAACTCTCACCATCTCAACACATTACTCCCAAACACCTGTTCGCCAGAGGGGAAGCAGGTGCACCGTTATATTGCTGAGAAGTCTACAAACGCCAGTTGCCCAGGGTGTGAAAAGGGGTAACGATACCCGATGTCACCAGGGATTGTTTCTTCTGTTTTCCGGCTCCCAATATCTCCCCGGCGATAAAAGCAAGCCGCGCAATATCTTGATCCGGCGTTTCCGGCTCCCAGCTGGAGAAGTGGGTTTCAATAAAATCGGTAAAAACCGCACCGGTTTGAAACGGGTTTGATTGCAGCACGCTGATCAGAAAAGGAATGGGGGTTTTGATGCCAAGGAGCACATAATCCTGCAGCGCTTTAATCATCCGTTGCAGTGCGGCCTTCCGGTTTTCGGCATGCACCACCAGCTTGGAAAGAATCGGATCGTAGTTGACCGGTACTTCAAAACCGCTATAAACCCCACAATCATTTCTGATTCCTGGCCCTGCGGGCTCCTTGAGGAAGACTATTCTGCCTGGAGACGGGAAAAAATCCTGCTGGGGATCTTCCGCATATATCCGGCATTCGATGGCATGCCCTCTCCCCTTGACTGCTTCCTGCCGGATGGACAAGGCTTGACCCGAGGCAATCTCCAACTGCTGACGAACCAGATCAATCCCCGTGATCATCTCTGTAACAGGATGCTCCACCTGAAGCCGGGTGTTGACTTCCAGAAAATAGAAATTTTTCTCTGTATCCAGCAGGAATTCCACCGTCCCGGCATTGACATACCCGGAAGCCCTGGCCGCAGCAACGGCGGCAGCTCCCATTTTTTCCCGCAACGCCGGATCCAGTGCCGGTGAAGGGGTCTCTTCGATGATTTTCTGATGTCGTCGCTGAACCGAACACTCTCTCTCCAGAACATGAATCACATTCCCATAGGCATCCGCCAGGACCTGAAATTCGATGTGTTTGGCCTTGGGGAAAAACTTTTCCAGGTAGATGGTCCCATTCCCAAAAGCGGCCTGGGCTTCTCTTGATGCGGAAAGACACGCTTCATCAATCTCATCGGCCGATCGAACGATGCGGATCCCTTTTCCGCCGCCGCCGGCAGAGGCTTTGATCAATACCGGATAACCAATCTCGTCTGCCATTTTACGAATGGTATCCGGATCGGTTTCTACTTCGGTCATCCCGGGAATAACGGGTACACCCCCTTTGATCATGATCTGCCGGGCGGTAATTTTATCGCCCAGATCGCGGATAACGGCTGCCGGCGGTCCAATAAAAACCAAACCCTCCTCCTGACAGCGATCGGCGAAATCAGCGTTTTCCGCCAGAAAACCATATCCCGGATGAATCGCTTCCGCTCCGGTGGATTTGGCTGCCTGAATGATCTTATCGATATTCAGATAGCTTTCCGCCGGTTCCGCATCACCCAGAAAAACGGCTTCATCTGCCTCCAGCACATGGATGGCTGCACTATCAACATCTGAGTAGACAGCCACCGTTTGGATACCCAGTTCCCGGCAGGTATTCAAAACCCGTCTGGCAATTTCTCCCCTGTTGGCGATGAGTATTTTTTTAAACATCATGCAAGATTCCTATATTTTTTGCTGTTTGAGAAATTTCAGGGTGATCCGAGAGGGGTCAACCCAACACGATCCAAAGTGAAACGGCTGTCATCCCTTTACATTCTGAAGACACCATGTCCGTGAACATCGTCCCTGATCGGTGCGTTCAGGGAGGCCGAAATAGCAATCCCCAGAACATCCCTGGTTTTTGCCGGATCGATGATGCCGTCATCCCATAAATTGGCCGTGCTGTAATAGGCGTTTCCATCCTTCAGGGCGTTGGCAATCACCGGATCCCGCAAAAACAGAACCTCCTCCTTGGTCAGGGGTGGTTTCCCCAGTCTTGCATTCTGGTCATTGGTAATGGAGACCAGAACATCCGCAGCCTGCTCACCCCCCATCACGCCGATCTGGGCATTGGGCCACATCCAGAGGAACCTCGGCGAATAAGCCCTGCCGCACATGGCATAGTTTCCGGCACCGAACGAGGCCCCCACAATAACGGTAAATTTGGGCACCGAAGCAGTGGAAACGGCATTCACCATTTTATGACCATTTTTTGTAATTCCCCCCTGTTCATAGGCTTTTCCGATAATAAACCCGGTGATATTCTGAAGAAAGAGCAGCGGGATTCCCCGCTTGTCACACAGCTGAATAAACTGTGTCCCCTTCAGGGCACTATCCGAGAAGAGAATCCCATTATTGGCCAGAATTCCCACCGGATACCCGTGAATATTCGCCCAACCGCAAACCAGAGTTGTTCCGAACAACTCCTTGAATTCCAGAAACTCGCTACGATCCACAATTCTGGCAATGACTTCCCTGATATCATATGGTTTTGTCAAATCCGGGCTGACGATACCATATAATTCTTTAGGATCATAAATCGGTGGCGCCGGTTCCGACATGCTCAGCTCAGATTTCTTATTGACAGGCAGGTTTTTAATGATCTTGCGGACGATCGCAATCGCATCCCCATCATCCTCAGCGATATAGTCTGATACCCCGGACTCAACACAGTGGACATTGGGACCCCCCAGTTCATCCGCTGTCACCTCTTCACCGGTCGCTGCCCGGACCAGGGGAGGTCCCCCCAGAAAGATTGCCCCGTGACCCTTGACATGGACGATCTCATCACACATGGCCACCCCGTATGCACCGCCCGCTGTACACAACCCCATCACAGCTGCAATCTGCGGCACACCCATCTTGGAAAGCATTGCCTGGTTATAGAAAGCCCGTCCTCCATCCCAGAGATCTGGAAAAATTTCCGATTGCATCGGTAAATAAGCCCCTGCAGAGTCAATCAGATTGATACTCGGTAATCGGTTTTCCATGGCAATTGCCTGGCAGCGCAACCCTTTTTTCACAGACAGCGGATACGCAGAACCTCCCTTGATCGTAGCATCATTGATGGTGATCAGCGCCTCCTTGCCTTCCACCATGCCAATTCCAGCCAGCAGCCCCGCCCGATGAATTTTGCCATCGTACATTCCCCGGGCCGTGAGAGGTGAAATCTCCAAGAAAGGGGTGTTTTTATCCAGCAGGAGTTCCAGTTTTTTCAAGGCCGGCAGCTTCCCGGACTCCTTCTCCCGGGTCAACGCTTTTTCAGATCGATCTTCAGCTGCTTTTTTCAGCTCCCCTCGCAAGGCCTCGACCAATGTCTCCATGTCCCGGTAATTTTTCCTGTACGTGTCCGAATTTTTATCAATTCTGGTTTCAATCACATCCATTATCCGCCTCGCTCATACTTAATCTGGTTGTCGTTTTTCTTTCGCATTAAAAAATATCGCTACCTTCACTGACACATGCTCCGGATACCCCCCATCAGAAATGATACCGCATCATCCCCGATCACCTTCAGATCCTGGGTTCGATCGTTCGAAAGCAGAAAATGGGAAACAATGCAGTCATATATACCGATAATACTGACCGCAATCACTTCGACTGAGTCCGGAGATGGAAAGCTGAAACCCATGTTTTCACTGGCCCGTTGCAGGGCCCCCTGCAAATCACCAATGATTTTCTTCTGAAACCGCTGGCGATGCTCTGCCAACGCAGGACTCTGCCCAACCGTCTCCCGATACAGGATCGCCAGTTTATCTGGATACAGGCTGCAGAACTTATCAAAGAACAGGTGACCCGCCCGCATGATTCCTTCCAGTGAAGCCTCTCTTTTTTTGAACTCTCCGCCGATCATGGATCGAAACAGATAACTGATCTCTTCAAAAAGCTGTATCAAAAGATCCTCTTTGTTCTTGAAGTAAAAATAGACAGTACCCACCGAAACTTCAGCCAGATCGGCAATCTGATTGATACTGGTCTGATGATACCCCTCTTTCGCAAAAAGCGATTCGGCGGCTCGCAGAATCGTCTGATACCGCTCCTCCCGCTCCCGCTGACGCCTGACGGCGCTTCTGGTCAATATTTTCCGGTTTTCTGATTTCATATGGCCTGCTCTATCCGCACGATCATTAAGTTATATCCATTGAAAAACCGCCCCCTCCATACCGCCTGAATTTCAAAAAACAGGTCAGTAAATTCCCATACGTTGGCATAACCCGCAACATCATGAATACCTGCGAAAATGGGGGAAACCCCGCAAACCCAAAAATAGCATTAAATTCAAGACTTGAATGAATATTTTTTTTCGAATCATATTCATTTTTTATGCGCAGGATCCCATGATTTCAATGGTCATCTGTCAAACTGCTATGCTCACATTAAACAGCCGCAAACCCAACTGACCCTTCGCTCAGGGGGGGGCCTTCGGTTGCAGGCCCGTTCTGCGGGTATGAGCTCTGCTTCCCTTTTTCCGTTACAGTTCCAGGGCTTCCGCCAGTCTGGCATAATGGTAGTCGGTATCGCCCATGACATATTCAAAAGCCTTTGCTCGGCGATAGAATAAGCCGATATTGAACTCACGGGTCGTGCCGATTCCACCATGGATTTGAACCGCTCTTTCCGTAATAAATTTGAACTTTTCATTGACCTGAGCCTTGAGCGCTGATAGCTCTTTGCTGGTATCCATCCCCTCGTCCGTCATCCAGACAACTTTATGGAGGTAATACAAGCTGGTATCGAATGCAATCTGCATATCTGCCATGTAGTGTTGAATCGCCTGAAATCCGCCGATGGGCGTACTGTATTGTTCTCTCTGTTTGGCATACACTTTTGTCATCTCAATGGATTCCGCGCATCCACCGAGCATCTCTGCACATTTTGCCAGGGTTGCTTTTTTAGCCATTTTTTCAAGAATTGCCCAGCCTTCACCGACGCCACCGACCAAATCGGCTTCACCCACTTTCACATCCTTAAAGATCAACCGGCAGAGATTGTCCTTCCCTACAGCATCCATCTTCGTGCAGCTAATCCCCGGATTTTTGGCATCGACCAGAAACAGGGTCACCCCTTGATCTCCGACCCTGGCGGCAACAATGAGTTTATCGGCCACATTGGCATCCATGGCAAACATTTTTATCCCGTTCAGAACGTAACCATCATCGGATCGCCGGGCCGGCATGTTGATCCCTGTCGCCCGATAGCTGCCCTCCTCCTCCAGTTGTGCCAGGGACATGATCAATTTCCCGGAAGCAATTTTTGGCAGCAGATCTTTTTTCTGTTTTTCCGAGCCCCCTTCCAGGAGAACCATCCCACACTGAATAACCGTTGAAAAAAACGGGGATGGAAAGGCCTTCTTTCCCATCTCCTCCATAATAATACAGACGTCACCAAAGGGATCCCCCAATCCACCATACGCCTCTGGAAAGTAGAGTTCCATCCAGCCGAGTTGCGCCATCTTCTTCCACAGTGCGGCGGAGTAGCCGGACTCACTGTCTTCCGTGTCACGCACGTCGTCAAAGGGGCACTCTTTCGCCAGGAATTCGGCGACGGATTTGCGAAGCATATTCTGTTCTTTCGTATAATCAAGATCCATTGCATTTCTCCAATTATTTTAACCCACCTGGGATATTTTTATCTGTGTCGTGTGATTGTCTATTGTCTCTGTGTATTTGCATCACAACTGCTATTTAAACTTCAGTCTTGGTAGTCCCAGACCGGTCCAGGCGATCAGGTTTCGCTGTATTTCGTTGGTACCGGCATATATTGTTGCCCCTTTACAGAACTGATAGAGTTCAACCATACTGCCGCCCATGGGTGACCATTCGCCGTGTTCCAGTTGACCATAAGGTCCCATGATCTCTGTTGCATAGTTTGCCAGCCGCTGAGCCAGTTCGGTGGAAAAGAGTTTGGATTCTGAAGCAGCGGTGATCAACGATAGAAAATCTTTTTTCCTGTGCAGGTCGGCAATCTTATAAGCCAGTGTTTTCCCTACTTCAGACCCGATAAACAGGTCAACCATCTTGCGTCTGGCATTGGGATCCTTGGAAAGTGGCTGTCCATCCCGTTTTGTTGATTTTGTATAGCGAATCAGTTCCTCCAGCATTCTTTTGGCACCAGAAAATCCCCCCGCACCACTTCTTTCAAAATTCATCGTCTGCCGTGTCAGATTCCATCCCTCGCCTTCCACGCCGATCAGGTCAGCCGCTGGAATGCGGACATCTTTAAAAAAGACTTCGTTGTAGACATGCTTGCCATCCATATATTTCAGGGGTCGGATTTCAATCCCCGGCAAGTCCATCCGCAGATGGAAAACGGAGAGTCCCTTCCCCCGTTTTGAGTCCGGGTCGGTCCGTGCCAGCAGAAACATGAATTCCGCTTTATGGCCACCGGTTGTCCAGGTTTTCTGACCATTGACCACATAGTGGTCGCCTTCCCGTATCGCTGTCGTCGTCAAGGATGCCAGATCGGATCCGGCATCGGGCTCGCTCCACCCCTGGCAATAAAACGCCTCTCCATTTGCAATAGGGGGCAGCAGGCGTTGTTTCTGCTCTTCCGTAGCACCAGCCAGCAGCGTCGGGGCAAACATGCCGACCGCAAACCCGTCGACACCGGGGGCACCATAGTAACCCCTCACATCATCGAAGATCACCTGCTCCATAATGGTCGCTTCCAATCCACCATACTCTTTGGGCCAACCCAGTGAGAGCCACTTTTTTTCCCCCATTTTTCTGGCCATATACTTGTGAAACGCAAATCCTTCATCCGATGTGTAGATGCCTTCCAGTCCGCCATTACCGAATTCCGGCGGTGCGTTTTTCATTTCGGTTTCAAAAAATGTCTCAAATTCCTGTTTTAACGCTTCCTCTTTTTCAGTCAGTTTGAAATCCATCATGTTCTCCTTTGTCTGTTTCGATGAACCAATATTAAACAAAATTAGCGCTGAACGGGTCGATACAGTTGTTTTGAAAATTATATACCCGATTCATCATCCGGTACTATTCCCCCTTGAAAACAGGTTCCCGCTTCTCCTTGAATGCCCTGGGTCCCTCCTGGGCATCCCGGGTCATAAAAACCGGCATGGCGATTTCCATTTCCCGGGCCAGGGCTTCTTTAATGGGGACTCCCATATTCGCTTGAACCGCCTGTTTGATAGCCGCAACCGCAAGCGGTCCATTTCTGGCGATCAGGGCAGCTGTCTTCTCCGCTTCCACCATAACTTCTCCCCGGGGCACAATCCGGTTGATCAAACCAAATTCGAGCGCCTCCCGAGCTGTAATCAGTTCGCCGGTCAGCAGCATCTCCATGGCCCGGGCATAGGGCATTTGACGTGGCAGATGCACCGAAGAACCGCCAACAGGAAAAATCCCCCATTTGACCTCCTGCAGCCCGAATCTGGCATCCGGGCAGGCAATACGGATATCGGTGGCATAGAGAAATTCAAGACCGCCCGCGATCGCATGACCATTAATGGCTGCCACAACCGGTTTATGCAGATTAAAATCCCGGAGAATCGCCTGATTCATCAACTCGGGTTTTTTTTGAATCTGCTTGTCCGCTTCCGATTCAGCTTTTCTGACCCCTGTCATCAGCGGAATCAGTTTCCCCAGATCCGCACCCGCGCAAAATGCCTTTTCTCCGGCACCCGTCAGGATGGCACAGCGCAGCGAACTGTCCTCCCGGTATTCCTGCCAGGCGGATACCAGCTGGACCAGCATTTCAGGATCAAAAGCATTCCGCGCGTCCGGGCGGTTGAGCGTCAGATAGGCGATGTGATTGCGTTTTTCAAACAGTAAACTCATCGATGATCTCCAGCTGATAGGTTGATACCGTGGATCAGAACCTTGAGTCGTCAAGGTTAATCAGTCGTTGGAAGAAGAGTATGAACCAGTTTCATTTACTGAATCAGTTTCAAATTTAAAACAGTTTTATTCGAAATGCCACAAAAAGTCAACCCTGACAAAGGCATATCAGCGGGAAAAGTCTGGCGCACGGTCGGGATAAAGCCTGGGGGGAGATCCATTCACACCGAGCCTTAAAAGACATGCGGCTATCCCCGTTCCAGGACCAGTCTCATTGACATCATGGACGATAGGGATGCCGGTAGTTGTTCAACTTCACTTTTCCATACTGCAGATCAGTGGATTTCTTGACTGGTTTATCTTCAGCGGCATAGCCGATGGCAATGACTGATTCAACGTTGAGATTGGCCGGAATATTGAGGAGTTCGGCGATATATGCCTGGGCCATGGTTTTCGAATCGTGTTGACGCGCCCTGATCTGAATCCAGCAACTTCCCAACCCGAGAGACTCTGCCGCCAGCTGCCCCATCAAGGCGGCAATGGTCGCATCTTCAATCCAGGTATCGGTAGTGGCCGGATCGGCACATATAACAATTCCCAGTGCGGCGTTTTTCAAAAAAGAGGACCCGTGGGATTTCGTCTTCGAGAGCTTTTCCAGCAGCGTTTTTTCCGTCACGACAACGAATTCCCAGGGATTATAGCCCCGAGAGGACGGTGATCTGAGGATGGTTTCAACAATCTTCTCAAGCTTCTCCGGTTCAATGCTGGTTTCCGTGTACTTTCGAATACTTCTCCGCTGGCGAATCTGTGACAGAAACATAACCCCTCCGGTTTGATCAAAACCCAATTTGCATGCTAAAGCTGTAGAATACAGAATGACAAGCCAGTCTGTAAAACCCGTCATCTGAAACCAACCATTCACCAACCCATGGTCAAACAGGATACAACACAACGTTTTATTTTCAGCGATGCGGATATCCGCGGGGAACTCGTTCACCTGAACCAAAGCTATCAGACCGTTATTCAGCAGGCGGATTACCCTGAAAACCTGCGGCGTCTGCTGGGGGAAGCGATGTGTGCCGTCGTGCTGTTGACAGCCACACTGAAATTTTCAGGCAAACTCAGCCTGCAGTTGCAGGGGGATGGCATTGTCAAGCTGCTGCTGGTGCAGTGCACCCATCAGCAGGAAATTCGGGGTCTACTCCAGTGGCAGGATAATAACGAACAATTGAGCTTCAGGGAACTGGTGCAAAATGCCAGCCTGGCGATTACCATCGAACCGGAAAAAGGGACCCGCTATCAGGGAATCGTTCCCCTGGATGGGGAGAACCTCAACCAGTGCCTTGAGAGCTATTTTCTGCAATCTGAACAACTGCCGACACGAATCTGGCTGACGGCGGATGCTGAGGGAGCTGCGGGGATGCTGATCCAAAAGCTGCCCGCAAAGGAGCTGAAAGAGAGCCGCGAAAACAAGTGGGAACACATCACGATCCTGGCTGCCACAACGACACCGTCCGAACTGCTGACGCTATCGAACGAAACCCTGCTCTATCGTCTTTTTCACAGCGAAGAGGTCCGCCTGTTTGATACGCAGCCGGTTATTTTTAAATGCACCTGTTCCAGAGAACGGTGTGAAGAGACGATCATCAGCCTGGGCACGGCGGAAATTGAAGCGATCATCCGGGAACAGGGACATATTGCCATCACCTGTGAATTCTGTTCGACCAGTTACTACTTTGAAATTGATCGCCTCCAGGATTTATCCCGGGAAGCCGCCCAAAAGGAAAAGGAGGACCGCAGCAACCCGGAAACCAGGTAAGAGACGATTTTACAACCTTCCCGAAAGATCCAGGCGCACTCTTCGGGCAGAGACCGCCAAGATATCGGGATGAAGATAGTCCCTTGACTGAAAAGGAGAAAACATTAAAAAATACACACTGAATAAAAACGTCCAGACAGTTCAATGCGGAATTGTCAGCAACTGATTTTGTCGACCATTTATCACTGATTTTCGGTTTTCTGCGCTGATGCACCGGTAACAGACACAAATCCGGACCCTGACCGCTTACGGAAGAAAAAAGGTTTCTGGCTGTTAGCCGGCCGACAGAACGCTATGGCGGTCACCATTTTGATATCAAACCACAGGAAAAGCTATGATTGAGAAACAACAGGATTCGCTTTTAAATGACTGGCAATTAAGGGAAGCACGTTCGGAATCGGCCCTTCACCTAATTGGAAAACTGTACCGGGAAAAGGGAGTGGTTTCGATGATTTACGGTCGGCCGGTAATCAACTTTTCCCCGATTGAGCTGATCAAAGCCCATCGCTTTGTCCGGCAGATAGAGAAGATGGAACTGTCCATCCACGACAGCTTTCCTATCCTGGAAGCAGTCAGTCAAATCACACTGCCACCGGTCCAGATCGATTTTGGGAGATTGACGACCCGCTACATTAAATCAGGAAAAAATCAGACTCCAGCGGAATTTGTCCAGGAACAGCTCAGCGATATTATCGGTCAGGAAGATAATTTCAAGGGCTCCCCGAAGGATATTGTCCTTTACGGATTCGGTCGGGTCGGTCGGCTGATTGCCCGATTGCTGATTGAGCAGACCGGACGGGGCAACCGGCTGCGCCTGCGAGCCATCGTTGTGCGCAAGGGAGTGGTCAACGACCTGCAGAAACGGGCCAGCCTGCTGCGACGGGATTCTGTCCATGGCGGTTTCAAAGGAACCATCCAGGTGGATGAAGAGGCCAATGCCATTATCGCCAATGGAAACTTCATCCATGTCATCTATTCAGACGCACCGGACAGCCTTGATTATACCCGATACGGTATTAATGACGCCCTGATTATTGATAATACCGGAAAATGGCGAACGGAAGAGGGACTGGGTCTGCACCTGAAATCTAAAGGCACGGCCAAAGTCCTGCTGACAGCGCCGGGAAAAGACAATATCAAGAATATCGTCTTTGGGATTAATCACCATGAGATTGAAAACAAGGACACCATTCTGTCAGCGGCCAGCTGCACCACCAATGCCATTGTCCCGGTTCTGAAGGCTGTCAATGATGCGTTCGGGATTGTCAATGGCCACCTGGAAACGATCCACGCCTATACCAACGACCAGAACCTGCTGGATAACTATCACAAACACGAACGGCGTGGCCGTAGCGGCCCTCTGAATATGGTTCTGACCAATACGGGCGCTGCGAACGCGGTGGCCAAAGCACTGCCGGAACTGGCGGGCAAGCTGACCGGAAACGCCATTCGCGTCCCCATTCCCAACGTATCGATGGCCGTGCTGAGTCTGAATTTTGAAAAAGAGACCACCAAGGAAGAGCTCAATCAACATTTGCGAAACATGGCGCTGCACTCTGAATTGAGAGATCAGATTGATTATACGACCTCCACGGAGGTCGTCTCCACAGATATGGTGGGCTCACGGTTTGCCTGTGTGGTCGATTCGAGTGCCACCATTGTTCAGGACAAACGCTGCGTCCTATATCTCTGGTATGATAACGAATTTGGATACAGCTGTCAGGTCGTGCGCATCATTCACCAAATGTCCGGAATCAAGTCAGACATTTATCCAAAGTCCGAGAATCCGGGAGCAAGCCTTGTGAGTGACAGACCATAATCCTCTGACCCGGTAGTGCAAAGACTGTAGACAGAAGAGAGAAAAAGGATGAAAGCAGACAGAAAATTAATTTTTTTCCTGGTTTCGGTTGGATTCATTATGGCATCTTTTCCCGCAAACGCAGTCGAGTTCATGTACCGGGGCAACCGCGGGTATGATTACTATTCCTGCGGCTCCAACCGTCGAGGGGGCATTGTCAAGGTGAAAAAGATTGATACCAATCGCTACCGCATATATAGTAAACGGATGTCCGGAGACTTCGAGATATCAATCGGAACGGTTGGCAAGAGCTGGTGCCTCGGTGCAGTCGGGGCGGCAAGGATCGTCTGTGGATTCTGCATCGTGCCACTGGAGAACATCAGGGTTTCCACGGATGAATGAAGGACGTGAACCGGCCCCCACCCCCATCGCCGTCATCTGCCAGAACCCATTTTAACACCCTCTCAACACACAATAAAACATATGACAGAAGCAAATGACTGCCTGCTGGTTGAAAAATCGGGTTACATCTGCACCCTGGTATTAAACCGACCGGAAAAAAGAAACTCCCTCTCACCAGACCTGCTGATCAAGCTGTCCGAGACGCTCGCAACCCTGGCAAAAGACGACGCCACACGAGCCGTCATTATCAGGGGAGCCGGGGACAAGGCTTTCTGTGCGGGTTATGATATCGGGGCCCTGACCTTCGATTCCGGAACCGACAACGGGCAGATGACAGACCGCGCCAATCCCTTTGAAACAGCCATGGAAAGCATTGTTCACTTTCCCTATCCGGTGATTGCCATGGTGAACGGCTATGCATTTGGCGGGGGATGTGATCTGGCCGCTTCATGCGACATCCGCATCGGTGCCCTGGATACCAAAATGGGAATGGTGCCGGCCAAACTGGGCGTTGTCTACTCCCTGAGCGGCTTGCGCCGTTTTGTGAATGTGGTCGGACTCGCCAACGCCAAAGATCTCTTTTTTACCGGCGCGACATTTGGAGCAGACAAACTGAAGGAGATCGGATTACTCAACTACCTGGTTCCCAAGACGGAAATCGAATCCTTCACCCTGAATCTGGCCCGGGAGATCTCTGCCAATGCGCCATTGTCCCTCAAGGGAATCAAGAAGAATCTGAATATTCTGGCCCATGCAATGCAGATTGAGGAAAAAGACTACCAGGAAAGTGGACAACGTGTCAGGGACGCATTCCTGAGCCGGGATTTCAAGGAGGGGCAAACCGCATTTTTTGAAAAAAGAGCTCCGCGCTTTGAAGGAAACTAGTATCGTGTCTCAAAAATTATGACTCTAAAATTGGTAATATGAAATAACCGGCCATTAGCAATAAATAATCCACATATTTTTGGAATCTGGTTCTTTATGGCTTGATTTATTGAAACTGACGCATTATTATACCTC
>JAHJRI010000488.1 GCA_018830885.1 bacterium | reverse complement strand
TTTATTTAATACCTTTCCGGGGACATTTGCAAGATATTTCAGTATATTATATTGTTTATCCAAAACCGAAACTTGAGTTGAGTTTATTCAATCATTCGGGTTTTCAAACACCGACTGGATCATTTCCCTGATCTGCGGGATCCTGATCGGCATGGCCAAAGCCGGGGTTACCGGAACCGCGTTGATGATCGTGCCGATTATGGCCATGGTCTTCGGCGGGAAACCGTCAACCGGTATTGTCCTGCCCATGCTGATCATTGCCGATCTGCTTGCCGTGAAGCACTATCACCGCCATGCCAACTGGAAGTATATCCTCAAGGTAACGCCCTGGACACTGGTCGGGATTATCGCAGCGCTGGTAGTCGGAAACGCCATATCCGGCGAACTGTTCAAACGTATCCTGTCGGTTTCAATTTTATGCGGGATCGTGCTGATGGTCTGGCGGGATATTCGAAAGCCGGTTGCAATCCCGGACAACTGGTGGTTTGCCATGATTCTGGGTCTGGCAGGGGGATTCGCCACCATGTTCGCCAATGCGGCAGGACCCATTCTGTCCCTCTATCTGCTTTCAATGCGTATTCCCAAGATGGTTTTCATCAGCA
Source organism: bacterium (assembly GCA_018830885.1). Taxonomy (GTDB): domain Bacteria; phylum SAR324; class SAR324; order XYD2-FULL-50-16; family XYD2-FULL-50-16; genus JAHJRI01. The sequence goes on along the minus strand of JAHJRI010000488.1, from coordinate 4,732 downwards.
CCGCGGCCTGGTTTTTTCTGCTGGTCAATCTCTTCAAGGTCCCTTTGCACATCTATGTATGGAAGACCATTACCCTGAAGACCCTCAGCTTCAACCTGGTCCTGGCGCCGTTCATTATTCTGGGAGTATTGATGGGCATTCAAATCGTCAAATGGTTCCCGGAAAAACTGTATCGCATCCTTGTGATTGTAACCGCTGTCATTCCGGTCTTCTTCCTCTTTCAGTGAGTCCGGTAAGCGGTCTGCATAGAGATTTCAAACCCGGTCAGGCCTTCACCCGGACCTTCACCGTCACCCGGACAGTCATCCTGCCGATAATACCATAGCCTTTTCCGATGACATGCGTCTCCCCTGCCCTCCCGCAATCTTATTTGCAGCTTGCCCGGGTGCCCGGAAACCGCCACGTCACCAGATCCCGATCTCCATTGACCAATGATTTCTCCTTCCCCGCCCGGTTTTTTGTCAGACTAAATGTTTACATATTCAGTCAGTTTCAGCTAAAGTCGATAGGATATTCGGTGTTCGATCTTGAATCGTGACCCTTTCCAGGACCAATTCGTGTCGCGACCGTCTGCCCTCGCAGGCAACTCGCTCATTTAGAGGACGTTACCCATGCATACATTCAGCATAAAAAGAAATATTGCTCTGAAGGTCTCCATATTTATTGTCATTTTTATCGTCATCCTGCAGTTTATCTCGGGCGTGATTTCCGTCAAATCCGGTCAATGGCTGGGAGAGATGGTCGAGAACAGCGTGGTTGAGATTGTGCAGAATAACGTTGAAAATCTGGAGAAAACCAGTTCGGCTGATTTGAAGGAGCTGATCACGTTTAATACAAAAATGCTGGCAGGGATTATCCGACCGATCCTGTACAATGTCGAGGATGTGAAACCGACACTGCTCAGTTTTATGGATGTCAAGGAAATACAGGCCGTGGTTGTATTTGACGAAGAGAAGAAATCGGTCGGCGCCGTCTGGCGAGGCCAGGGCGTCAATAAGGGTGCCGCACTGCCCGGAGATTTTGATACGGGGAAGCTGCTCACCTCTCAAACCAAGGTGAAAAACGAAGGATCCTCCCTGGGGGACGTTGTCATTTACTATACGGATAAAATTCTGAAAGATGAGATCGCAGCATCAAAAAAAGCGACCCTTGAACGCCTGAACGCCGGACTGAAAAACGTGGAGCAAAGCCAGTCCAGTGTGTTTCTGTGGCAGATCGTGGGCATCAACGGCATCGTGATCGTTTTTCTCCTGGTCATGTTCTGGCTCATTACCAGAATCCTGCGCCCCCTGAAGCATCTCTCCGATGTGATTGAAGATGTTGAAAAGAGCGGCATGCTGGATCGAAGGGCGAATGTACAGAGTGAGGACGAGATTGGCAGGACTGCCGCCGCCTATAACAAACAGATGACATCGCTCCAGACCGCCGTGAATGATATCACCCATGTTGTCAGAGGCCTGTCCCAGGGTGATCTTCAACTGCGGGTTGAGGGTGGCCAGAAAGGGGATATCGAGGAACTGGGCAACAATATCAACCAGTCGCTGGAAATGCTCAGCGAGACCATTTCCCGGATTATCACCTCATCAGAACAGGTCAACACCGGCGCCACGGAAATGGCCAGCTCCTCCCAGGACCTGGCCAAAGGTACCTCCGAGCAGGCAGCCAGCCTGGAACAGGCATCGTCGTCGATGAGTGAAGTGGGCGCCCAGACAAGGGTCAACAACGAAAACGCGCAACAGGCACAGGTCCTGACCAGCCAGACGCTGGATATCGTTCAGAAAGGAACCGAGCAGATGAACGCCATGCTGGGCTCCATGAATGAGATCAATACCACCAGTTCCAGTGTGACCAAGATTATCAAGGTGATTGATGAGATTGCATTTCAAACCAACCTGCTGGCTTTAAATGCAGCCGTCGAAGCTGCCAGGGCAGGTAAATATGGAAAAGGGTTTGCCGTCGTTGCTGAAGAGGTCCGGAACCTGGCCGCCAGAAGCGCTGAAGCGGCAAAAAACACGACAGAACTGATCGAAACATCAGCCAGAGAGGTCGAAAAAGGGGTTTCGAATGCGGAAAAAACAGCCGCGATCCTGGCCGAAATCGACCAGGGCGTCAAGAAGGTCAATGAAATGGTCAGCGAGATAACCGCAGCCACGGAACTGCAGACAACCGGGATTGAAGAGATCAATAAGGGGCTGACACAGATCAATCAGATCGTACAGCAGAATTCCGCCATATCCGAAGAATCCGCCTCATCCTCCACTGAACTCTCTTCCCAGGCTTCAAGCATGATGACGTTGATGAAGCAGTTCCGGCTCAGAAAGAAGGTGAAGCCGTCTGCTGCAGTCGCTGAAACCCGTGTCACCATGAAACCGAAAGTCGCCATGAAACCGAAAGCGGCGGCCATGGCACAGCTGGAAAGTGAACTGACTGACCCAGACAGATCCCGGACAAAAGCGTTACCCCGCATTGAAGCCGCACCGATGAAAGCAGAGTCGGCTGAAACTGGCAAAGGCAAAAAGCCGAATACGATCGTTCTGGATGACGATGATTTCGGCAAGTACTGAAACACGCCTGAATAACCGAAAAGCCCGAATCCCGGCCAAAAACGGGATCCGGATCTCATTCCGCTGACCTTCTCACTCCGTGAGCCAGGCGTGGTCAGTATTCGATAACAATCTTTCCAAAGTGCTTTCCGGATTTCTGGTGCCGGAAGGCATCCGCCAGTTTATCCAGTTTGAAGGATGAATCAATCACCGGCTTGATCCTGTTGACTTCAAGGCCCCGTACCATATCTACCTGCATCTTTCGACTGCCGACCGCAATCCCCGTCAGTTTCTGCTGTTTGAAAAAGAGGGATGGCACAATGATTTTTGCCTCGGCACCACCCAGCACACCGACCAGGACCACCATCCCGCCGATACGGGACGCCTTGATGGATTGATTGATGGTTGAACCGCCGCCGGCATCAACGACGACATCGACACCGCCTCCGGACTGCTTTCTAACCTTTTTATCCCAGTCAGGGTCTGTTTTATAGTTCAGGACGACATCAGCCCCCAGCTTGGTCAGGACTTTCATTTTCTCGTCCGAGGATGAGGTCGCAAAGACCTTTGCACCTGCGGCCTTGGCAATTTGCAGCGCAAATATCGACATGCCACCGGTACCTTCAACCAGCACCTGATCACCGGCTTTTATTCTTCCTTCAACTATCAGGGCGCGCCATGCTGTCAGGGCTGCACAGGGAAGGGTTGCCGCTTCAGCATAGCTGTAGTCGGCAGGTATGGCGGTCAGCGCATGTTCCCTCACGCAGGAATATTCACAGGAAAAGCCGTCTGCCAGATCACCCGGAACCTCCCGTAATTTGTCTGCGGTGGCTTCCCCTTCCACCCAGTGGGGAAAGAACATCGACATGACTTTGTCTCCAGGCTTCCATGTTGTGACTCCCGACCCGATATCCTTGACCTCTCCCGCACCATCCGACAGAAGAATGCGGTTGTTTTCTGTCTTGATTCCACCAATGGCCACCAGGTAGTCATGGTAGTTTAAGGACGAGGCATGCCATTTCACCAGCACCTCACCAGCAGCCGGCGAGGGCATGGGTTTGTCAACGATACTGATCTGGTCCAGTCCGCCGGGTGCTTTTAGTTGAACAACTTTCATACCGTCTCCAAATTTGAATGTTTACTGAGAGAATAATTGCCTGTCGTTCATCCTATTTTCTTTTCGGGTGGTATGTCTACCTTAGCCGTGGCTTGGGTGCACCAAATATGTGTGGGTACCCTGTAAGCGGAAAGAGGTTGTTTGTTCAGAAAACCTTGGAAGCCAGGGATGGATTCCAGGAGCTCCAGGGATGGATTCATGCGTTTTTCTGAAAAAATAACCTCTTGAAGCGGTTATGATCACATCCCCATATGTTTTTGGTGCACCCCGTGGCTTCAGGAAAACACCCCATTGATGGGTTCCCGGGTCAGTGTCCGGGATGACCGGACGCCGCCAGGGAGAAGCGAGACTTGCAGCTTCGAAGGGGGTGTTATCCCCATGGCACACAATAAAACAGTCGGTGCGTTGCAATCAGCGAATGATCCGCTTTGCCGTTTTCCTGGTGCACAGAGGCTGAAATCCCAGCTCCAACAGGATCCCCGAGGAACAGGGAATGGGGAAACACATGGATCCTGCAATCTCTATGCTGAACGCAATCACAGCGCTGGAGACAGCCAACGTTCCGGGTATTCGCTAACTGAATGAGATCAAAAAAGGTATTGTGTCTCCTCAATATACAGATTAAAGTGGGTATCAACTCAAGCATCAAAATCTCGAAATATTCCGGGACGGACTACAGGTGGATTCCAGCGAAAGCCGGAATCCAGTTAAACCATATACATCTGGACCCCGGAGCAAGTCCGGGGGAACGATTTTTTGGCTTATCGGAGTGGATTCATCATTTATGAAGATTATGCTGGCAGAACCGACTATTGCGACTAAGGAATCTTCTGTTCAACAGCTGGAAGTGAGAATTTAATACGGATGCACCGGTCACTGTAATACGCCAGTCACCCGTCACTGTCATACTGCACGTATTCCTTAAATTAGAGTATCTATTCAGTTCAATTTCCGCAAAGCCCCGAAGGTATTGTGTTTCAAGAACCTTGGAAGCCATGGATGGATTCCAGGAGCTCCAGGAGGATTCATGCGTTTCTTGAAACACAATACCTTTGGGGCGTATATTAGGTGA
>JAHJRI010000046.1 GCA_018830885.1 bacterium | reverse complement strand
AGAAAATTAGAAAATGGCAAATGATTAAGGATATGTGACGGTAACGATTTGGATAAAAATAATGTTGAGAACTTCATATAGAAATCGTGAATTCAAAGACATTCTTTGGGATAACTCAACATTAATGACTTCTCAACATTTGTCGATTTATGTTGAGCTCAACATAAATCGATGAAGCCCAGGAGATGGCTTCGGTCTGTATGAACGAACTGAGACTGCTCGGCAGTGCCCATTTCGATTCCAGGTGTCTGTTGACCACCATTATCAGTGGAGACACCAGGCTGCCTGCCCGCTTTCGTCAAAGCGATCTGGTCTCTCTGGGCAGCCGTATCCGTATTCGAAATACCATGGAACCTTACAGCAGGGAAACAACCATGGACTACCTTGAACACTCGTTGACACAGGCTGGAGCTGCGCACTTGATGAGTTCAGAACTGAAAGAAACCCTGGTTGAGCATGCTGCGGGAAATCTGCGGGTATTAAACAACATGGGAGTGGATCTGCTGGCCAGGGCAGCTCAGGATGAACTGCCCCAGTTGGATGTAAAACTTTTTTTGACCACCTTCTCCCAAGGTAAGTCTACGGCCGGCCGAAAAGCCGGCTGATAAAAAGCAGGTAAAACCTGCCACTTGGCGGCCTGGAGCCCTTGTGAACCAGACAAGGACTTCAGATACGTCAGGATCAGATGCTACCTGAACAAAAACTGGATGTCAAAGAAAATATCCAACTAAGCTTCTGTTATCCATCAATTATCGTGACTCGCTACCCATCAAAAAGCGTGAGAAAAAAGCAGACTCATCCAAGTTAACAACATCTTCTGTTTTACCTGATCCAAAAAAAAATCCATCAATTACCGTGACTCGTTTTACAATAAAAAATCTCCGGGTTTCTCATCGATTTTTTAAATTCCCTCATTTATCTTGCCTCGCTGTCCATCATTTATCGTGAATCGTCTCAATGAACATTGCAGAAAATCGGGTCTATCCACTGAAGGTGAGAAAGATTCCACGAGTTGAGATCGGCAAGCGGATCAACAAGTATCTCAAGCTGATTGAAATGAAAGAGTTCGGAACACGAACACCTGCCCAGCTTTCAGGCGGTCAGCGCCAGCGCGTCGCACTTACCCGGGCCCTGATATTTGATCCCAGCCTGGTATTGATGGACGAGCCCCTGGGCGCCCTGGATAAAAAACTGCGCGAGCAGATGCAGTTCGAGATCCTCCGTCTTTATAAAAAGCTGGGGGTTACAGTTATTTATGTAACACATGATCAATCTGAAGCACTGACCATGTCAGACCGAATTGCGGTATTTGATGATGGCGTTGTCCAGCAGTGTGCGGTTCCGAATAAGCTCTATGAGGATCCCGAAAACGCTTTTGTGGCTGATTTTATCGGTGAGAATAACTTTTTGCACACCACAGCGGCAGCACAGACAATGGGGCTGTTCGTGTTAAAATTTCAACGGGTGAAGAGATTGACGCCAAACAGGGCGACTGCCGCCCTGGCGGATGCTTCTGTATTGTCTTCGGTGCGCGTTAAAACCCTCGACGTCCACGAGTTGCATTTCGAAGCTGCACCAGCACTTCAGGGAGCGCGATCTCCCCTGCGGCCTACAGGATTCTCTGTTCTTCGCTGCGAGTCACGCGAATTCAGTGCTTAACCCATCTTGTTCGTAATATCTCACGACATGACGCCGCCATGGGTCCAGGGCTTGATACGGGTGGGTGGCCAACCTTTAAGAGGATCCTTCTCAGTCTCCTCCCCGGCAGGGACTTTCACCCTGCAAGATACACCGAGCTTTCCTCGGCGCGATAACACAGGTTTCACCCGCAGCCCACACCCAACCGGACCGACACGGTTAATAGGAGTTGAAACATTGGGCAATAATAAACCACCGAACTTGCTGGGCTGTCGGGGGCAAATATTCGTTATCCGTTCACTCTGTTTATTTCTTGTTTATTCCGGAGGTATAAAGCCGATTTTGCGTTTTTTCATGGTTGGCATAAGCGCTTCAATCAACTGCCGTATTTCACGAATCAATTCAGTTAACAGGTCGTCATGATCACTCACTCGGTTTTCAAGTTGGGCCACTTTACGGGCCAGCTTTTCATTGGATAACGCAAATTCGCGCAGTCGTACAAATGTTCTGACGATGTATACGCTCATTTTGTTGGCTTGCGCTGAACTCAGGACATTTGCCGCCTGCAAGGCACCATGTTCTGTAAAAACCAGTGGTGATTTCCGGCGACCTCCCCAACCAGGACTTGATGTCGCAATTTGCGACTTCAAGTTGGCAAATTTGTCTTTGGTCAGTTGAAATATAAAGTCTTCAGGAAACTTGTCGATATTTCTCCGAACAAATAAGGATAGATTGTGTGAGCAGAGCGAACCGCAATCTATCCTTATTTGTTATCCGGCTATTTGCACTGCCTCAATTTTTTTTAGACTACCTAAATCCACTCTGTTTTCAGCTCTCCATAGATCATACTGAAGCTGTAGCTTAAGCCAACTTTCAGGAGTACGCCCAAAAACCTTTGATAATCGTAGCGCCATTTCTGGGCTAATCCCTGCTTTCGCATTGAGTAAAGTAGAAAGCGTTTTACGTGTTACCCCTAACGATTTGGCAGCATCGGTCACTGTCAAATTAAGGGCATCAATACAAAATTCCCGAATTATTTCTCCAGGATGGGGTGGATTGAACATTCTCATAACAAACCTCTTTAATGATAGTCTTCGTAATCTACATTAGTAATATCAGAATTATGAAATTGAAAAGTGACTCGCCAATTTCCACTAACCGACACGGACCATGTTCCACTCCGATTTCCCTTGAGGTGATGCAATCCCAGCCCCGGTAAATCCATATCGTTTGGAGATTCAGCAGTTTCAAGAAGAGCAACAATCCTACGGAGTCTGTCTGCATGTTCCGGTTTGATGCCTGATATACTCCCTGATTCAAAAAGCTTTTTTAGTCCTTTGTGTTTGAATTTAATAATCATATAGTGAGTGTAACCTATAACGTAACATGTGTCAATCAGGATTAATAGATTGTTGAATTCTTAGGAGTCGCAGTAGAAACACCAGTTACCTGATGCACCCTGCACAGATCCCGGCGTGCGGTATTCCCGCACCGGGCTCCTCAGTTATACTCACACTTGCAGCAAGACGACTATTGCCGTTTGCCACCGGTTTCTGAACTATTGGCCTCTTGTCCGGGGTCGGAAAGTCGTATGCGACCAATACCCGTTTGATGCCGGCCCAAGTGAGGATGCGTCTCTGGCTCCTGCGGTTCAGCCACTTGTACAGTGTGCCAACCGCTTCTCGATAGAAGATCCACAGTGAGTTTACGTTTCCGACTGCTCGGAAATAGTTGTAATGACCTCTCACCTTCCGGATCATT
>JAHJRI010000487.1 GCA_018830885.1 bacterium | reverse complement strand
TTATTTTTTTTACTGCGGTAGACAACACTGAGTCACAAATCAATGAACAAACTCCCTATTGCCACTGAAATCCAGGGTTTGTTTTTATATATCCATTTATCATCCTTCTTGCTATCTGCGAGTTTATCAATCCCAAGAACAAAACCGAATTGAAATGATTCACTGAGTACCCATATATGTCCTATTGAGATTGATAAAGCGCTTTCTGAACTTGTTGTTCCATCTATATAATTGGCCTCAGTTTGTGTTAGCCCTAAAGTCCCCAGAAAGACGCAATTTTCTATTGCGATCTCACATAGAGGCATTAACGAATTACGAACACCTAGAAAAGGTCCAACAGTCAATGAAGCGGTTGATATATGATAGGCCTCGGCAGTGTCACCACTTGCATCTTTACGGCTTTCTTGTGGCCAAATCCGAAAAGGGACTACAAGAATACCTGTAGTTAAAACCCATTCAGGTCTCAGGTATTTTGGTGATAAATGGCTGATTGGAGCAGAATAGAATTCGCCTTCTTTTGCTGTGCTTTTATAAGTTTCACTATATCTAGGCTTTTCAACATCAATAACTTGAAATCCAATATCATCATTAACAATGGGGTAAAGCTGAATGACACTACCTCTTCCTAAGCATAAATTGCTATTAATTATATTGATGTATTTTGTAGCCAAATCATTTCTAACATTCTCAACTAGATCACCTTGTTGAAGCTCCCGAATGTTGTTAACTAAATTACTTCTAATTTCTGTATCAAAAAATTGATTAATTTGTTGAATGATAAATTTTGATATCTGCAATTTTACAGCGTCAAGCTTAGTTTTTTGCTGCTTTCCATCTTTGATTTGAACGAAAACCGGCATTCTTTTTATTGAAAGTTCCACTTGATATTGAATGGTTCTATCTAATGCATCTGATATTTCAATACTTTCTTTTAAAACCTCCGTTACCCATTCCTGCATAATCTTTGAGAAACCACGCAGGAAAGTGTCGACAGCTTCATTGACCCCGACTCTAGCGGCTCTTTCTGATAAACTTGATTCGGCGCTTGAAGGGGTTTTGGTGTCCAATTCCCGTTCCATTTTACTCCCAACTTTCTGGGCAATCAGATTCCAAAGAGCTGTATTTGAATCCGCTGCATCGTCGGGCTTAGTTTTAAGTCTTTTTTCAACTATTTCATGAATCTTCTCATTAATATTCTCAAGAAGTATTGGATATGTTATGTTTGATATTTTTTGTGAGATTTCTTTGGTAATGTCATTGTTTTTCTGGACTGTGAGTTCGTTATTCGTCAGAGCCCGGTTTAATTCGTCCTGCAAATTCTTTTCATTTAATGGTCCTTCCAGCAAGTTAACAATTGGATACTTTAAAATGTTATTCTTCAGAGATGATTTGATGTGTTCTTGGAATGATACAAATACTTCAGATGCCAAATATTTGTGTGAGTCCATAACTGACCCATGAGCTGTTGATCCGCTGAGTCCTATTGGTTTTAATCCATCAACATCATATAAGATTCTATACATGGAACCAATTTGCAGACTTGAAGTATTTGTTTGATTTTCACTCTGTGCTAGGATCACATGGATTGGTAAAGCTGCGCAAATACAAATAAGCACAGATATAGATACTATTAATATTTTGTATTTTAGCTTCATTTTAACCCCAAAAATTTGGTAAGACAACGATTATACAACAAAAAAGAAAACATTATCAGATAGTTATTCAAATATTGGGTTTCGCTTTCCTAATCAGAAAACGAGAATAATGTTCAGTTTCTTCATTTGGCCACAGTGTTTTTTCAAGACTTCTTTGAAAGCTAGATCTTGGTTGAATCGTGAGGAATGGGTTCGGAAGTTACATGTGTCTGAAAAATTTTCGCACGGGAAAAAACGTCAAATCATGTATTACTGAGAGGGACTTCAACGACCTAGAGGAGTTTTAAGGATTCGTTTATCAACTGAGGTGGAACTTTGTCAACAATTTTCTAAAATTGTAAATTGTCTCTGTGAGGTCTCTTTAATAGAGGGAACAGGGGGTATGACCTCGCTGTGGAAGCTCCTCGAGACCTGAAACACGCGTTGGCAGTTTTAGGAGTCGCAGTGAGCAGTCAGAATGGTGGTCTCGGTGTCGATGGGCTTGGTGCGGATGATTGTGGCTCTGGACACGCATTTGCAGCGGGGTTTGATGATGTTCATTAATCCATTGTTCTCCTTATAATATCGAGGGAAATTCAGATTATCAATCAGGAACCTCCTTGTTTTCAGTATTTTCGTTCAAAAATTCCGGTTTGAGAATGATCCGGTTCTTCGGTAAAATTTCAGGATTGAACTCCTGGATCACCAGGTCAGGTCGGCGATCTGTTTGATGACCACCGTGTAATAATTTGCCAGAAGCTTGTTCAAGTCGGGGCTGACTTTCTTCTTCAGAACGGTCCCGAGCAGTTCCGGCGGGGTCTGGAGTGCTTCGTAGATAAGCAGTGTCGATGGTTACCTTGGAATCGTCCCGGGCCAGTAGCACGATGGTGTCGACATATTGCAGGACCTTTGCGACGTCTTCAACATTGCCATCCCCCCCCCAGGTCCAGCAGCACGGTTCGTCCCTTTTTCAATCTTCACATCTGCGTATTAACTCTTTAAAATCAAATATTTAAAATTACTTCCTAAGACCTGCTGGACTTATTCCAACTTCCCTTTATTTCACTTTGTTTCATTCCATTACGCTACAGTTGGTCCGATTTAATCAAAATTGAGCCCAAAGATTAGACAAAATTTTAACAAGTGCTTTGTTCGATATGCTGGTAACATTACAGGCGGGTGATTGAAAGATTTTCAGATAGCGCAGCAGAAATCGGGCGGCTGTATTCAGCCGCTACGTATGCATCTCAGCCGGTGATGTAGAAGGGGGAAGTATCTGAAATATTGGAATTTAACCTGTAACTATTTTCTCTATTCAGGACTGACCACCGACCTTCCTTCCGGAAACCTGCCATTACAAACCAATTTAGGATTTCCACCAATTTGTAGCCAATATCTTCCACACTGATCCCCGCAATTAAGGTAGGTATTTCGTTTTATAACCATGGAACGGTCTCATGTGGGCTGGGACTTGGGCTGAATAAGCTAATGATTTGTATAGATTTATTTTTTTTGACAGAACTATCTTCATCAGTAAAGATTAACCCAGTTGTATTTTCAAGTTTTTTAATATCATTATGTTAAAAAGAGATATCAATTCTGCTCTTTTCCGCATCCCGTTTCAGACACTCTATTCATGAAATACGTCACATTACTTACTTTTGAAAACGCACTCGCCTCCAGTGTTGTTGGAGCAATGGAGGTTTTCTACCTGGCTGATTTTTTCCAAGCCAGACATCAGAAGCGTCAGAATGGTCAAAAAATCCAGTTTGATATCGCCACGCACGACGGCAAAAGCGTCTCCGGTCTCAGTGGAATTCCCATTACCGCAACCAGGAAGGTTACTGATATTCGCTCGACAGACTTTATTATCATCACTGGTGTCTGGGAAAAGATCGATGAAATGCTGGCGTCAAACCGTCATACCTTATACTGGCTGGTTGAGCGGCATCGGGAAAATGCGGGGATTCTGGCTTTCAGCACGGGTGTATTTCTGCTTGCTGAAACCGGGCTGCTGGATGGCAAGGAGGCGACAACTTATTGGAGCTACAGGGAACAATTCGCAGCAAGATACCCGAAGATCAAGCTCAAGCCGGATAAAATGATCACCTCCTCGGATCATATATATTGTTGTGTGGGTATGAATTCCTGGACCGCTTCCCTCATGCACATCATCGAATCCACGCACGGCATAGAGGTGGCTCAGAACGTGGAAAAACACTATCTGGTCGACTCAACCGAATCGTATCCGATTTCCAACCTCTCCTTCACCGGCCAGATGTTTCACGAGGATGCAAAAATAAAGGCTGTCCAGAAATGGATTGAAAGCAACTACGCTCAGAACGTGGTCCTGGAAGATATTGCGGTCAGATTCGGTATGAGCCTCAGAAACCTGACTCGAAGATTCAAGTCCGCCACAGGTGAGAGTCTGCTGACCTATTTGCATCGATACCGCATCGAGGTATCCAGGGAGTTGTTAAAAGCCGGCCCAGCTCTCGATTCAGGAGATCGCCGGGCAGATCGGTTATGAGGATATCGGCTATTTTTACCATGTATTCAAGAAGCACACGTCAAAAACCCCTGAGAACTACTTGAAAAATCGCCAAAGTACGCATCACTAGAAAACTTGCCGGATTGCAGAACTAATTGGCCGGATTTTTCAATGACAAACAGATCGTATGGTTTATTGTAACCTTAACACGGTCGGCTTGTTTCGAATGGTGTCGACATTACCTGTACAGGATGGTGAAACGACCTTACTGGTCGTTACAATTCCCGTGGGGATCTAATAATCATGCGACATTTGAATTTTCCCAATACGCTTTGGGCGTTCGCAGAAGCAGTCAACTGAATCGTTGTACACGGGCAGCATCGGGCCCGTCTCATTCGCAAAAAAACACTCCACAGGAGGTCGCTATGACTTTTGAAATGATTAAATATGCCAAGAAAGATGCCATTGCCACAATTACGCTGAACCGCCCGGAGAAATACAATACATTAAGGCTTGAATTGCTCGAAGATATGGACAAAGCGCTCAGGGATGCCAACAGGGATAACGATGTGAAGGTGATCGTTCTCGAAGGCGCCGGTGACGCTTTTTGTGGCGGATTTGATTTTTCAGGTGGATTGGAACACTATGAAACCATTAAAGAAGATGGGTATGATCCCGGGATGGATATCAATATGGTCACCAATCAATATCTCAGCTATATACCCATTTTTATGGGGCTCTGGCGCGGTTTGAAGCCGACTATCTCCAAGGTTCATGGATACTGCGTCGGTGGCGGCTCCGAGATGGCGCTCTGCGCCGATCTGGTGATTGCATCCGATGATGCCCGCATCGGTACGCCTTATTCACGGGTTTGGGGATGTCACCTCTCCGGGATGTGGGTGTACCGGCTGGGTCTGGCCAAAGCGAAGTACTATGCGTTGACCGGAGAGTGGATCAGTGGCAAAGAGGCTGCAAGAATCGAACTGATTAACGAATCCTGCCCGCTTGAAGAGTTGGATGAGCGGGTGGACATGTTGGCGAAGAAACTGACAAAGATTCCATTGACCCAGTTGATCTCGATGAAGCTGATTGTCAACCAGGCCTATGACAATATGGGGCTGCAGAGTACCCAGACCCTCGGTCCGATCCTGGACGGAGCCATGCGTAACACACCGGAGGGGCGGGAATTTGTACGGAAGTCCATGGCGGAAGGTGTCAAGGCCGCCGTTACAGAGCGAGACGCGCCATTTAACGACTACAGCCAGGGGCCGTTGGAGGAACAGCCACGCAAGAAAAGCCGGCTGAAGTAGGATTGGGATCAAATTTGATTACCTACGCTGCAATACCTGTCTGGGTCTCTCCATTGGCAGGCATATTCAAGTATTTCAAAATCC
>JAHJRI010000486.1 GCA_018830885.1 bacterium | reverse complement strand
TCAATTTCTGGCCTAATATGGAACTGGACGAATACATCAACCTGGAGGCCCGTGTCTCCGGTCGTATGGTCCTGCTCGATATATCTGCAACCGGTGAAGAAAACATCATTGAATTTCCTGATGCTGGAAAAATGAACGACCTGGAATATCGCCGTCGTCAACTCGAACAGCTCCAAAATGAGGTGGTGGATCTGGAGGATCTTGGAGGCAGCATCTCTATTACAGATATGACACTCAATGACTTCAGAATGGACCTTGCCGAATATTTGAAAGAGAATGCAGATCTTCTTGAGCAAATACCTTTTGGGGCTTTTGCTGTTACTCATATCGACGATCTGATTGAAGAAGAGGGTCTGGAGCCTGGTGTTATTTTCTGTCTCCGCAGCGAGTCGGCAAAAATAAACTCAGACAGCACTTACGCACTTGCGCCCTACTACCTGGTCTGGCTTTCTGAATCAGGTGAAGTCCAAATGAACTTCACACAGGCCAAGAAAATTCTGGACCTATTTAAGAAGTTCATCCTTGGTCGCTCTCAACCCGACGCAGGTGCAATGGCCCGATTCAATGCTGCCACCAAAGATGCGACGGACATGAGCAAATATCAGGCGCTGCTAGCCAAAGCTGTTGCAGCCATCACTGGAAAAGCTGAGGAAAAGGGAGTCGAAAGTCTTTTTCAACGCGGGGGCACTGTTTTAACCAAGGATTCATTTAAGGGAATCGAAGACTTTGAGGTGGTGTCCTATCTGATTATTCTTGGAAGTGAAGAGGAAGATGCATGATCGAGACCCTTTACCGAAAAATGGCTATCCCGGACACCTGCCACCTAGGAAAGCGTGTATATAAAAAGCTCTTTCACGAAAATGCCAAACTTGGTGTAACTGACAAAAAAGCCTTTCGGGAGGACATCGATGTCATCACCTGGCAATACACGCTCAAACCGAGCACGATTCCGATTCAGGCCTATGAGGACAATCAGCATGAGTATCACGAGGTTGCTATCTTACAAGTAAACTTAAAGACGCTCAATCGCACCAGCCGAATAGCGGAAATCATCCACCGCGCGATTCCATACCCTTTGATTGTTGTGTTCAGTTATGGGACAACGTGTGCCTTGAGTATGGCTTATAAAAGATTCAGCCAGGCAGAAAAGGGGGCTATTGTTGCCGAGGATTTTATTATTACCGATTGGATTGATCTTTCAGCCCCGATGCAAATAGATCAAGCGTTCCTTAATAGCCTGAAAGTTTCCAATTTGCCACATACGCATTTCTTTGCATTTTATTCGGCACTATTAGACCGAATTGTTTCTTTGGACTGTGCCCGTCTCACCGGCGATTATCGTTTGGAGTCCTCAGCGACCAAGTGCCAAGTTCGGAGGGATCGACTTGCCGATTGCCACGAGTTGAAAATTCAGATCGCCGGGCATAAAGCTACTATAAAGAAGGAAACACAGTTCAACCGTAAGCTTGAGCTGAATATGAAAATCAAGGAGCTGGAAAGCCAACTTCAAACAATAACCGCAGAGTTGTAAGTGGAGGTTAACCCACATGGAAAAATTAGACCCAAAGACCGACGGTGCATCGGCGGATATCGTTGGTCAAAATATTGAGAAACTCGAACAATTTTTTCCCGAGATTTTTTCCGAAGGAAAAATTGATTTAGACATCTTACGTGAAACAATGGGCGAGTATGTTGACGACCGACAAGAAAGGTACAGCTTCAACTGGAATGGAAAGTCCCGAGCCCGTCTTATCGCTCAGACACCCTCTACCGGAACTCTCAGACCTTGTCCGGAAGAGTCTATTAACTGGATTACAACAAAGAACATTTTCATTGAAGGTGACAACCTCGAAGTCCTCAAATTGCTTCAGAAATCATACCATAAAAAGATCAAAATGATTTATATTGATCCGCCATACAATACAGGAAAAGAATTCATATATCCTGACAAGTTTCAGGATAACCTGGAAACCTACCTAAGGTACACAGGCCAGAAAGATGAAGAAGGACTCAAGCTTTCGCCGAATACCGAGACTTCCGGTCGCTTCCATACTAACTGGTTAAATATGATGTTACCGCGCCTTAATCTAGCGAGAAACCTTCTCCGTGATGATGGTGTGATCTTCATATCAATTGATGATAACGAAGTATCAAATCTAAGAAAATTGTGTGATGAAATCTTTGGAGAAGAAAATTTTCTTGGTTTGTTTGTAATTAACTCCTCCCCAAGTGCAATTGACTATGGACATATTGCAAAAGTCCATGATTATGCAGTGTTTTATGCTAAAAATATTGATGAAACCGTATCTTATCAATTACCCGAAGAAGATAAAGAGTTTAAATATAGCGATGAAATAGGACCTTTTAATCTTTATCCACTTTATAATGGTAATGTAGCATTTAATCCAAAAACACGACCAAATCTTTATTATCCATTTTATTTAAATCCGGAGAATAAAATAACAAACGATTTTTTTGAGATTAGTTTGGAAGAAAAGGAAGGATGGATAAAAGTATATCCGGTCGTTTCTAGAAAAGATGGTATCCAGCGTGTATGGAGATGGAGTAAAAAAAAGGCGATAAATGAACTAAATCAAGAAATTGTTGGTTATAAAACCGATAGCGGTGAGTTTAGGATAGTCCAAAAAACTCGGCACACGGGTAAGGTTATTCGCTCATTATTTAATGATAAAGAGGTTTCCAGTAGAAGAGGTACTGCTGAGGTCGAGGGATTGTTTGGTTCGAAAGTTTTTTCCTTTCCGAAACCAACAGGGCTTATCAAGAGATTTATTAAAGCCGGAACTTCAACTGAAGATATTGTCCTAGATTTTTTTGCTGGGTCAGCCCCGACAGCACATGCTGTTCTTGATCTCAACCAAGAGGATTATGCTAATAGAAAATTTATTCTTGTTCAGCTTCCCGAGTCCTGTGAGGGAGGGTATGAAGCGTCCAAATCAGAGTATCAGACTATTGCAGAGATTGCTAAGGAACGTATTCGTAAAGTCATAAAAAAGATAGATGCTAAGCAGAGAAAAAAAGCCAAAGATATGGAGGGAAATTTATTTGTTAACACAGAGAAAGCACCTAAGTTAGACTTGGGTTTCAAGGTTTTCAAATTGGACTCTAGCAACATCAAACCATGGGACGCGGATTTTGATAACTTAAAAGACACACTATTTAACGCCGTTGAAAATATTAAACCGGATCGCAGCGAATCTGACGTTCTTTACGAATTGTTACTAAAATATGGTCTTGACCTGGCCGTACCAATCGAAGAACGCAAGATCGATGGAAAGACCGTCTGTGTAATCGGTGAAGGGGCGCTCATCGTCTGCTTGGCAAACAAGATCAACCTTGAGGTGGTAGAGGGCATCGCCGCGCTGAAGGATGAACTGAAACCGGAGGTGATGCGGGTGGTTTTCAAGGACTCAGGTTTTAAAGATGATGTTGTAAAAACCAATGCCGTACAGATTTTACGTCAGGCCGATATTGATGATGTGAAGAGCTTGTGAGGTGCCTACTATGAAATTCCAATTCGATCCCAACCTAGACTTTCAACGTGAGGCAATCAATGCTGTGGTTGACCTCTTTGAAGGACAGGAAATGTGTCAGACTAATTTTACAGTTGCGCCATTAAAATATGATCCCCAGATGGATTGGTTAACCACAGATCTGGGCATTGGCAACCGGCTTTGTCTGCTGGATGAGGATATTCACAAAAATACCAAAGAGGTTCAACTTCGTAATGGGCTTGCTCCATCCGAATTGTTCGATTACTTGAACTTCACAGTGGAAATGGAAACCGGAACCGGGAAAACTTATGTGTACCTGCGTACAATATTTGAATTGAACCGCCTATACGGCTTTACGAAATTTATTATTGTGGTGCCGTCTGTGGCAATTAAAGAAGGCGTCTACAAGTCTCTCCAGATGACTGAGACACATTTCAAGGGACTCTATGAGAACATACAGTTTGACTATTTTATTTATGATTCTCAGAAGCTCGGCCAAGTCCGCAATTTCGCCACCAGCGATTATATCCAAATAATGGTTATTAATATTGATGCTTTTCGAAAGAGCTTTACAGACCCCGAAAAGGAAGATAAGGCCAATATTATCCACCGTCCCCATGACAGAATGACAGGTAACCGTCCTATTGAATTCGTTCAGGCGACAAACCCTATCGTTATTATTGACGAACCCCAAAGTGTCGATACGACCGGTAAAAGCAAGGAAGCCATCGCCTCACTGAACCCACTTTGTACCCTCCGGTATTCCGCTACTCACGTGGATAAATACCATATGATGTACAAACTCGATTCGGTCGACGCCTATCAGCGTAAGCTGGTGAAACAGATTGAGGTGTCAGGAATAGAGATAAAGGATAGCCACAACAAGGCATTTATTCGACTACTCAAAGTCGATAACAGGAAGAGTTCAATTGCGGCGCAGGTTGAAATTGATGCGATGCAGCTTGGCGGTGATGTCAAACGTGTGAAAAAGACTGTCCGCAGCGGTGATGATCTGCTGGAAATATCCGGTGGCCGGAGCGTTTACGATGGTTATATCATAGAAGACATCTATTGTGAAAAGGGTAATGAATACATTAGCTTCACCAGCAAGCCTGAATTTATTAAACTGGGCCAGGCAATTGGTGAAGTAAACGATGATGAATACAAACGGCTGCAAATTCGAAAGACCATTGAGAAACACCTTGATAAGGAGATGGAACTTCGGCCCAAGGGGCTGAAGGTGCTAAGCCTGTTTTTTATAGATAGGGTTGCGAACTACCGCCTTTATGACGATGAAGGGAATCCGCAACCCGGAAAGTACGCGAAAATATTTGAAGAAGAATATGAAAGGGCAATTCACAAGCCGAAATACCACATCTTATTCGAAGGTGCAGACCTGGAAACCGCTGTTGAAGGAGTCCATGACGGCTATTTTGCTGTGGATAAAAAGAAGACAGCATCGGGTCAGTCAATCGAAGTATTTAAGGACTCTCGTGGAGAAGGAAAAGCTGCTGCTGATGAGAGTGCCTATCAGCTCATCATGCGGGATAAAGAGAGACTTCTAAGCTTTGATACGAATTTGAAATTTATTTTTTCCCATTCGGCGCTTAAAGAAGGATGGGATAATCCCAATGTATTTCAAATCTGCACACTTAATGAGACATCGTCTATCTTAAAAAAGCGGCAGGAAATCGGACGCGGGTTGCGTATTGCTGTTAACCAGGTCGGTGAGCGAGTCCATGGTTTTGAAGTGAACACGCTGACTGTGATGGCAAATGAATCCTATGAAGATTTCGCAAAGCAGTTGCAGAAAGAAATCGAAGACGAAACCGGTATTAAGTTCGGTGTAGTCGAAAAACATTTATTCGCTAACATCTCTGTGCCGACGGATGACCACCAAATAAAATATCTGGGGGTCGAAGCATCCCATTCTATATGGGATCATTTGAAGTCCAAAGACTATGTAGACAAGAATGGTAAAGTCCAAGATTCACTTCGAGCCGACTTAAAGAAGGGTACGGTTGATTTGCCCGATGACATGACACACGTTTCTGAACAGATCTTAGCCCTTCTTCGAAAAGTCTCTGGGAAATTGAACATCAAGAATGCCGATGAACGCAAAAAGGCAGAACTGAACAAAGCCGTGTTTCTCAGCGAGGATTTTAAGCAACTGTGGGAACGGATCAAATACAAGACGACCTTTCGAGTAAATTTTGATTCAAAAAAGCTTATCGAGGAATGCGCGGATGAAATACGCAAGAC
This sequence comes from bacterium, assembly GCA_018830885.1. GTDB lineage: Bacteria > SAR324 > SAR324 > XYD2-FULL-50-16 > XYD2-FULL-50-16 > JAHJRI01. Next base: position 2,255 of record JAHJRI010000486.1, on the reverse strand, counting down.
GCTGATAGTTGGCCGGGCAAGGTTCATCACCAGGACGGCGACCCTTGATGTGGATCGTGGTGGAGTCCAGACCAATGAAGTCCAGGAAAGTATGGCAATTTACGATGCCCGTGACTATGATCTCCCCGATCTTGTCAGTTATTTACAGAATGAAACTAACTTAACTCGTCGCTCAATCATTGATATTATTATAGGCAGTGGCCGTCTGGAAGATTTTAAGAATAACCCACAAAAATTCATTGAGCAGGTTGCAGCCATCATAAAACACCAGATGCGGATATTTATTGTGGACGGTATCAAGTATCAAAAGATAGGCGATCAGCATTATTACGCCCAAGAGCTTTTTAAAGAAAATGAACTCTATGGATACTTAAGTAAGAACATGCTTGAAAGTAATAAATCGGTTTTTGATCATGTCGTGTATGATTCTGATGTTGAGGCGGATTTTGCCAGGTCGTTCGAACTGAATGATGAGGTGAAGGTTTATGCCAAGCTTCCAGGATGGTTTAAAATAGATACCCCGCTTGGTAGCTATAACCCAGACTGGGCCGTTCTTGTGGAATTAGATGGCCAGCCACGGCTGTACTTTGTGGTAGAGTCTAAGGGCAGTCTTTTCAGCGAAGCTTTAAGAGCATCGGAAAACGCAAAAATTCAATGCGGTCGGGAGCACTTCAAGGCAATGGAGACTGATGTGGAATTTATGATGGCCAATAATTATTCAACATTTTCGGAAAAGGTTTCTTCAACAGGATATGAGACTAAAAACGAGAAGTGAATACCCTAAGAACTGAAAGGCCTCAGAGGTTCGATTTCTTATAGATTAAACCAAGTTCCGCATTAATCAATCACTATTTTGTTGTTTAACGTGGAGTGGCAGGTGACGGGCAACTAAAGGAGAGGTCGTTGGGCATGAGGAATCAGAAATGTTTTCAAGAACAACGATAATAAAGCTCGTCAACGCTTACAATTTCCAAACCCATGCGGATGTGGAGAAGTTCGCCTTGGAGTTTGCTTTAGAGAATGAAATAACTGGTTCCTATATAAAGGAAAAGGAAGCTGCGATAATGCGTTATTTAATACAAAATCCAGATTCAATCGCACCAAGTGGGACACCATTGGTTCAAGCTATACTGGAGCATCTTGTTTCGCGTTTTATCGGATTCTCTGATCCTTCTGAGTGGTTCCCTGAGCTTGTCAATTCCCTAGACCATGATGGATATATTTTGGACCAAAAAGGGTTACGGAGAAAACTTCCTGATCAATTACCTATAGCATCTCAAGAGAACGAGCTGATTGAAATACTTGAACGATATGAGTTCATTGTTGCAAAGGGCCATTACGAACAGTCTGTCGCTGCTCATGCCAGAGGAGATTGGGCCGCTGCAAACGCACAATTGCGTAGTTTCGTGGAGGAATTATTTGATAGGATCGCGGAAGAGATTGTGCCTGGATCTTACAATTCTAGCCATGAACGTCGAGTAGCTTTGGCCAAAGCCGGATTTTTAAAGCCTGATCTTAATGAATGGAATGATGATGGTAGAGGTTTTTTTCAAGGTCTCTGGAGGCGCCTTCATCCTCAGGGGTCACATCCGGGGCTTTCAGAGAAGGATGATTGTACTTTTAGGCTTCACATGGTGATCGTCACAATGCATTACATTGCTAGACGATTTGCGATTTACGCGAGTTGTGTGCTCTGAGACTTTATTTCGCAGTGGCAAACACCGAAATGAAAAAAGATGTACGCAGGATCGTCGTGCACATGTCAGCCCGGCGGCTTAAACATATCAATTAAATGAGCACGCCTCACCTGCGATTCCTTCAAGAGATCACAGCCTCCTCCAAACCTGCGATAAGAGAGTAATATACTATAAAAATCATGCCTTTTAAGACCTGAGATACCTTGATTATCTGAAATAAGCAATGTTATCAATATCTTGCGATATGTGTTACATACATGCAACTGGGATGAAGGTATCCAGATGAACCTGAATTTTTAGCCTACCCCAAGCTACTTTAAGTGGTTAAATAGATTGTCTGAATTCAATTCAATTGCGCTAACGGCGTAACGCCGGCGGCGTAATGTACATTTACAGCTACCAGGTACGTCTGATCCATTTTTTGAAAAAAAGATCGTAAATTCAGAACTCACTAAAATGGCCATTTTTGGCCTTTTGGAATCGCAAGTTGAATTCCCAATTAAGAGTCGAATTCTGGTGGATTTTCCATGGTCACGAATTTCGATTTCGTCTGCACAT
>JAHJRI010000485.1 GCA_018830885.1 bacterium | reverse complement strand
TCTTCGAAATCGTCATCGAGGTCATCACTTATTTCAGTATGTTCAATTTCAATCACCTCATCCGGCTGGAACAAATCGACCGCCAATTCTGTATAAGGAATGCCGGATCCATCGGAAGCTGCAATATTTTCGACAACCGAGCCGTTTCGCGGGCTGGCATTGGGGCTGCGGTCCCCATAGGTGACGCTCAACTTATTAAAAGCCTCTGCCTGATCAGGTTCGATGGTGTCCATATCCCCGGTATCCGGGTCAGATCCGAACCGGCTTTCGGTGTCAGTACGATCCTGTTGCTTTGCATCATATGGGATCACCTTAATTTCCATAATCCCAATACCACTACTGCGGGATACATTGATCAGGGTTTCTTTGTTTGGCGGGTGCTTTTCCATCGTGACGGCTATTTCCATCAACCCTTCATCATCATCTGACATCTGCACCGCAGAGAAACGATCGGTCGATTCATGGCTGTATTCGTCAAAATCGAGGCTGATCTCTTCAAGTTCCATTTCAATGGCTTCGGTTTCTGCCCGATCCTGTTCCAGTTCATCCAGCTCATCCGTCTCATCGACCAGGATCGCCGTCTCCTCATATTCGTCAGGCATCTCAATCTCATCCCCCAGCATTTCATCTTCATCCTCCAGGAGCATGGACTCTGCTTCAATGGGGTGCAGCTGCATCGTCGGATCGAGTTCCTCCTCCAGATTGTCCAGGGTTATATCTGACGATGTTTTTCCCGATAATAATCCCAGCAGTTCATCATCTATAATATCAATATTTTCCAATTCATTGCGGGTGTTTTTCTCGAATTTCTGACTGTGATTCCGTAGTGTCAATTCAATCTGTTCCATCAGGGTGGCGGATTCAAATGGCTTCCTTAAAAACCCCTGGACTCCCAGAGCCCGCAGCTGTTTTTCGTCCAGTTTATCTTTGGCAACAGTCAGAAGGAGTATGGGAATTTTCTTCAACGTCTGAGAGGCACGTATCCCTTTTACGATCGCATAATCATTTTTTTGATCCTGGTTACTTAAAAAAATAATCCCTGGCTTCATTTCTTTTGCCTTGGATATATAATTTTCAGGGGATGATTCATGCCCGATCTGCCAATCCCAGTATTCCTTTGGTAATGCGGATTCAAACAGATCATGAACCATGGTACTCTCTTCCAAAACCAAAATTGATTTATACATGGGATGACTCTTCTGAAATTTCAATATAAAGGAAAGGTTGTGTTAGCCATAATTATAAGTAATATTAGCAAAAAATCAACCAACAATCCTATTAAATTAGTTGAACCAGCCAAAAAGCAAAAGGGCTGATTTGTTGGGTTGACGAAGAAAACATCCATGACTTCAAGTGACAAAGCGACATCGTCAACGCTTCTACAGGTATCCTTCAACCAGGCAGGCAATGGTCCCGTATCCGTGGGGTTGCCCGTATCAGGAAAACAGAGCCCTTACAGCCAGGGGATGACCATCCTGGCAGCAAGGGTATCTGGCAGAGACGATTTTAGAACGGGCCAAGCTTTGAGTTGTCAATTTGTCCATAAAAAACTAAGATTAAAGACTGGTGAACACATCAATCCGCCAATGAGATAGCGACTCAGTGTCGGCCGATCAAATCGACACCCCCAACCACCCAATCAACATGTCAATTCATAGAGAAACCTGGAGCAAAGACTCCTGGAAAAATTATCCAGCGCTGCAGCAGGCGGAATGGCCTGATCAAGAAGCGTATGAGAAGATTCTAAGGCAGATTACAACCTTGCCGCCATTGGTCTTTGCAGGGGAGATCAGAAAACTGAAAACACTACTGGCCGACGCAGCCAAGGGGACTGCATTTCTGCTTCAAGGGGGGGATTGTGCCGAGGAGTTCAGTGAGTGCACAGCCCCGACGATCCGGGAAACCATGAAAGTCATTCTGCAGATGGCTGTTGTCCTGACCTACGCCGGCGAAAAACCGGTCATCAAAATGGGACGTATCGCCGGGCAGTATGCCAAACCCAGATCCAAGCCCACTGAGATCCAGAATGGGGTGGAGCTTCCCAGTTTCAGAGGGGATATGGTAAACGCCGGGGAGTTCAGCGCTGAAGCCCGGCGAGCCGATTGCCAGAGGTTGTTGACCGCATATTTTCATTCAGCCTCCAGCCTGAATATCCTCAGGGCTTTCACCCGGGGCGGGTACGCGTCTCTGGAAAAGGTGCATGCCTGGAATAAAGAGTTTGTCAAACAATCCGCTGAGGGGAAATCCTATGAAAAACTGGCCAGTGATATTGAAAAAGCGCTGACCTTTATGAAAGTGATCGGTTTTGATCCGCAATCGGTCCCCCAGCTGAGTGAGGCGTATTTTTATACCTCCCATGAAGCATTGCTGCTGGGCTACGAGCAGGCGCTGACCCGACAGGATTCGCTGACGGGAAAATGGTATGACTGCAGTGCTCATCTGGTCTGGATCGGAGACAGAACCCGTCAGTTGAACGGCGCTCACATTGAATTCCTGCGAGGTGTGCACAATCCCATTGGCATGAAAATCGGGCCCGATCACGATATGGATGAGATCAAAGCGATTATGGACGTCCTTAATCCTGAAAACCAGTTTGGGCGAATCGTCATTATCACCCGTTTTGGCAAGGATAAAATCGGCCGGTATTTACCCCCCTTGATCCGTAATTTTCAGAAGGAGGGTCTAAACGTGCTTTGGAGTTGCGATCCCATGCATGGCAACACCTATACGTCGGAATCGAATTTCAAGACCCGCAATTTCAATGATATCCTCTCTGAAATCAGGAGCTTTTTCGAAATCCATCGGTCGGAAGGAACAGTTCCGGGCGGGGTACATTTTGAATTGACCGGAAAGGATGTGACTGAATGTGTGGGCGGAGCTCAGGAAATAATGGATCATCATTTGCAGAATAACTATGCAACATCCTGTGATCCCAGGCTGAATGCTCAACAAAGCCTGGACCTGGCTTTTATGATTGCCGACATGCTCAAGAAATAGTGCCTGATCCCTGACAGCGCTGGTTGAAAATCAGCGCGCGCCATTACCCTCAGATTTTCAGCCATACACCCTCAAACCGCAAAATCCGGTCATGTCTGAAGGTTCCCATTCGATCCGTCGCAAGGTGGGACTGGCCTCCCTGATCATGATGACCTCGGTTTTCCTCAGCCGTATCATCGGTCTGGCCAGGGAAATGGTCATCGCCTACATTGGCGGAACTGGCGGAGATGTCGATGCTTATCAGGTTGCATTCATGGTGCCTGAAATTTTAAACCACATCCTGGCGAGTGGTTTTCTCTCGATAACCTTCATTCCCATCTTTGCCGGATATCTGGTCCGGAATGAAGATGAAGCGGGATGGCGGGTCTTTTCCCTGGTGATAACCTGTTTCGGCACCCTGCTGCTGATACTGACCGCCCTGGCAATGATCTATACCCCTGAACTGATCGGGCTGGCTGGATTTCGCAGCCAGCAGCTCAATGCAAGTGCCGTCCGCATGGCACGGATCATTATACCGGCCCAGTTTTTCTTTTTTGTCGGGGGCATCATGATGGCCGTTCAGTTTGCCAAAGAGAAATTCCTTATTCCGGCACTGGCTCCGTTAGTCTACAATGCCGGGATTATAGCCGGGGGTGTGATATTGAGTCCCTGGCTCGGGATGGAAGGCTTTTCCTGGGGCGTATTAGGGGGTGCGGTGCTGGGGAATTTTGTCATTCAGATCTTCGGGGCCCGCAACGTCGGGATGAGGTTCCGAATCTGTTTCCAGTTCAGGCATCCGGATCTGAAGAAATATATCCTGCTGACCTTGCCGCTGATGCTGGGCTTGACCATGACCTTTTCCACCGAGCTGTTTTACCGACTTTTTGGATCCTATCTGCCCCCAGGCAGCGTTTCAAGCCTGAACTACAGCCTGCGTATCATGTATGTTCTGGTCGGCATATTCGGACAGGCAGCGGGTGTCGCATCATATCCTTTCCTGGCCCGTCTGCTGGCGGAGAACAGGATACGGGAGACAACCCTCCTGCTGGATAACACCCTGCGGTTTATCCTGCTGGTGATCCCCTTTTCCGTGTTGTTGATTGTCCTGCGATACGAAGTGGTCCTGTTGATCTTTCAAAGGGGACGTTTTGACGCAGCCGCAACATCCATGACATCGGAGGTACTGGCTTTTATACTGCTCGGAACGGTGGGTTTTGCCGCTCAAACAGTTGTGAGCCGTGGATACTATGCCAGCCAGAATACGCTGCTGCCAGCTGTTTTTGGCACCATCGCGGTTGTTGCCAGTATTCCCGTCTATATCCTCGGTATGAAATGGATGGGTGTGACCGGTGTGGCACTGGGGCTATCCATTTCAGCTGTCTTTCAGGCGGGTCTGCTCTATATCCTCTGGAACCGCCGTATCGGAAGCCGGGAAGGGGGGAAGATGGCCGTTTATCTGCTGAAAATCGTCCTGCTCAGCCTGGCCCTGGGTGCAATCCTGCAAGGGTTCCATCAGGCGCTGGCCGTGTGGTTGGATATCACGTCGTTAGGAGGCAGTCTCGGTGTTGTGCTGCTGACGGGGATCCTGTTTCTGATCCTGCTGATCAGCAGCAGCCGGTTTCTGGGGATTGAAGAGGTAAAAAACCTGCTGACCCGGGTGGTCCTCAGTTTGAAGAAGCGGTTCGTCGCCAGTTGAGTTGCACGTGTTCCTGCAGCAGCCAGGCAGTATGCCCGCAGATCTAATCCAGAGCGGTTCCCCAATTGTATTTCCGTTTAATATACTTCATGAAAATGGATGTTTCAGCGCGTACGATACCATCGATGGCATTGATTTTTTTATATATGAGAACGTTGAGTTCATCCATGGATTTGACAATGAATTCAGCATCAATGCAGTTGCCATCGGTTGTATGGACAAGAAACCACAACTCATTCACCTTTTTCAGCTCCTTGATGACGATGTCCATTTTTTTAATATCGACATGGATCCGGATATTGCCGACAATATCGAATCCCAGTTTCATGGGATTGCTGACGGCCACAATCTGAATATACTCCTCCTTGATCAGCCGGTTTAACCGGGTCCTGACAGTTCCCTCGGATATTCCGATTTTTTTGGCGACTTCAGTATTGGAGATGCGACCATCTTTCTGCAGCAGTTCGATCATTTTGCAGTCGATGGTATCGATCTTCTTTTTCTTATATGTTACACTTTTTTTGGGCATGGTTTCTCCTGATAATATCGCCATTCCAATGCAGGCACATGTCGGATGGGATCTTCCGGTAACCGACTCAGATAATGGACTGTGCATTTGCTCTTTCAACGAATTCAGTAAATGAACAGAAGGCAAACCGGAATTCCTGTTTCTTAAGGTCACCTTGATTAACTGGAACTCAGTCAGCATCAAAGGGGTGGTGTTTCAAGAACCCTGGAAGCCATGGATGGCTTCCAGGAGCTCCATGGATGGACTCGTGCGTTTCTTGAAAGATCACCCCTTTGGTGCGGTAAGTTCGATAATTTTAACTAATCAAGGTGCCCTTAATTGAACGAGTGAAAGGGTTGGCCGGTTTCATCTCTGAATCTCCAAGTGCCGTTTTATCTGCCTGTTCATGGCATGTTGAATACAGTTGGTTCCCGCCTGTCATAGCGATGATCCGAATTGAAAAACAGCAAAATATTGTTGCAAACCGTTGATAGAAACTTTATTAATTGTTTTGATTCGAACAATTTTGTTGCTAAAACCGTATATTCCGTAGAAAATTCTGCTATAATTATTGACATTAATTTTCGCCTTGTCTACAATTTAATCGTGATTATTCGCAAATTTCCAGTCATTACCAGCAGGGTCTTCCCAGCGGATTTCCAAACCCCCTGTCACAGGGGACCAATTTCCATTGCTAAGGTTTTTAACCAGCCGCAGACTAAACAACAAGAGGAGGATGTATTATGACACTTCCAGTGATGAAGAACTTTATTAACGGTGAATGGGTGGCGTCAAAGACCACTACTTTCGGCGATGTATGGAATCCCGCTAAGGGTGAAAAAATTGCGTCTGTCCCCTATGGTGTTAAAGAAGATGTGGACATGGCAGTGCAGGCTGCAAAGGCTGCTTTCCCGGAATGGCGGGCGACGCCACCGTTGACCAGAGCCCGCTATCTGTTTCGCCTGAAGGAAGCTTTCGAAGAGAACTTCGAAGCGATCGCCCGGGTTTTGACCACAGAACAGGGAAAGGCGATTGATGATTCCAGGGGTGAAGTGCGCAGAATGATCGAAAACGTCGAACATGCCACCGGTGTGACGACACTGATGACCGGTTATACGCTGGAAGACATTGCCAAGGGTATCGACTGTTATGGCCATCGCCAGCCGATGGGTGTCTTCGCAGCCATCGTCCCCTTTAATTTTCCCGGTATGGTTGCCTGGTGGTTTCTGCCCTATGCACTTGTTTCCGGTAACACATTTATTGTGAAGCCTTCCGAACAGGTCCCGATGACCCAGGCAAAGATCTTTGAGATTGTAGAAGAGGTCGGATTCCCTGAAGGCGTGATTAACCTGGTCAACGGTGCCCATGAAGTGGTCAACGGTCTGCTGGATCATCCGGATGTTCAGGGGATTTCCTTTGTCGGTTCCACACCGACAGCGAAGTATATTTATGAGCGTTGCGGTGCAACAGGCAAACGGGTTCAGGCTCTGGGTGGGGCGAAAAACATTGTAGCTGTAATGCCGGACGCAGATATCGATGCGGCCATTCCCTCACTGATCACCTCATTTTTCGGCTGTGCCGGACAACGGTGCTTGTCTGGTTCTATCTTGGCTCCTGTCGGAGATGTTGCGGGAGAGTTGAAGGAAAAGTTCATTGCCGCGGCTAAAAACCTGAGAGTGGGCAATGGTCTGGATGAACAGACCGCCATGGGACCGCTGGCTGGACCCCAGCATAAAAAACGGGTTCTGGGGTATATCGAGAAGGGAATCGCTGAAGGCGCCGAACTGCTGATGGATGGCCGGAACTTCACAGTGCCTGAGTTCCCTAACGGCTTTTTTGTCGGACCGACCATTTTTGATAAGGTTCGACCCGATATGTCAATTGCCACTGACGAGATCTTCGGCCCGGTTGTCAGCGTGGTTAATCCGAAAAACCTGGACGAGGTGATCGAACTGGTCAACAGCCGTAACTATGCCAACGCTGCTTGTATTTATACACAGAGCGGGGCAACTGCCCGTGAATTCAAGTATCGGGTTAACCCTTCCATGGTGGGGATTAACATCGGTGTCGCCGCACCCATGAGCTTCTTCCCCTTTGGTGGGCACGGAAACTCCATGTTTGGTGATATTAAAGGCCACGGTCAGGAGATTTTTCTATTCTTCACCGATATGAAAGTGGTGATTGAACGCTGGTATTAATATCGGCAAGGGATTCGGAAGTTGTGGTCAAATGGTCTGCAACTTCTGCTACTAGGAGAGAGGAATGCCATTAATTAATTTTGGAAGTATCATGAACTTCGCTGAAGAGCTGGAAACCCGGGATGAGCAGTTTTACACAGCTGCACTCAAAAACCCCGCTGCCACTTCTCACAAGGCTGTTTTTGAACAGATCCTCAGCGACTGCAAGAAGAACAAGATCAATATTCAACGGGCGCGCCGGGAGAATGTGACAGAGATGATCCTGGAAAACATCGCCGATTTTACCAGGGCTCCGTTTGTTCTGGATGTGGGGGATCCGGCAGGCATGAGCAGCCAGGAGCTTCTTGAAACGGCCAAAAAGCTTGAGGAGAGAGCGGAGCGCTATTATCTGGAAGCAGCTGTTAAGATCAAAGCCCTGTCTGAAGTAGCCAGAATCCTGAAACTGGTGGCAAAGAAGCGAACGGCCCACCGCACAGCCCTGGCGGGTTAGTCCCCGATTCAATCCATTCAGTGGACCATCAGGGTTTTAACGCCCTGATGGTTCTTTCAACCTGCCTGACTATTTCACATGTGCATCGGCGATGGCGATTGCCTCTGAGATGATGCCCAGTCCTTCGTCCACCTCACTTTCGGTGATGATCAAGGGAGGGGCGACAAAAATCCAGTTCCAGCGTACAAAGGTAAACATACCCAGTTCCTTGATCTTGGCTGCGACCTTGGACATGACACCCATTTCTGATGCCTTGGCATTCCAGGGGGCCATCGGTTCCTTGGTTTTCCGGTTCTTGACCAGCTCAATACAACCCAGCATGCCGGTGTTCCGGAAGTCACCAATGGACGGATGTTTCTCCTTCAGTGCGGCTACCTGCCGATCGATGTAGGCTCCGGTTTCCCGGGCCCTGGCAATCAGGTTCTGCTCTTCATACACCTCCATACAGGCCACGCCTGCGGCGCACCCTACGGCGTGACCGGAGTATGTGAGCCCGATCATCATGGGGGTGTCTTCGAAATGCTTGGCGATTTTTTCCGAGACAATCACGCCTCCCAGGGGGATGTACCCGCTGGTCAGACCTTTGGCCATGGAGATGATGTCCGGTTCAACCCCGCTGTTCTGGATGGCGAACCACTGTCCGCACCGACCGAAACCGCTCATGACTTCATCCGAAATCAGCAGGATGCCGTATTTATCGGCTATCGCCTTGATTTTCTGCCAGTAGTCGGGCGGATACTTGATACAGCCGGAAGATCCGGATTCCCCTTCAAAGAGGATGGCTGCCACGCTGTCGGGGTTCTCGAACTGAATGACCCGCTCAATATGGGCCACGCACTCCCGGTTGCAGGAGTCTATCTTCTGGGACCAGGGACAGCGGTAGCAGTAGGGGTCTTCCACATGCACAAAACCCGGGGCACCGTCCCGATCCACCGGAAATTTTCTGGGGTCCCCGCCGGCAGCCACGGCACCGTAGGTTGCACCATGATAGGAGCGGTATTTGGTGATGATCTTCTGTCGACCGGTCACCATGCGGGCGAGCTTGATCGCGTTTTCAATGGCCTCGGCACCGGCATTGGTAAAGAATGTTTTTTTCAGACTGCCCGGAGCTACGGCAGCCAGCTTCTTCCCCAGTTTTCCCCGGGCCTCGGTGGCCATGCCCGGGTAAACATAGCTCAACTCGTTCATCTGCTTTAAAACCGCTTCCTGGACCTTCCTGTTGCCGTGCCCGATATTCACATTCATCAGCTGGGACGAAAAGTCGATAATCCGTTTGCCGTCCCGGTCATAAACATAGACACCTTCCGCCCGCTGCGCATTCACCGGGCTGATCCCTTTCTGGGGGCCCCATGAAAAAAGGGTGTAGTCCAGGTTATTCTTTAATATTTCCTCTTTGCTCATTTTTTCCTCTTGCCATCAGGTTGATCGATTAAATTTCCAACATTTTTTCATAGGTTTCAGGTCGACGATCCCTGTAAAACTGCCAGGTTTTTCGCACCTCTTCGATCAGATCCAGATCCAGAGTGGAGACCAGCAGTTCGTCGTTGTCTTCTGAAGCACAGTCCAGGATCTCTCCCCTGGGATTCACATGGTAACTGCTACCGTAGAACTTGCCGATATTCCACGGGGGTTCTGTTCCCACACGATTGATGCATCCCATGAAATATCCGTTGGCAACGGCATGGGCTGGCTGTTCAAGCTTCCAGAGATGCTGGGACAGTCCGGCAACTGTCGCAGACGGGTTATATACGATTTCTGCGCCATTCAGTCCCAGGACCCTGGCCCCTTCCGGAAAATGGCGGTCATAACAGATATAGACCCCAACCTTCGCATACCGGGTTTGAAAAACAGGATAGGACCTGTCTCCCGGTTTGAAGAAATATTTTTCCCAGAAACCGCCGGTGTGGGGGATGTGCTTTTTCCTGAATTTCCCCAGGTAGCTGCCGTCGGCATCGACCACGGCTGCGGTGTTGTAATAGACACCCGCACTTTCCCTTTCATAAACCGGGATGACCATGACCATTTCATATTTCTTGGCATAGGGCATCAGTGCTTCAACAGTGGGTCCCGGTACCGGTTCAGCCGCGCTGTACCACCGGGGATCCTGGGAGGGGCAGAAATAGGGGCCGTTAAATATCTCCTGCAGACAGAGAATCTGAACCCCCTTTTTGCCGGCCTCTTCTATAAAGGGAATATGATGGTCAAATGCGGCCTGCTGAATCTCTTGAACCGGTTTTGATTCATCGTTGATCGGATTTCTGCACTGGATTAAGCCGCTGATAACGTTTCTTGCCATATGGCCTCCAAATGAGGGTTGATAAGATTGACTTGTGCCGATGGAATCGAACGACTGATCTGAGGCGATGAGCTGCGAACGGACAGTTGCCCATCAGGTTATTTCCATGTTTTACGTCACATAACTCGTATAAGTGTTATTACAATCCCAATCTTGTTGTCAAACGGAAAAGGATTAGATTTACCGGATTATGCGCTGTTTAGTCATCAATTTCACGAAATTTGAATATATTGTGCCGGAAAACAACGATTTTTGATCTTTTCAGACCATCCGTGGCCGGATTTGTGAGTGGGACTGCAAACAATTCGCAGGTCGAGGGATCGGACCAGCGAACCGAATGCCGTAAGCAGAGACTGGGTTTGAATTGGGGAGACGAAGCGGAACAACCGGTCTATCCCTTCAGGGTTGCCTGGACTGCTTGAATCCACTGGGGTGGATAGGGGACTCTGAATGCGGCGGTATCCTTTTTTTTGTTTTTGTTGATGAAGTCGACCATCATCAATGATTGATGAATCTCTTCCCCCCGGTGTCGCACATCGTGATAGACTTTGAGTAGTTTATCACCGGGGATGTCCAGTTCCAAGCCGGCGCGGCGGCTGCGGTAAAACAGACGCTCCTTTGTCAGAATCAGAAAACCGCTGCGCCGTCGGATTGGGCCTTCATCCGATGTAACACCCAAATAAATAATGCCGAAACTTGCGGTCATGATCTGTTCGTGGTTGAATTTTTTTTCGATCCAGCGCTGATCCCGCTGTCGAATCCAGGCGATATATCCAAGGATTCCAAAAAAAATCAGCGCAATAAGCATCCAGTGTTGATTCGCGAAATTTTCAACCATATTTATGATTTATGAACAGTTTAGGTAGTGATATATCATCAAAATCGGAAGTGCAGATTTATAGGGCTGCCTATCGATATTCCGCCAAATAGATCATTAGCTTCTTCTTGGCCATATTGTAACGATACCCCTTGTGAATACCAATGGCCTGAAGAATGGAGTCGGCTATCTCTTCATCGCTTTTATTTTTCTTACGCAACTTTCGAATTCGGTCGCCATTAATTTCAACCAATTGCTGGAAACCTTCATGGTCCCTGAAGAAAAAGACGAAAAAGCCAAGGACAAATACTATCGCCGAAGAAAAAATGGCGATATACACATCAGACTGAGGATCTGGAAAAAAAGGCCTTAACAGCCCTTCCGGATTGCCGGCATTAAGAAGGGTATACATGGCGATGACCCCGATAAGGACCATCAGGATATAGATACTGTTACGAATGATTTTGAACACGATTCGGATCTCAGCTCGGCTCGGATCCTGTCTTCCGGTTCCGATTGTTTTAGTATGCTGAGGTCTGAAACCAGACCTCAAAAAAGAAAGGGGGAAAACCCTCAAGGCTTTTCCCCCTTTCCTGTGACTTTTACGCCCATGAAAGCTTCAGGCGGCTAAGCAAGACTTACTACACAGGTCGCATCTCACCTTCAGCAAGAGTTACCCATTCAGCCTCTGCCTTTTCCCAGGCTTCATCGGAGGCTTCTGTTTCCCAGACTTCCAGGCCACGCTCTGCGCGCGTTGCACCGGGTAGTGTGTTGTCCAGTAGAATACCGATAATGGCTGTGACGGCCATACCCGTACTAAGTATAGCCTGTAAAAAATTACCAAGGACATTTGCGAGATCACCTTGCTGACCCCATGATATCGCTCCGCTTACAAGCTTCTGTGTCCCAACATCAAAATGGGGTGTAAACCAGAACGGTACACTGAGGCCGGCAAAAAATGAAAGACCGATAATGAACAGGTTCCTTGAATTGTTCAGGTTGACGATCTGCAGGTTGGAAAGACCCACCGATGCGATCATACCAAAAAGAGCAACAAACATGGCCCCCACAACCGGCTGAGGAATCGTTGTCAACAGCGCTCCAAATTTCCCAACAATGGGTATCACCAGCATGACGATAGCCCCTGCTCTGACGACGCGTCGACTGGCTACCCGGGTCAGACCGATGGAACCAATATTCTCGGAGTAGCTGGTGGTTCCATTACAGGTTTGCAGCACACCTGCGATCAAGCAGCCAAGACCTTCTGCTCCCAGGCCCCGGGAAATCATTTTCCCAGTGGGGACAGGCGCTTCTGAAATACGGGCACAGGCATAATAGTCACCAATGGATTCAATCATGGATGCCAGGTAACCGGCCAGCATGCCTAAAGCACCGGCCCACAGCGTGGCGCTGCCGAAATTCGGAAAGCCCCATTTAAAAGGCATCATTGGCATGAGGCTGAACCATGGTGCAGCGGAGACCAGACTCGTATTCAGGTAAGCGGCGTTGCCCTCGGGAATAAGGCCGGTGGCGGTTCCAATCCATGCGCAAATCCAGCCGGTGGCGATGGCTAGCAGAACCGGGAATAACATGAACATTCTCGATTTATGCGAGAAAACCTGAGAATAGAGAATCATGGCGACGATTGTGATTCCGGAAATGACCCAGTTTCCTGCCATCCAGGGAGCCCCGATGCCGAACAACGCCAGACCGATCATGGCGATGGTAGGACCGATCACGATGGGGCTGATCAGTTTTTTGACTTGTCCCATAATCCCGGTATAACCCAGGAAGATTTCCACGACAGAAGCGATCATGATGGCGCCTGACACCTCTTGAATACGGAGTTGCCAGAGTGGCAGACCTGCTGCCGCCGCATGATCGGCAGTAAGTATAAATATTATTGCAAATGATGGTCCGAGAAACGAAAACGTTCCACCCTGGATAATCGGCAGCCTGTTTCCGAGGGGTGATTGCTGGATCAAGGTACAGATTCCTGAAGTGAAGAAAATGGTCGATATCATCAATGCCAGTTCCGCCGGCGGTAAGCCCATGGCCCCACCAATAATAAACGGAATCAGGACAGTTGCCCCGAACATCGTCAGATATTGCTGTATACCAAGCAAGACGGCCATTGGCCATGTTGGTTTACTTCCAATTGGATAGACAATCCAGTGTTGCTTTTCAGCAGTTGCTTGTTCACTCATACCTAATTCTTTGCCTCCATGTTTGCCTCAAACGAAACCGAGGGCGTTACTGGTTGAATGGAAAATGCCGAAGATCATCGACAAACGCTTCAGGTTGTTTTACCCCTGAAGTGAAACCAGCCGTTTGACCGTCCCCTTGAGAATCAGAAACGGGGAAACAATCAACGGCTTCTCCAACATCCCTTCACAATCCGCTACCGCCGCGCTCGAGAAGACCGGCGGGGAGATGGGCATCCGCCGACAGGCCGCTGGTAAACCCCTTTCCTCAGCTTGCCTGGCCAGCACTCAAGTCGGATCGACTTTCAACATCTAGAGCCAGTTTGCCGTTTTCTGGGTTTTCAGACGGTTGTCTGCGGTCCAGCCTTAAAAACGGGATGTTTTTTGAATAATACTTCCAAACCTGCATCTGCAAAAAATTGAACGACAGACGGTTTGAACCGGTCTGCCGCTCGTCTAACGCTTGAATACGCCGACTGCCAAGCAGTCGGTTGGATGATTATTACAATAAAAAATGGAACTATGCAACCGTTAACTGAAAAGGAATCGAACCGGTAAAGGGAAGACGGGTCAGTATCATGCGAAATTCGCAAAATACTGACCGCGTTTTTATAAAATATTGATGTCTTTATAGTCAGACAGCTTGAGATCCTTTTCCAGTGACGTGTCCATGATTTTGGCTTCCCTGCGTTTCCAGTCCCGGGGCATCTCCTTAAAGGTGATCAACCCTTCGACCGGGCAGATAAAACTGCAGATCATGCAACTGAGGCATTTGTCCTCAATCAGGTGGGGTCTGCGTGTGGTCTCGTCCCAGTCCAGCGCCTGTCCTGCTGCGTCGTTGCAGACAATAACACACTGCCCGCATCCGACACATTGATCGAGATCGTACTGGGTAATACCCTGGCGGTCGAGTTCAAAATGGTCCGTGGTTTTGAGATTGGCATTGGCCTTGCCAACCAGTTCGCCAACCGAGGATATTCCTTTCTCCACCATAAAATCGGAGAGCCCCTCAATCATATCTTCAACAATACGGTAACCATAATGAATGATACCGGTCGTCACCTGGATGGGGCCGGATCCCAGAAGAATATATTCCAGAGCATCGACCCAGGTTTCGATACCACCGATGCCGGACAGCGGCAGGTTCAGCTCTTTGCAGGTGGCCATCTCTGCGATAAATCGCAGCCCGATGGGTTTGATCGCGGGTCCTGACGTGCCGCTGATCGCTCCAATACCGAAAACGTTTGGTTTGGGAACCAGATCATTCAGACCGACCTCTGATATTCCGCTGACCGTATTGATTGCGGCAATACCATCGGCACCGCCTCTTTTGGCATACAGTGCCGGTTCCGTCATGTCGGTGATATTGGGGGTCATCTTCGCAAGTACCGGAATGGAAACGGCGTTCTTAACCGTGGTCGTGAACTTCTCGATCAGGTCAAAGGCCTTGCCGACATGATGACCGGAGCCTTCCACACACATGTGGGGACAGGAGAAATTCAACTCCAGCATGTCTGCGCCATTGTCTTCTGAAACCTTGGCCAGGTACTCCCACTCGGCATTGGAGAACCCCATGATGCTCGATATCAGTACCCGGTCCGGATATTTCTTCTTCAGATAGAGAAAGTCCAGCAGGTTGTGCTTCAGCGGGCGATCGGAGATCTGCTCGACATTCTGAAGCCCGACCAGCCGTTTATGGCCATAATGGTAGGAGTTCATCCGGGGTGAAGGATGGATGATGGGAATCCGGTCGGAGTTGAGCGTCTTGAACACGACTCCGCTCCATCCTGCTTCATAGGCGGCCTCCACCATTTCAGCACTATTCGAAACGGGAGAGGAAGATAGCAGAAACGGATTCTTGAACTTGATCCCACAGAAATCCATGGAAAGATCGACCGTGTGATTGGATTTCATCGCTCCTCCTGTTTGTTCAGATATTGTTGTATTGCCAGAGCCGCGGCTTTCCCGTCCCGAACGGCATTGACCACCAGCGAAGGTCCCCGGACGATGTCACCACCGGCAAAGATGCCCTTGATGGATGTCTCGCCGGTTTCCGGGTTGGCTTTAATCCTTTTATCGGCACCGGTTTCAACCCCGGGGTACCAGTTCGGGGAGTCGTCTTCAGCCTGGTTGCCAATCGCTTCAATCACGATATCCGCATCCAGATTCCATTCGGAACCGGGAATTTCAACAGGCGCCCGACGCCCAGACGCATCCACGTCACCCAGGCGGGTGCGGATCATTTTAATCCCGGCCATGCGGTTGTCTGCATCGGTGAAATAATCCAGTGGCTGGTTGAGCAGCAGAAAGTGCAATCCGCCTGCCAGTGTGGATTGAATCTCTTTCTCCTCTGCGGGCATCTGCAGGTAGGAACGGCGATAAACCAGATAAACATCCCGGGCACCCAGTTTGACCGCTGTTTCCACACAATCCATGGCCACCGCACCGCCACCAATGACAGCCACGGTTTTGCCTTCGATCTGGGACGCTGTCTGTTCCAGCCGGCCGTCCCTGAGCGAAGCGAGATAATCCACAGAAGAGAGAAGTCCATCGATGGGAACCTGGTCTGGTTTTAACGGCGTTGCTTTCCAGAGCCCGGGGGCCAGGAAGACGGCACTGAAGCCCTCGTCCAGAAGTTTCTCAGCCCCTTTTTCGCCCTCTATACGGGTGTTGCACTTGAACACCACACCCAGTGCCTGAATATCGCCGATCTCTTTTTTGAGGAACGTTTCATCAAATCTGAAAGGCGCGACCCCATACCGGAGCACACCCCCCGGTTCCGGACGGGCTTCGAAAACGGTAACCCGATACCCGGCCTGTGCCAATTCGGCCGCACAGCTCAGGCCACCGGGGCCTGAACCGACCATGGCGACGGTCTCTCTGTTCTGTTCCGGTTTTTTGAGGACCCGGAATCCGGTATCCCAGGCGTATTCGATCAGAAATCGCTGGATAGCGCCGATTCGAATCGCTCGATCCTCCCCATCCGGCAGGTTTTTCGATTTGAGCATGGCACTGCACTCTTTTTCGCACAGTCGATCCGTTGGGCAGAGAATGCCGCAGGCGCCGCCCAGGATATTGTTCTCCTTGATCGTCCGTATCGCACCGGTGATGTTTTTCAGGTGCAGTTTGCGGATAAAGGCGGCCGGTTCTGTATCAGCCGGGCACCCCTTTGAACAGGGGGCATCATGGCACAGCAGGCACCGGTCAGCTTCAGCAACGGCCTGACTGAAGCTGAAGCCCTTTTTCATGGTGTTAAACGTGTCAAAATTTCTCACGGTGAATTCTCCTTTTTGAAGCGTCCCTTTTTGGCTGCACGCATTGAGCGTGCAGCTGGCTGGAACAGGTCTCGGGGTCCTGCGATAACGCGCTGTGGACCAGGCCTATTTTTCGTTTGCTGAGCGCAGCATGGTGTGCAACAGGACATTGGCACCGGCGGTACAGTCTTCCCAGGTGGTATTCTCGATTTCGACGTGGCTGCGGCCGCCAATGCTGGGGACGAATATCATGGCGGTTGGTGCCAGTTGATTCATATAACTGGCATCGTGACCGGCCCCACTGATCATATGCAGGTTGGAATACCCCAGTTCAGCCGCGGTGTCCAGAATTCCCTGGACCAGTTTTTCGCTGAAGGGGGAATGCTCCACACGCCAGGTCTCTTCCATTCTCAGGGGACAACCCCGTCTGGCGGCAATCTGCTTGAAATCATCACTGACCTTGTTCCACGCATCAATGGCCAGATCATCGTCCCAGGAGCGGATGTCTACCGTGAAGTGAACCTTGTCGGGGATAATATTCCGGGAGTTGGGGTAGTTCTGAATCTCGCCGACGGTCGCGACCATATTGCCCCCCATCCGTTCCGGCAGCTCATTCACCTTGAGTATCATTTCAGCCGCCGCACACAGGGCATCATGACGGCCTTCCATCGGTGTCGGGCCGACCTGGTTGGCTTCCCCCTCCAGGTAGATGTCGTACCAGTGCAGGCACAGGATCCCCTTGGGAGCGCCGATGGTTTTCCCGGACCGTTCCAGCATCGGGCCCTGCTCGATGTGATATTCGTAATAGGCGTGCAAGGGGGATTTTTTGCAGGGCACCGTTCCCTTGTACCCGATGCGGATCAGTTCGTCTTCAAATCGTTTGCCATTGATATCGGTCTTGTCATAGGCCCAGTCCCGATCAAGAGCGCCGGCCCAGACGCCCGAGGCGACCATGGCGGGGGCAAAGCGGGATCCCTCTTCATTCGTCCAGTCGACGATGACGATGGGCCTTTCAGTGATCACCTGATTTTCGTGAAGGGTGCGTAACACTTCGAGGGGTCCCATAACCCCGAGAATACCGTCAAAACGACCGCCCTTGGGCTGGGAATCTACATGGGACCCACTCATGACAGGGGGCAGATCATTGTTGCGGCCGGCTCTGCGGCCAAAAATATTCCCCATTTCATCGATGGTGACTTCCAGATCGATCTCCTTCAGCCATTTCACCAGCAGGTCTCGGGCCTGCTTGTCCTCATCCGATAACGTCAGCCGTTGGACACCCCCACCCGGGGTTGCCCCGATTTTGGCCATATCTTCCAGTGTTTTCTGCAATCTTTTGCCATTGACACGTAAATCCTTCAGTTCCATTTGGGGGGTCTCCGTTGGTTATTTTCAAAATACGACAGGTCTCTATTGATTCTTGTCTGCTCAGTTTTTTTCGTCATTTTTATTGAATAGAGCGGGAAATGTCAATAAGAAAAATTTAAATGCCGCGAATTGTATATTTAAATATTGACTTTTTCTCGAATATGGTCTCTTTTTATTTAATTATTAACGATAACAGACAAAATGTCGGGGTTTTGGAATTTAATCACGGGCCCTTCAATTTACCGGTTCTTTATATTGAGCGGTTCCCGGGAAGATCGGCTGATTTTCGATTGAATTCAAAACGATTCAGAAAAGGCCGGTTTTTTGTGGGGGCTGGTTTTAACCGGGATGCTCTCCCCCTTGAGGGCCGACGATCGATTTTGTTTGCGCCCGTCGGAAAGCAGGAAATACCATGGTTGATGTGTTGCTGATACAACCCCCGATCCGGGATTTTTACCTGACGGCCAAACGGACCATTCCCCACGGTCTGGCCTGCATTGCCGCTTCTCTGGAAAAAGAGGGTTTCACGGTGGAGATCCTGGACGGACTTGCCACTGCCAAGTCCAGAATTATCGCACTGCCTCCGGAGATGGCAGGTTTGGATGCTTTTTATCTTGGACCTGATCTCTCCCCATTCTCCCTTTTTCATCACTTTCGCTATTACGGATACAGCCTGGAGCACCTGGCATCCAGAGCGAAAGCGTCCGGGGCTTTTTTGATTGGTATTTCCTCGCTGTTTACTGCCTATGGAGAGATGGCACTGGCTACGGCGGAAGCTGTCAGGCAAGTCTGTGCCGGGGCAACCATTGTGATGGGTGGCCATCATCCCACGGCACGCCCGCAGTCAGTGATGGCCAGCAGTGCTGTCGATTATGTTCTGCGGGGGGAGGGGGAGGTTTCACTGCCCCTGCTGGCCCGGGCGATTCGGGAAGAGCGTTCGGTCAGGGGGATTCCGGGGATTGTCTTTCGTAAGTCGGATCAATCGCTGGACATCAGTCCGCCGGCAGTGATGGCGGATCTGGATGCATATCCGTTACCGGCACTGCATCTGCTGAGGAATGACTACTATCGGCGGGCGGGCGGCGGAACCGCCGTCATCATGACCAGCCGGGGATGTCCGATGCACTGTTCCTATTGTTCCATGGGGAATTCAGCCATTTTGCCCTATCGCCAGAGAAACTACGACCGGGTGCTGGCAGAAATCGATGTGGCCGTTAAAGAGTATGGTGTCCGATTTATTGATTTTGAAGATGAGCACCTGACCCTGCACAGGGAACTGATACTCCGTTTTCTGGAGCAGTTGATCGCCCGTTTCCGCGACTATGATCTGGAATTCAGGGCGATGAACGGGCTCTATCCCGGGTCGCTCGATACGGAGATGCTGCTGTTGATGAAACAGGCGGGATTCAGAACCCTGAATCTCTCGCTCTGTTCCATATCCCCTGGACAACTGCAGCGGTTTAATCGACCGGATGTCAGCCGGGCGTTTGATCGTATTCTCAAGGAGTCCCTGACGCTGGGTCTGGACACGGTTGGGTATATTATTGTCGGGGCCCCGGATCAGGATCCCCTGGAATCGGTCGCGGATCTGCTTTTTCTGGCTCAGAGAAACGTGCTGGCAGGGGTTTCAGTTTACTACCCGGCTCCCGGCAGTTCCGATTTTGAAGCCTGCCGGCAACGGGGATTACTACCTGAAAACGCGATGCTGATGCGCGCATCAGCCCTGCCCATCTCAGCAACATCAACCCGTGAGGATTCGGCCACACTGATGCGGCTGGGTCGGATCCTCAATTTTATGAAATATCTGGATGATCACCCGGACATCTGCTACGGCGAAAACACACGGCGAGAGGGGGCGTCACTGCCCCAGAAACGCCTGGAACAGGGGGTGAAACTGCTGCAGATGTTTTTCCAGGATGGCCATATCCGGGGAATCAAGTCTGATGGCACACTATTCGATCATCGGGTATCCCTGAAGCTGACCGGGGCCTTTATCGATGGATTTAAGAAAGAGGGCAACCGCTTCCAGCGGTGGCGGCGGCAAACCCTCGATCAATTTTAACGAGTCTCTGTCTGAAAGGGGGTTTATACCAGACGCGGATGGATACAGAGACCTATTCTCATGCGCCGTTATGCGCTACGCCGGGGCATGGGGGGTCATAACAGTCACGGGTCAGCATCGAGATATCTTTCTCATGTTTCGTTTTGCCCAACAGAGCATGATGGTTGGTATGAATTGTATCATGGTCTTAAAATGGGACCTCTGGCAGAACAAAGGCGAGTATTGACGGATGAAATCCAAAGTGCAACTATTTAACCAATCCGGTTTCTGAGAAAAAAATTCTGGTGGGCGGAGCAGCGTCCATTAAACACAATTCTGTATGAATGGAGGTAAAGAGATGGCGATACTGATTAAGAACGGCACAATCGTTACAGCCAGCGAAGAGTACAAGAGTGATGTTCTGATTGATGGAGAAAAGATTGTAGCTATTGGCACCGGCCTGGATAGCAGGGCGGAAACCATTATCGACGCGGCGGGGAAATATCTTTTTCCAGGAGGGATTGATGCCCATTCCCATTTCGATCTGCCCTTTATGGGAACCAACACTGCCGGATTTGATACCACACCTGCGGCCATTGTGGGCGGGACAACATCAGTCATTGATTTTACGCCACAGCCGGCCGGGATGAGCCTTCAGGATTCCATTGCCAAGCACCGGGAAGAGGCCATTGAAGGAAAGACTGCAGTGGATTACAGCCTGCACTCCATGGTCATGGACACAAGCGTGCCCGGGCTTTTCGATGAATTTGGGCCGTTGGTGAAGGCCGGTATTCCGACCATCAAACTGTTTCTGGCATATAAAGGAACGCCCTTCAACGTGGATGATGCGACCCTGTACAGCGCCCTGGAAGCCGCCAAGGATGTGGGGATGCTGGCCATGACCCATGCAGAAAACGGCGATATTGTCAGCCTGCTCCAGCAGAAACTGATTGCAGCCGGCAAGACGGAACCCCGATATCATGCGGAAAGCCGACCCCCGATTGTTGAGGCAGAAGCCACAGCCCGGGCTGCCTCACTGGCGAAGGCAGCTGACGCCCCGATCTTTATCGTTCATGTTTCCTGCGAGGACGCCATGCTGGCGATTCGCACCGCCAGACAGCAGGGGGTGGATATCTTCGGTGAGACCTGTCCCCAGTACCTTGTGCTGGATGTGGATTATCTGGCCAAACCGGGTTTCGAGGGTGCCAAATATGTCTGTTCCCCGGCATTGCGGGACAAATCCAACCAGGACCCCCTCTGGCGGGCACTGGACAATGGCTGGCTGCAAACCGTCGGATCGGATCACTGCGGATTTAATTTCAAGGGCCAGAAAGAGATGGGACGGGAACAGTTTACAGGCATTCCCAACGGTACACCTGGGGTCGAAAATCGTCTGGCGATTCTCTATACCTATGGGGTGATGACCGGAAAACTGTCTCTGCAGCGAATGGTCGATGCGTTTGCAACGGCCCCGGCCAAGTTTTTTGGCATGTATCCGCGCAAGGGCAGTATCATTGTAGGGGGAGATGCCGATATCGTCGTGTTCGACCCTGCCTATGAAGGCAAAATTTCCGTTGCAACATCACTGCATGGCGTCGATTACAGTGCTTATGAAGGCTTCGATGAAAAAGGCAGGGCCGATAAGGTGTTTCTCAGGGGAACACTGGTCGCAGACGGAGGAAAGTTTGTCGGTCAGTTGGGACAGGGGAAATTTATCAAGCGTCAGCCGTTCGGTCTGGCCTATCAATCCAGGATGAGTCGCTAACAGCGTCTGATTCCCGTATGATCTCAACGGCCACAATGATCATGGCCGTTGGGATCCCTTTCGCCTGCTGTCAAATACGTCCGAAATCATCCTCCAGGCGGACAATGTCATCTTCCTCAAAGTAGGTTCCCGTTTGAATTTCAATAAAAACGAGGTCGACAGTGCCGGGATTTCTCACTCTGTGTGCAGTCTCCACCGGGATGTCCACTATTTCACCCTGTTTCAGATGCAGAATCTGATTCCCCAGAGTTATCTCCGCCTCACCGGAAATGATGTACCAGTGTTCTGACCGCTTGTGATGCAGCTGCAGACTGAGTCTTTTTTGCGGTTTGACGACGATTCGCTTGACCTTGTGGTCATCCTCGTCAGCTAAAATGATGTAGTGTCCCCAGGGGCGATGATATTCGCTGTTCAGTTGTTCCATGGATACCTGTGGTATTTAAAAAGAGGGTTTTCTCTGTGACCTCGTGTCAGACAGCAACAATCACGATATTAATCGGATACCGCGGTGATGGGTTGCCTGAATGGCTAGCCCAGGGGAAAACCCAGGGAAAATGTAACGCCCCGGTCTGGATTATTTTCGGCAGTGATAAAACCGTTATGCAGTCTCATGACATGTTTTGCGATAGCCAGGCTTAATCCCTGTCCTTTTTGATGATGCATAATGTCCTGAATGGCAAACTCATCGAAGATCTTACTCAGCCAATCCTTCTGGATCCCCGGCCCTTGATCTGAAATGGTGATAATACCGTTTTCACCCTCCTGTCGCTGCGCCACTGTAATGGTCCCTTTTTCCGGTGAGAACTTGATCGCATTGTCCAGCAGATAGGTCAGCACTTCGTAGATCATGTACCAGTCGCCATTGACGGGAAATCCTGTAGTGGTGTCATGCTCCATTTGAATCTCCTTGGCAGCGATGGCTTCCCCCATTGAGGCGATGACATTTTTCAGTTGGGACAGTACCTGCTCCTTCCGCTTTTCAATACCTTGTAAACTTTTAAGCTCGCAGAGGAACGAGGTTTTTTCCACAAACTGATGCAACTGGTTGCCGCTCTCCTGTATCATGGAGATGGATCGCCGGGTCTCTTCGTCGAGATCCTCATCTTCCATCAGCAGTGAAGATATTCCGATGATCGTATTCAAGGGAGTTCGGGTTTCATGGGAGAAGAGGGCAAGCAGATCGGATTTGAGTTTGTCAATCTCGGTCGTGCGCTTCAGATTCAGGAATACATTGATTTTGGCTTCCAGTTCTTCTACCACGAAAGGCTTGGTAATATAATCGTCAGCGCCGGTCTCGTAACCTTTCAGCCGTTCTTCGATCATTGTCAGTGCTGAAACCATCATAATCCGGATATGATTATACTCCTCATTCTGACGGATGGTTTTGCACACTTCGTAGCCGTCCATTCCCGGCATTTTAATATCCAGCAGAATCAGATCGGGTTGAAAAACAGGGACCTTTTCCAATGCCTCTTCACCGGATTCCGCAGAGTCCAGAATATAGACGTCCTCCAGGAATGTTTTGATAATCTCAATATTTTGAATAATATCATCGACAATCAGGATTTTAAAATCCGATTTCATGAACGACTCCCATTGGCTTTTCTGGTTGGTGGGCCTTTCTTGTTGGCGTCCGCTTTTTCGTAACCGGTTTGATTCAAATATCCGGATGTGCTGGTGTTGTGGCTCTCATCGGCGGTGAGACATGGAAAAGTCACTACCCTGGTTGAATTCTGCAGGAACCGTTAGAATCACCGATACTGCGATATTTGCTTTACGTTTGACATTATCATGAATGAGAAAGGTCCTTCAATAGTATTATTTGTGACTATTTCGCCTTATCGCTTTGCTGGCAACGATTACAGCCTCATTGGCCTGTAATATGCATTCTTATTGGAAAGTCTGATATGGCTCAGGAGTCCTGATGATAGTGGGAAAGGGCAAAGCACCAATTTTATGGAATGATGTTGTAAATCAATTTTGGAGCTCGTCAGATATGTCAGTATCAGCCTGCTGTTTGCATCAGTCTGGTGGTAGAGTCTGAATTGTTCAAGGAGGAAAGGAATGCAACAGGATAGAATTCTCAATCTGAAAAAGGGAGAGCAGATTATCGTCCCCGGCAGTGATTCACGGCCGGTGGTTCTTAAAGCCAATATGGGTGACGCTCTGCTGCGAGGAGAAACCAGTCAGGTCTGGCTGGAAAATAATGAGAACGGGAAACGGCTGTACTTGAGACGTCTGCCCGAACCCGGGATGTCCATCGGTCCTGCGCTGTTCACGTCACTTGACGATCTGGCGCAAACCCTGGAGACCGGAAACTACTATATTGGATAGCGGTCCGGGATCAGTCCATGGGCAACCGCAGAGTCGCAATCCAGTTTGCCCCTGCCTGGACACTCGTCAATTCGAATCCGCCCCTGGGATAAGACCATTTCAACCGATCCCCAAGGTTTGACAGGCCTTTCCCCGTTGACCACCCGGAACTGTCCGGGAGGAAAGGATTTTGAACCGTAAAGCAGAGCCGGCGGCGCTCCTCCCGAAGTCCAATCTCAATCAATACCGCTTGAGACGGTCGTTGCCGCAGGATAAACTCCCCGTGTTTGACCGCATTTTCAACCAGCGGGAAAAACACATGCCAGGGGGCATGCACGGAGTCCCAGGAACCCTGCACATCAAATGTCAGCCGGAGACCCCCACCGTGAATAATCCCCTGCTGTTGGGCATATGTTTTGAGATAGTCGATCTGCACGGCGATTGGCACCCGGGGCTGATCTCCATATTTCAGAGATACCCGAAGTAGTTCCGCAAATTCAACCAGATAGGCCCTGGCTGTGTCCGGGTGCTGTCCGATCATCACATTGAGTCGAGACAACTCATTGAAGAGATGGTGCGTGTGCAGTTCATTGGTCAAAAAATCGATCTTGGCTTCCTTCAATTTCAGTTCAGTTACTAGTCGGGCAAATCGTTCCTGCAGATTCTGCTGGACCATCCCGATCCCCAGGAAGAGGATAAGCATGAGTGCCGGTAACACAAAAGGGATCTCAATCCGGAAAGCGGTAAAGGCAATGGCGGATAGAAAAAACAGTCCCGGCAGGGCTGCCAGGGTAAACCATAATCCGGGCAGAATTCCCCGTGTGGTGAGCAACAGCGACAGCACGGAAAAAACCGCCAGCAGCAGAAGTGCTGCATAAACTGTCTGCAAGGGGGTCAAGTATCGCTCGCTGATGATCATGTCGATCACGTGGGCCAGGATTTCTGTCTCCTGGAGAAAATGGCCGTCCTGGGACAGGGGCGTCCGGAAAAGTGGATAGAGATCGGGAAACCCGGCCCCGATCAGTACGATTTTGTCCTGTAGCGCGCCCGGTGGCATTTTTTTAAGCTCATGGGCGAAAAATACCGGGAATCGAACCAGGCGTCTTCCGGCCGACACCCGGTAACCATCGTAAAAATTGATTCTCAGCCAATCAGAGGTGTTCTCCAAAACAGCAGCAGCGCTTTTTGAATCGGATTCTGCAAAATGCCGGATCAGACTGAGATGGAATATGTTCGGACTCTGGCATGCTGACGGCGACTGACAGATTTCCTGGACCGCTCCGGAAGAATCAAATCTGAACCGAATGGTTCCCTGATCCAGAGCGGCGTCTGCGAATGGGGGCAGGGGTGGGTAAAACGGGTCACTGCGGATGATGATGTTGCCGCTTTGTGCCATGGCCAGCGCGAGTGCCCGGTCGTCTGCGGGTTTCAACGGCCGGTCGAGCAGGATATTCAGTCCGATCAACGCCGGTTTTTGATCGGTAACCTGTTCGATGAATGACCGCAGCCACTTTCGGTCGACCGGAGAACGGGATGAGCCTTCCGGCAGGGAGGGGTCATTAATCAGCAACACAACGATGGGGGACAATGCCGTTTCCGGGGTCTTGAAAAAGGTGCCGAACAGCTGGAAATTCGATTGAAACCGCTGTTCCTGGTCCCGAACCAGGTCAGATCCCTGGAAATAGATCGTGACGGCGGTCAGAACGACGGATGCTGCAATAAAGCCGATCATTGGACGAACCGGTCTGAAACAGTTAAACTTCAGAACAGACAGCAGTCGGTTCAGGAAAACAGACTTTTGATTCATTCCCGGTGTCGCCTATGCAGGTTGTCAGGACGATAATTATTGATGATGAAGAATTTGCCTGTATCGAAATCAGGGAACAACTGGTTTCCTATCCCAATGTCGATGTCATTGCCACATTTTCAGACGGCTTGAGCGGTCTGAAGGGCATCAATGAGCTGAAGCCCGATCTGATATTTGTTGACATTGAAATGCCGGAACTCAACGGTTTTGAAATGCTGGGCCGTTTGACCTGTTCCCCCGTTGTGATCTTCTGTACCGGTTTCAGCCAGTATGCCATTGACGGGTACGCCTACGATCCAACCGATTTCCTCCTCAAGCCGTTAAAGAAACAGCGGTTTCAGGTGGCCATGGAACGAGCCTTCAAGGATCTGGAGCGACAGGCCTTTGAAGAGCGTCTGGTCCGTCAGAAACAGCAATTGGGATACCTGCTCCTCGAATTCAGGGACCTGCATGGTGAATCCCGCAAGGTCTATGTCTGGCCCGAAGATATCATCTATGTCCAGCCCCAGGAGAATAACGCCAACTACCTCGAATACCACCTGGAAGATTCATCCTGCTACCTGGTAAAAAAAACACTGAAAATGGCCCTGGAAAACCTGGGAAAAAAGGGATTTGTCCAGGTTCACCGCAGTTTTATCGTTAATGTTGGCAAAATCAGGGAGCTTTATCGGAATGATCTTCTGATCCTGCGCCATCCCGATGCGCCCCGGATACCAGTCAGTCGTGCCTATCGCAAAACCGTCAAGCGACTGTTGCAGACTCAGAAAGCATACCCGACGCCGATGTGAAACATCAGGGGGACCTTTTTCTCGTTAGCTTCGATTTGATCCTTCCATTCCGCAAGGTCGGTGGCATTGATCGCCACGTCGCTGGTAATGGTCACTTTGGGTTTCAGAACCGCCAAACCGACATTGATCCCGCTTGCCAGGGAGAAGCCGTTGGCGAACAGGTAATTGAATCCGATTCCGGTTGCGGCACCCGTCCATTCCCTGTATTCCAGTTGGGTTGTCAGTCCTGTGACATACTGATTTTCATTGATGATTCGGGGACGACTCTTGAACTCGGTGACGGTTTTTTCGTAGCCATGATGCATCACACCGGCCGAGAAGTACAAACCGAAATCCCAGGGGAAAAACCGCATCTCAATCAGGTGACGGGGGTCTGATCGGACCGTTGTTTTACTGGCTCCCTCCTGTCCATAAATCCGTTCGTCATCATATTGCTTGTCATCGTCGTCATCAAACGCCGAATCGTCGTTGTAAAATGCCTGAGAAGTCAGACCCAGGTACATCAACTCTGAAAACTGGTACCCCAGGTGAAGTGCGGCCCCCGGGTTATATGACCGGCGGCCGTATTTTCCGCCACCGGTCAGTTGAACCTGGACCTGGAACGGTCGGGACGTGCTGATTGCCGGGCGATTAAAAAAAGAAGACGATGTTTTTTCGGCATCCGCGGTTGTCTCAGGATCTTCCGAGGCGGCCTGGAGCAATGGCGACCCTGCTCCCAGAAAAATACAGAGACAGAAGAGGGCAATCCATTTTTTGTGATTCATGCGTTTATTCATTTTGATTCCTTGAAAATATAGTGTAACGATTCACCACTTTTATCTGAGCAGAAGCTGAGACCTGTATGTAATTGAGCGGATTGGGAGTGGTCAAGCATCGCCATGATGGCGATGTTAACGACCGCCCTCGGAAGACGGCCATGGATGGCCGTCGAGAATGAGT
>JAHJRI010000484.1 GCA_018830885.1 bacterium | reverse complement strand
CTGATCGACAGCGGCGATCGCATTTTGAACGTCACCCCCTTTGATGGCTGCCGCCATCCCGCCTGACTTTTCCACAGACTGTAAAATATCCCAGGCCTGCCGGCCGAGTTGATCGGTCAGGCTTTCCACAAACCAGGAACCACCGGCGGGATCGATGACACGATTCCCCCGACACTCTTCCCTCAAGACAATCTGCAGATTGCGGGCAACGCGTCTTGACATCTCATCGGGCAGACCAAACAGATCATCAAAAGGCGTGACGGTCAGCACATCGGTACCACCGAGAACAGAAGAAAACGCCTCTGTGGTGGTGCGCAACATATTGACATACGGGTCATGGACGGTTTTGTTATACCGGGACGACATCGCATGCAGGGTTGCTTTTTGTGACGATTCGGAACCGCCCAGCTGGGAGACGATTCTCGCCCACAGATACCGGGCCGCTCTCAGTTTTGCGATTTCCAGGAAAAAATCGGAGCCTGTGGCAAAGTTGAAGCTGACCGCAGGGGCGATTTCATCAACAGCGAGCCCTCTTTGCAGGAGCTCCCGGAAAATTGTCACCGCGGTGGCCATGGCATAACCCAGCTCCTGTGCCGCACTGCCGCCACCGTCATTGTAAGGACGGGCATCAATACCAAGGGTCTTGAACCCGGGAACCACTTGACCGGATATCCGGGCAAGATGTGCCATACGGTCAAAAATGACGCCCAGGTCAGCTGGCAGTGTCCCCCTGGCAGCCAGTTCAGCCAGCGGATCGAAAACCAGATTTCCCCGCAGGGAGGCAAACCCTGTTTTCTTCCCATGCAAATACTCAAGTAAAAACAGCAGCAGAGCACCACCGGTCATCCCACCTTCCAGTTGAACCTGAATGGCTGCCAGATCAATGCCCTTCAAGGCCTGAACAAGATCATGCCGGGTGATGATCGACAAGCCATTGTGACCAACAACCCCCTCTGAAGACTGATCTGGATCGTGCCCTGACCTTCCGGCTTCATCCAGTGTTATTTGCAGACTGGTCAATCCATTGCTGATATCCCGGCAGGCAGCCTCGTTAAACTGCTCTGCCGTCGGATACTGAAACAACTGGGATACGGCCCAGCTCCTGGATGTATTGCCGGACGCCTTCGTCCCGCGAATAAAGGGATACTGACCTGGTGGGGTCAACTGGGGGGTCAGCTCCTGAATGTCCTTTCGTAAATAGATGGGCTGAATGGAAATGCCTTCGACGGTTTGTGTGACCAGCTTTTTGTCAAAAGGGGCTCCCTTCAGCTGCTCATTGACCAGCGCCAGCCATTCGTCGTAAGTCGGAACGGCAAACTCTTCCATCAATCCCTTTCCATCGTTTTGTTTATCCATAATTTCAACTATTCATTTTCAATGTTGGACGTGTATGACGGGCTGTTACGGTGAAGGTCTGTCAGTGCGTGGAAAACAGAAAATCGCGGGTCGATGAGACACCTGTGGATGATCACCCGAAGATGACAGATTTACCCTGTAAACTAAACAGTCCGAACTTGTCAGAAACAATTCAACTCGATACCAAACCCCTTTTCTATATTTATGGGCACCTTGATTCATTAAAATTATAGAGATTACCCGCAACAAAGGGTAGATCTTTCAAGAAACGCACAAGCCCATCCATAGAGTTCCTGGAAGTCATCCATGGCTTCCCAGGTTTTTAAAACATCAACCCTTTGCTGCTGACTGAGTTCCAGTTAATCAAGGTGCCCTGATGCTGCCGGGGCATGCCCCTGGGCTGACAGCGCCGAGACAGATATCCGCTCTGAAGACAGCATGCCACAACATCAGACGATAACAGATGATATCCATCACATGATGGAGTCAATAATAGTGGTTCAACTGGGCAAAGTCAAATCCCAATCAAAAACAGAACGAACGTTCCTTTTATAAAAAGAGGTTTACGCCCGGTGATATTTGACGTACGAATCGGATTATTGTTGAATACAGCGACCGATCGATCCCTGTTGACATTTTTTTCCGTCGATCCAGATTGCGGCATTCAGATTGGCACCTTCCAGAAAGATATTATCTATTCTAGCCCCGGACAGGTTCGCGTTTTCCAGATTGGCGCCCTTGAAATTAGCCCTTTGCAGATTGGCATTCTGCAGATTGGCCTGAAAGAGGTTTGCCTGTTCCAGATCGGCCCCTTTCAGATAGGCATCCGTCAAATTGCACCAGCTGAGATCGGCCTGGTTGAGATATGCGCCCTGCAGATCGGCTGCTTCCAGATCAGCCAGCTGGAATATGGTGAACTTTAGAAAGGCTTTCTTCAGGTTGGCAGAAGTTAAATGAACCCAGCTGAGGTCCGCATTTTCCAGGTTTGACCCCTGGAGATCGGCCTGATTCAGTTGTGACCAGCTGAGGTCGGCAAAGCTCAGGTTGGCGTGCCTGAGGTTTGCCCCATCCAGTTGGAGTTCCGACAGATTCGCTTTGGAGAGATTGCAGCGGGGACATTGCCTGCGTTTTATGAGGCGGTCGATCGTGTCCGGCTGAAAGGGTTCGATCGTGTCCGGCTGAAAAGGGCGGAGGGACGGGGTAACTGTCAACAGGAGCAGACCAGCGATAAACCAGGACAATAACTTGAGCATGGATTTCTCCCAACAAGGATTGAGTGGATACAGATCACAAATTCAAACCCGTGCCAGGGTCTCCTGGCGGGTCAAAAAGGTTTCAGCGGCTCTCATTCTGGTTCTGTTTTTCCGCTGGGATGTCGGGTAGCGGGTGGAAAAACCGGTAAACCGCCAGGGCATCATTCTTCGATAGACCTTTCACTTTCTGGATGTCATCAATCGCCGCTGCTCTGATAGCGGCCATATTTTTAAACTGACGGAGGAGTTTCCTGCGTTTCACAGCACCGATTCCCTGAATCTCTTCGAGACCGGATTTCAACCCGGCTTTTCCGTGTGTTTTACGAAAATAGCTGATAGCGAATCGATGGGCCTCATCTCTGATATTCTGTAAAAAATACAGGGTGGAGGAGTTTTTTCTCAGGGGGATGATGTTTTTGCGACGGGGTTTAACCACATACTCAAAATCTGTCTGCCCTTTGTCAACACCGGCTCTTTTTTCACTTCGGCCTTTGGCCAACCCGATGAGATCGATTTTTTCCAGATCAACCCCCACCTGGGAGAGTATCTTTTCCGCACTGGACAACTGCCCCTTGCCGCCATCGATCAGAATCAGATCCGGCACCGGTTGATCCTGCCCCTGTAAGCGGCGATACCGCCTGCTGAGTACCTCTTCCATGGCAGCATAGTCGTTGGCTCCGTCGATTGTTCTGATCTTGTATTTGCGGTAGTTGCTTTTGCTGCTGCGATTGCCTTCCCAGACGACCATGGAAGCCACATTGTTTGATCCTGAAATATTGGAGATATCGAAACACTCGACCCGGTTGGGCCGGTTTCTGAGCTTGAGGGTCTGTTGAACCTCTTCCAGAACTTTCTCATCCGCCCGCATGGCATTCAGTTTCAATCCCAGGTTCTGCTCCCCGTTTTTCATGGCCAGATCCAGAAGTGCTTTTTTTTCTCCCCGTATGGGGACCAGAATTTTTGCCAGCGTCTCTTTCTGCTGCCGGCAGAAATCTTCAAACATCGTGGCATCATCGTAGGGAAAAGGCAGCAGAATCTCGCGGGGCACAAATCGGTCTCCAGCCAGATAGAGTCGCGAGAGCATCGATCGGATAATCTCCTGGTCATCAAAATGTTCAGCCTTTTTGTAGAGAAAAAAATCGTCACTCAACAGGATGCCATTGCGGATAAAGAGGATCTGAACACCGGCAAATCCACCAGACCGTATCAGGGCAAAAACGTCCCGGTCTATTTTATCTTTGGCCACAATCCGCTGTTTCTGCAAGGTCTGTCTGACAACGGTGATCTGATCCCGGATAACGGCTGCTTCCTCAAAATTAAGGGCCTGTGACTGTTTTTCCATTTCTGTTTTCAGATTGTCGATCAGACCCTCGTAATTGCCTTTCAGAAGCTGCAGGACACTCTGCACGATGCGGTCGTATTTTTCAACCGGCACCAGACCGGCGCAGGGTGCGAGACACCGGTTGAGCTGGTAATTCAGACAGGGACGGTAGGTTCTGGATCCATCCAGAACCATTTTGCTTTGGCGCAGGGGGAAGTATTTTCGAATGATGCGCCAGGCAGCCCGGGTCTGGGTAACGGACACATAGGGGCCGAAATAGAGGGAACCGTCCTTGTCAATCTCCCGGACCAGGCTCAGACGGGGGTATTTTTCAGAGATAGAAAGCTTGAAATAGGGATAGGACTTGTCATCCTTGAGTTGAATATTGAATTTGGGTTTGTGGGTCTTGATGAGCTTGTCTTCCAGGATGAGCGCCTCAGCTTCCGTATGGGTCACAACCCATTCGACATCGACAATATTGGGAATGAGATTGATCACCCGGTAGTCGGTCAACTGGGATTCCAGAAAATAGCTGCGAACACGCAATTTCAAGTTCTTCGCTTTACCGATATAGATAATCTTCCCGTTCCGGGCAAAAAATCGGTATATTCCCGGCTGATCCGGGAGCATTTTCAGTTTCTCAGAAAGCGTCATCTCAGTTTTCTGCATTGTGATGGACAGGAAAATCCAGTGAATCTTGATCCCAGGGCATGCGGGAGAGCTTTCGGAATGATCATCCCCATCGGCTGTCTCTGTTTTATTCAACCTTGAGTCCCCCCCCCCCCGAAAAGCCGGAAATCGACCTCAACCGTCATTCCGGCGAAGGCCGGAATACATTAAAAACATATAGTTCTGGACCCCGGCTTTCGCCGGGGTGACGATTTTGGGGCTTTTCGGAGGGGACTCAACCTTATTTTTCAGGTGTTTAATGGTATTATAGCA
This sequence comes from bacterium, assembly GCA_018830885.1. GTDB lineage: Bacteria > SAR324 > SAR324 > XYD2-FULL-50-16 > XYD2-FULL-50-16 > JAHJRI01. The sequence continues at coordinate 7,281 of JAHJRI010000484.1, read as the reverse complement.
AACCTGCGGTCGCTTCGAAAACCATAATCGATGGTAGCTCATCCGTTCAGATGTCATCACCCATCTCGGGGTTGAGCAGGGTCGTTTTTAACCGTCATTTATACCAAGGCCATTGGCATAGTTTAATTTTTCCCTTAATATTAAAGACACCTTGATTAAATGGAACTCAGTCAGCATCAAAGGGTTGGTGTTTCAAGAACCTTGGAAGCCATGGATGTCTTCCAGGAGCTCCATGGATGGACTCGTGCGTTTCTTGAAAGATCAACCCTTTGGTGCGGTAAGTTCGATTATTTAAATGGATCAAGGTGCCCTTAAGTGAATATACCGGAAGGCTAAATCCGGACGCGTCCGTTGCGGCAGTTCAGATCTTACCCGTTCCACGACCACGACTGAGATTTGCCATAATCAAGAATAACCAGCATTTGATCCAATTCAAAGGCACATCTCCGGTTTTTCAGCCCACCTGCGGTCAGGGCGCTTTCGAAAGAAGATCGGCTGCTTCCTGTTGAAACCATCCGTTTCGATTGTCACTATTTGAAGCAACCGTTTTTTGTAACTTTTAACAGTTTCACCTGAAATTGACTGATACAGAAGGAGTAATAATATGCTGATTGCCTGCCTGGACCTTGAAGGGGTCCTGTTTCCGGAAGTATGGATTAACGTTGCAGAAAAAACCGGGATACAGGAGCTGAAACTGACCACCCGTGATATTTCAGATTATGATGAATTGATGGGCATGAGACTCAAGATTATCGCGGAAAAAAAACTGACCCTGAGGGATATCCAGGCCACAATCGCCACCATGGACCCGCTGCCAGGGGCCCTGGACTTTCTGGACTGGCTGAGGGATACCTGTCAGGTGATTATTCTGTCTGACACGTTTGAATCATTCGCTCGCCCCATTATGAAAAAACTGCGCATGCCGACGATTTTCTGTCACGCCCTGGGTGTGGATGGCAATAATGTCATCAACTCCTATCATCTGCGAATGAACGATGCCAAAACCAGGGCCATTGACGCTTTCAAATCACTCAATTTCAGAACCCTGGCGGTGGGCGATTCTTTCAACGATCTGGGGATGCTGCAAAGAGCCGATCACGGCATCTTCTTCTGCCCACCCGCAGAGATCAGTGCCCAATATGCCCAGATTCCGGTGGCCCAGGACTATAACACCTTGAAATCCATGATTGCCGATCTGGCCGAAACAGTCGGGCCTGCTGCCTAGATACCATTCAGCACCCTGCGTCTCAGACAACCGGTCACGGGGCCTTCAGCAGCAGATAACGACAACAGGAACCCGAAAGAAAACCACACCTTTTGAATAGACCCTTTTATGACACCTGAAGAATTCAAACAATTTTTATCGACACAGGTCATGCTGCTGGACGGTGCCATGGGCACCATGATCCAGAGTTTTCAATTCGAAGCCGGTGTATACGGTGGCGAGGCGTTTCAGATGCTCTCCGACATGATAGTGTTTTCCAGACCCTCGGAACTCAGGGAGCTTCACCTGCAATACTACCGGGCGGGCTCCCACGCCGTTGAAACAAACACTTTCGGGGCTTCACCGCTGCGGCTGCAGGAATTCGATTTCACCAGCCTCGATCTACATGAGTTTCCCGAACAACCGGAAGGCCTGGATCTGCGACGGAATTCGGTAGAAGTGTTCGCCTATCACTTGAACAAACGGGCAGCCGAAATCGCCCGGGAGGCCCTTGTAATTCATCAGAAGGATGCCGACTACGACCAGCGTCCTCTCTTTGTGATCGGGTCTTTGGGTCCATCCAACTGGGTGCTCTCCAGCACCCATGCCGACCTGCGTCAAGGAACCTATGATCAAATTGAGGAAAACTTCTATTGCCAGACCCTGGGATTGATCGATGGTGGGGTCGATCTTCTCATTTTTGATACCCAGCAGGATATTCTGGAGCTGAAAGTAGCCATCATCGGGTCAAAACGAGCCATGACAGAACGCGGGGTCGACCTGCCGATCATTGCCCAGGTGACGGTCGACAAGTTTTCGAGGATGCAGATTTTCAACACGGACATCCATGCGGTCATCACCACCCTCCAGAATATCGGTATTCATGCCCTGGGAATCAACTGCAGTCTTGGCCCGGAGCAGATGACCGCAACCATTGAAAAGATGAGCCGGTACTCCAGGCTGCCCATCTCCGTGGTACCCAATGCCGGGCTGCCGGAATCGGAAAACGGACAGACGATTTTCAGGCTGACACCGGACAACCTCGCCCATCACCTCAGTCGGTTTATTACAACCTATGGGGTGAATATTGTGGGCGGGTGCTGCGGGACCACACCCGAGCACATCCGGGTTGTCAGAGATGCGATCAGAGGGCTGACACCGGCACCCCGGACCATCGATAAAAGACTGTATGTTTCGGGTCCGCAACAGGCGGTGCTGCTGGACGGGGAAACATCCCTGATCCGTATCGGGGAGCGACTGAATGTCCGGGGATCCCAGAAAGTGCGCCTCGCGGTGGAAGAGTCGAAACCCATTGATCACGATGCGCTGGAAGAGGTGGTGAACGAACAGGTTAGGGATTTGGGACTGGAGATAATCGATGTCTGTATGGATTCCAACGTGGTGGAGACCAAAGAGACACTGGTGGCCGTGGTCCGGCATCAGACAATGGATTTTCCCGGGGCCATGTGCCTGGATTCATTCGACGTGGAGGCGCTGGCGGAGGCTGTTCGCAACTATCCCGGACGACCGGTGATCAATTCCATTTCAATGGAGGAGTATGCCCCGGGAGTCGATAAGGTGGACGCCGTACTCAGTGTGACCCGGCAGCATGCACCCGTTTATATCGCACTGACCACCGGACCGGGAGGTCCTGCGGTTACCGCTGCCCAGAAGATTGAACTCAGCCGGCAGATTCTGGACAAGGCGGTCCATCAGCACGGGATCAAACCGGAACAACTGATTTTTGATATCAATGCCTTTCCGATTGGCGCGGAACCGGAACCCGGCCTGAATTTCGCCATGGAATCCATCAACGCCATTCCGGCAATAAAAAAACTCCATGGGGATATCAAGACCATCATCGGTGTCGGCAATCTGACAAACGGGTTGGGCAAAAAACCCTATATGCGCAAGGTCCTCACCTCAGTTTTCCTGGATGAGGCTCGTAAAAAGGGCCTGGATGCGGCGATCGTCAATCCGAACCACTATGTCCCCGTGGATTCATTGAATTCCAGGGATTACGAACTCGGGCGGCGTATCATTCTTGAGCATGACATGGATGCCTTCTTCGAACTGGAAGAGATCGCGCTTCAGAAAAAACAGGGTGGCAGCGAGGTGAAAAAGAGCAGCTACGAATCCCTCGACCTGCCGGCATCTGTCTGCGCCAAAATCAAGGACGGCTTCAAGGAACGCGCCCAGGGTCATGTCTCCGTCAGGAATCTTGAGTATCCATACAGTGACAGGATTGTGGTCGATGTTGCGGCCATCATCCAGGATATGGAACCGCTGGGTCTGATCAATGATCACCTGATGCCGGCCATGGAGGAGCTGGGTGCCGGTTTTGCTGACGGGATGGTCTCTCTGCCACATCTGCTGAAGTCTGCTGATGTGATGAAACAGGTGATGGGATTTCTGGAAGCTTATATGAAGAGCAGCCTGACAGGAGAAAACGATCTCCAGATCCGGACCAAGGGAACCATCGTGCTGGGTACCGTCTACCAGGATGTCCACAGTATCGGCAAGGATCTCGCCAAGACCCTGATGGAAAACTACGGGTACAAGGTGATCGACCTGGGGGTGCAGGTCCCGATCACCCGGTTCGTTGAAGCCGCAGAAGAACATCAGGCAATGGCAGTCGGCATGTCGGCCCTGCTGGTCCAGACCTCCAATCACATGATTGCGGTCTCGACCCTGCTCAAGGAGCGACAGATGGATGACATACCGATCCTGATCGGCGGTGCCCCTGTCAACAACCGCCATGCCGCCTATGTTGCCATGGCGGGGATGAACTCACTGGCGGAAATCAGGGACAATGTCTTCTATTGCCGCTCCGGTATGGACGGGGTTAATATCCTGAACCAGATGCTTGAACCAACCCAGACAGATCAACTGCTGGCCGAAAACAGAAAAACCCTGACAGCAGCCTACCAGTCCGGACAAAACCTGGATAAACAGATGGAGGAACTGTTCAATACCCTGCCGATAAGGACTGTCCCTTTTGAGTCCTCCCGCTCCCGGGTTGTGATCTTTGAGCCGGTTCATAAGCGGGTATACCGCCTGTCTGACTTCAAAGACCGCATTAACCAGAAACTGCTGTTTTCACTGAACTGGAAGTACGGTGGTCAGCGCAGTTGGGAGCGAAAGGGGGTCACACCGGAAATGCTGGCCGCTAAACTGGATGAATGGATTGAACGGGCGGATGACAACGACTGGATCAAACCCCAGGGAGTGTATGCCCTTTTTCCATGCAGGGGTGGCGACCGGACCGTGACCGTTCTGGATCCCGAATCCCGGAAAACGCTGGCAACATTGACATTTAACGATGTCATCGGCAAAGGCAAGAAGGATATCTTCAACGTCGCCCGGTTTTTCAACCCGGACCAGGAAGATGTGATCGGTATCCAGCTGACGACAGCCGGACCGGATGTGGACAGGGCCATCCAGAGTTTCAGTGAAGAGGACCGGGAAGGATCGTTGCTGCTGCAGGGGTTGTCCAACCGGATTGCCGAGGATATGGCAGAGCATGTCAATCAGATCCTGAATGACATGGTTTTCAAGAAACAGCCGGGCACCAGCATGCGATATTCTCCCGGCTATCCATCCATGTCCAATATCGAAAACAACCGGCCACTTTTTGAAATTCTGAATGCCGGGCAGCGGCTGGGAATTGAACTGACCGATGGATTTGAGTTCTATCCGACAGGCACAACCGCGGCCATCGTCTGTTTTCATCCTGAGGCGGCCTACAACTAGTTCCCGTGCCAATGATCTACGGGTTGAATTGAGGGGAGGCAAGCTCCCTGGACCGCACTGAATCAATTCAGAAACAGGTTCCGGAAAACAATCAGCGACTTTTGAATTTGTCAGCCAGTTTGGCAAAATCGGATGAGATCTCCCCCTTGCTGAGGGGTTTCCGTGAAAGGGGTTTTGCCTTCTTTTTCCCGCTGGTTCCGGATTCCGGTTTTGTCTTCATGGTCAGTGCGATGCGGTTCCGCTTCAAATCCACACTCAGCACCCTGACCGTGACAATATCACCAACCCCGCAGATTTCACCCGGATCCTGGACAAAGCGGTTGGACATCTCGGAGATGTGCACCAGACCATCCTGGTGAACCCCCAGATCGACAAAAGCGCCGAATTTGGTCAGGTTGGTGACCGTACCCTCCAGCATCATGCCCTCTTCCAGATTCTGGATCGTCTGGATCTCATCATTCAGTTGGGCTCCGACAAAGGACTTGCGGGGATCCCGACCCGGTTTTTTGAGTTCATCAACAATATCCCGCAGGGTGAGACGACCGACATTCTCCGTCTCATATCTGGCGATATCCAGCTTGTCCAGCACCACGCTGTTACCGATCAATTCGGTCACGGACAGCCCGCAATCGGCCGCCATCTTTTTGACGGTGGCATAATTTTCCGGATGAACGGCTGATTGATCCAGGGGATCCGTCCCGTCCTTGATTCTCAGAAACCCCGCGGACTGCTCAAAGCCTTTGGGTCCAAAGCGGGGCACTTTGTTCAGCTCCTTCCGCTCTTTGAAAGCACCATATTCGTTGCGATAGGTGACGATGTTTTTGGCCAGGGTTTTATTCAAACCGGATACATAGGATAACAGGGAAGCAGACGCTGTGTTCAGGTTCACACCCACAAAGTTGACACAGGACTCAATGACCTCGTCCAGGGATTTCTTCAGCTTTTTCTGGTCCACATCGTGCTGGTATTGGCCAACACCGATGGATTTTGGATCTATTTTCACCAGTTCCGCCAGCGGGTCCTGAAATCTTCTGGCGATGGAGATAGATCCCCTGAAACTGACATCCAGGTCCGGGAACTCTTCCCTGGCAATATCCGAAGCAGAATAGACCGAAGCACCGGACTCGTTGACCATCACCGGCTGAATCTCTGTCTGACCGGTCTTCTTCAGATAGTTGCGGACAAACTGCATCACTTCCCGGGAAGCAGTGCCATTGCCAATACAGATAAATTCACAGGGATATTTTTTCAGAAGATCATCCAGGGTCTTCTCCGCTTCAAGCACCTTCTGCTGCGAAAAGGTGGGGAAGATAACCGCTTTTTCCAGATATTTCCCCGTACCATCGACCACCACGATCTTGGTCCCGGACTTGAAGCCCGGATCCAGACCCAGAATCATCCGTGTTCCACCCAGCGGGGCCAGGAGCAGATTCCTCATATTTTCACCAAACACCTTGATCGACTCCTCGTCCGCCCTGCCTTTCAGTTCAAGTCTCAGCTCCACCTCCAGTGAGGGTAGGATCAGTCGCTGGTAGCCGTCACTGATTGCCAGGTGGAGGTGTTCGTCCTCTTTTTTCTGTCGATTGACCCATTTCTCCGTAATCACGGCCAGATTACCTTCAGTCGGCAGATCGAAGCGGATTTTGAGCACGGATTCCTCTTCCCCGCGTCTCACCGCCAGGTATCGATGCGCCGGGATAACCCTGACCGGTTCACTGTAGTCATAGTACATCTCAAACTTGGTTTTTTCTTCGGCAAATGCCTTTTGTACCTCCGTTTTGATAATGCCTTCAGCCCAGCTGATTTCCCGGATTCGTTCCTTGATCTCAGCATCTTCCGATATCCATTCAGCCAGTATATCTCTTGCCCGCTGCTTCGCCTCGATTTCATCAATCTCATCCCCCTTTTCCGCCAGGTAACCAGCCAGCCAGGCGTCAACGCTCTCCTGGCTGCGCATCAATTCAGCCAGCGGCTCCAGTCCTTTCTCCCGGGCGATCGTGGCCCGGGTCCGTTTCTTGGGTTTGAAGGGCAGATAGAGATCCTCCAGGACCTGTTTCGTTTCAACCCGCTGGATGGCCTGTTCCAGTTCCGGGGTCAGCTTGCCCTGTTCATCGATCGATTTGAGCACCACCGCCTTCCGCTGTTCCAGTTCAGTGATATAGTCAAAGCGGTCGCGTATGGCTCGCAGTTGAACCTCATCCAGGTTACCGGTGTTCTCTTTGCGATATCTGGCAATAAACGGAATGGTGTTGCCCTCTTCCAGCATATTGATGACATTTGTGACCTGAGGGGCGGATATTGCAAGTTCGGCGGAAATCGATTTG
>JAHJRI010000483.1 GCA_018830885.1 bacterium | reverse complement strand
CGGCCATAAGGCTATCCGTTCTATCCTAAATTTCCTCAAGCGTTTGGTTTTGATAGATTTCCATTTACATTCTGATTCTCGTATTTGAAAAATCGGAGGGAAAATGAACCTGTTGAGGCGTTGGCCTTGGTTAGCGGTCGAGTAGACAAGGAAATGTTGCTGAGAAATAAATATCAAGCAGCTGAACATGAAATCATTAAACCCAAATTCAACGGGCCTTTAAAATTGAATAACTTTGAACGAATCAGATTGGCGAAGACAGTAAACCGAATAGGTCGCAAAGCACGAAGAGAAATTGTGTGTATCGTTCGCCCGGAAACAATCCTGGAATGCTTGCGGTGGCTGGTAGCAAAGAAATTCGATGGATCAAAGTGCAGAAAAAAGGCTGGAAGGCCAGGAATCGATCATGAACTGGAAGTAATTGTTATCCGCTTTGTTGAAGAAAATCCAGGCTGGGGATATGACCGAATTGTTGGCGCTTTATCAAATTCAGGCTATGAAGTAAGCGACCAGACGGTCCGTCATACCACACCAGGATATACGGGTTTGACAACAGGGTCAGCGGTATCAAGGTGTGCGGGCATCCATTCAATGGAATAAAAGAAGGTGCCCAGCGCAAAGGGGATCAGAATTCCATCAGACCCCGCAAAGGCAAGGCTCAGGCAGGACAGAAAGGAAAAAATAATAATTGGAACAAGATTGATGTCCATGGTCAAATCGACAAACTCGGGCGTGTGAAACCGTCTGATAATTGATACACTGCAGGTTAACTGTCACAACGGAGAAAAGGGGCAGGTCCATCGCCGGCTGTTGGGTCGGATTGCCGGATATCGGCATGTCGACGATCTTCTTCGGGTTCTTTGCGACGTTGTAGTGATTTGAATAATGTAATTTTACATGTAAATGTTCAGCTCCCCTCCGTCGAGGGTATTATGATACAAAACACGCATGAATCCATCCCTGGAGCTGTTGGAAAACGTCCTGTTTTCCATCGTTTTGAATCATAATACCCCCGACTCCGGAGGGGTAATGACGAATTTATTTTACACAACAACATACATATTGAATATCCGTTCATGGAAAAACCGCTTGCCCGTCGGCTGGTCAGTGCCATCGTCGACGTTTTCCGGCAGTCATCAAAAACCAGCCTGGTGCTGTTTAAAATTATTATTCCCATTACCATCCTGACCCGGCTGTTGAGCGAGTCCGGAATGATCCACCCCATCGGCCAGTGGCTGGCGCCGGTCATGGAACTGGTCGGGTTGCCGGGCAACATGGGATTGGTCTGGGCCACGGCCATGCTGACCAACCTCTATGCCGGGGTGGTGGTCTTTGTGACCCTGGCGCCACAACTGACTGTAGCACAGGTCACCGTCCTCACGACCATGATGCTGGTGGCGCATTCGTTGCCGGTGGAACTGCGAATCGCCCAGAAATCGGGTCCGCGCTTCCGGGTGATGATGCCACTGCGGGTAATTGGTGCCTTCAGCCTGGGCTGGATTCTGAGCCGGATCTACCAGGGCATAGACTACCTGCAAACGACCCATGTCACCCTCTGGGAACAGGTCATCAAGCAGCCGGGCTGGTGGGAATGGAGCCTGGAACAGCTTCGCAACCTCTTTTTTATCTACCTGATCATCAGCACCCTGATCCTGATCATGAAACTGATGGATACCCTGCGGATTACGGCGGCCCTGACCTGGATTCTCGCTCCTGGCCTGCGTCTGCTGGGAATGAGCCGGCAGGCGGCACCGTCAACCATTATCGGCATGATCATGGGCATCGGCTATGGCGGCGGGTTGCTGATCCAGGAGGCACAGTCCGGGCGGTTGACGCCCCAGGACATCTTTTTCTCTTTTACGATTCTGGGCCTGTTTCACAGCGTGATTGAAGATACCCTGCTGATGATGTTGCTGGGGGGGCATGTCTCGGGGATAATCTGGGGACGGATGGTGTTTGCACTGATGGTGGTGTTTATCCTGGTCCGGATTTTCAGACGGATGCCGCCTGTGGTGTTCAACCGCTATTTTTTCCGGCAGCGAACTTGAGCGTCGGATCCCCAGGGGATCAGACGGGCTGCAGTGTCTCAATGATGCCGGTGCAGTTCGGCAGGATCGTGGTGGATTGCGGAAAGGAAAGCAGACCGCGGATACCGATCATTTGTAAAATCTTCAAACACCCTGGCCTTTGGGAAGAGACTGCCCGGGATCCAGAGACCCCGGAGATTGTGTGGATCCCCATCAAAGATGTCGGATGGGAATATCCCGATCAGCCGGATGTCGCCGGTCAGCTTTCCCGTATCATGAGTCTGATCGCGCAGACCGGATTCGTATTGACGACGACTCCCTTCCCTGTTCAGGCAAGATGCTTCTTAAAAAAGGAAATTGTTCGCTCCCAGGCGATTTTAGCCTGTTTTTCATCGTAACGGGGAGTTGAATTATTGTGGAAACCATGACGTGTGCCTTCATAGGTATACATAACAAAATCCTTTCCGTTCGTTTTCAGCGCTTTTTCGTACTCATCCCGCATGGCATTGACACGAGGGTCATCCGCTGCATAATGAATCATCAGTGCAGCCTGAATCTTTGGAACATCTTCAGTTGCAGCAGCCCGACCGTAGAATGGAACGCCTGCCTGCAGGTCTGCTCCCAATCTCACAGCAAAATCATTGACGACCCCACCGCCATAACAGAAACCGGTTGCCCCAAGCTTACCGTTGGACCATTCATGGTTTTTCAAGAATCTGGCACTGTTCAGCAAATCGGTAAAGAGCTTGTTGCCATCCAGTGAGCTTTGCATGATTTTCCCGTCGTCATCATTGCCCGGATACCCCCCGATGGGGAAAAGTCCGTCCGGTGCCAGTGCGAGAAATCCTTCAACCGCAATCCGACGTGCCACATCTTCTATATAGGGGTTTAACCCTCTATTTTCGTGAATAACCACCACTGCGGGAAAGGGACCATTGCCGGCAGGTTTTACCAGGTATCCTCTCATCTTACCCGATGTCCCCCCGGGAGAATCATACGCGACATATCTGGCTTTCATTCGATCGTCAGTAAAAGAAATCGTTTGCGCTTCAGCATAGCGGGGCAACAATGCAGTCGCCATCGCAAGTCCTGAACCACCAACGACAGACAGGGCCGCCGCCCTGTTCAGGAAATCACGCCTTTCCATCTGCGAATGGCAGTACTCGTCGTACAAATTATATACTTTGGGATCAATCGATTCTTTTGTCATAGGGGTCTCCAAAAACCTGTTTTTGTTTGCGAAGTAATGTTCAGTTTCAGAGTGTTCATTATACAATGTGGTTATCTGTGCGGTCAACAATGAATAAAAAATCGGGATTGTTGTTCAGCAAAAAAAATGGAGACTGTTGGGGGATTGGCAAGGAGGAAACCCGGTGGCTGCTGTTTGGGGCGATTTGGTTCTGAGTACGGAGAAAACGGCCGTATCGGGGCAAAGGAAACATGCTGGGGATTACTTGGATGCGCTTATCGGGACTCCGGTAAGGAGGTAAGGCAGTCCCCGCAGAATGGAGAGATACTCGTTTACGCTCATGTACCTGATCCAATGGTCCCTTTTTAAGTTCCACGGAACAGGAGGAAGGATTTCAAGGAGCGCCAGGGAGTATGGATGCGAGTTTGAAATCCTTCCCCCTGGCATAGGTAACTGCATTTATAACTGTGACAGGATTGCCCAGTGAGTCAGCTGAATAGTTATTTATTCAGTAGCTTTCCGGACTGCTCGTTGGACATGATGATGTCTTTTTCAGTGAGGTCTTTGACTTCTTCCTGGGTAAATCCCAGCAAATCCTTGAGAACATATTCGTTATGTTCTCCCAACAGAGGCGCTCGCCTGGTCTGCATCTCCAGACTTGAAAACTTCCATGGCGGGTTGATAAACGGCAGTTCTCCCAGCTCAGGGTGATCAATTTTAACGAAGACTCCCCTTTCTTTAAGATGCGGGTCGGCGACAATATCCCTGTTTTCCCTTGAAGGTGCAGCTGCCAAACCAGCCTCAGTGAATTCCTTGACTATCCAATCCCGGTCTCTTTGAAGAATCCATGCCCCGATGACAGCGTCCAGCTCAGCTTCATTTTTCTTGCGGGAGGTCATGTCTGAAAAGCGAAGATCCAGGGCCAGTTCAGGCTGCCCGATAACCCGGGCCAGGGTCCTGAATTCCTCGTCGTTGTGTATCTCAAGAGCGAGCCACCGATCAACGCCCCACGCACGGTATAGATTATGCGGAGCGTAGTAGGGGTGCGCGTTACCCATTCGTTCGGGAATTTTAGAGGTCATCTGGTATTCCAGCAACGATTCCCCGATTAAGGCTGTGACCCCTTCGCACTGAGAGTAGTCGATAAATTGACCCTTCCCGGTTCGATTTCGGTAGTGTAATGCAGCGATGGCATTATAGGCATTGGACATCCCGTTCATCAGGTCAGCGTCGCCGGGGCTGGCGTGGGTGGGATGATCGTCAGGATGTCCGGAGATATGAACCAGCCCGCCAACCGCCTGGTGAATGGTTGCAAACCCCAGATGACTGCTTTCAGGTCCCCCGTTGCCACGACTGGACAGTGCAATGGCAATGATATCTGATTTCACCTGTTTTAGATCCTCATATCCAAGACCCAATTTCTGCATGGCTCCCGGCCGCATATTATCAATGACGATATCGCTGATGGCTACCAGTTTTCTGGCAATCTCTTTTCCTTCCGGTTTGCTCAGATCCAGTGTCAGACTTTTCTTGTTTAAGTTCACAGAATTATAAGACATCGACTGATTGGGCAGCAGCATCTCGGGCAACTCTTCCGGTAAAGGCCAGACAACCGTCCGGCGCGTCAGATCTGACCGGTTGTGTCCTTCGATTTTTATGACCTCAGCCCCCAGAGCCCCCAGCATGACGCAGGAATAAGGCCCTGCCCAGACCCAGTTGAAGTCCAGCACTCTGACCCCTTCCAGGGGCAGTTTTGGCTTGGCAGTGGAGGGTTGTGATGGCTGGGATTTGGTATCAGCCTCATAGGCAGATAACTGATTCCTGACCGCCTCATTATGTTCACCTGATAATGGGGCAGGTTTGTTGACGGCTTGCGAAACAGCTGTTGATATAAAAGGCAATCCTGGATATTTGAATTTACCGGCGACGGGATGGTCAATCTCTGTAAAAAAGCCTCTGGCCGCATATTGGGGACTTTCCAATACATCTTTGGCTGTATTGACAGGCCCGATAGGGATACCAACCTTGGACAGCTGATGATGTAATTCGTTTTTCTTTTGTTTCATCATCCATTCATCCATCTGTGGAGCGATATCCATCAAATGGTGACTTCGATAGTGTCGGTTGTCCCAAATGTCATCGGCCACCCAGTCGGGTTTTCCCATCAATTCTCTGTAGGCGCGAAAGTGATGATCATCGGCCGCTGCGAACACGACATACCCATCACTGGTCTGCATCCTGCCCATGGTAGGCGGTCTGTCGGGAACACGACTCCAGGTCGTTTTGTGGTACAAGGTGCTGAGTACCATGGGAGACACTACGGTCAATACCACTTCCTGCAACGAAACATCAATTAATTGACCGCCGCCTGTTTTTGAGCGGTTGGTTGCGATGGCTGAAGTGGTCATTGCAGCAACAATACCACCATGATACGCCACTTGAAACCCACCCATCTTCACAGGAGCACGATCCAAATTTGACGATCTCGCCGGCAGAATGTTGGCCATTGATCCCGCATGGATGAGGGTCAGTTCATCCCCTTTGACATTTGCCCGGGGACCAGTGCGTCCATAAGGTGTGATAGAGGTATATACCAGTTCCGGGTTCAGCCCTTGAAGAACATCCCATCCCAGACCGACAGACTCTAAAAAATCCGGTGGGCGATTGTCAATCAGCGCATCGGCCCAGCGAATCAGCTGTTTAAAGGTTTCGATGTCTTGGGGACTGGTGAAATCGAGGGTAATGCCTCGTTTATTGGTATTGTTATACAGAAACAATCCACTTTTTTCCGGATGGGGGACGCCATTGGGGAAGGGGCCATAAGCCCGGGCTGGGTCGCTTTCCGGGGTTTCAATTTTGATGACATCCGCTCCCATATCAGCCAGTAGTTTTGCACAGTAGGGACCGGATACCATGGTTCCTATGTCCAGGACCTTTAAATCAGTCAGAAATGAATCTGTCATGTGCTAGTGCTCCTTTTATACTTCCGTGTTTGTACGGAACTCAAATTCCATTTAATTTTTTATGCCATCTGTGTTTATATCCGTCCTGCTGGCATTAAATCAAGGGAAAGTGAAGGTAATGACGTCTGATAACCAGCTTTTTCCTGTATCTATGACTGGAAAAAGGATGGAATTGGGGTTTACCTAATAGATTACTCAACTTTCGAGTTTGGATAAACGGCCATAACGGTTTATCTGCAAAGGATACAGGTCAAAACACAAGGGAAAGTAGCCGCTTTGACAGCTATAATTCACCTTTTTTTTCGGAATAGTCCAGCTTTTGGATTTCAT
>JAHJRI010000045.1 GCA_018830885.1 bacterium | reverse complement strand
CGGTTTAATCCGAGACCGGTGACGCTCATCCTGCCATTATCCGGGTTGAGATGAGAGTTCCAGGCCGCCATGAGATCCAGAACGGTCATCCCGGGTTTTAACAGTCGTCCATAGATCGCAGCTATCTGCCGGCTGGCTTCCTGATCGATATGGTTGACCAGGCGGGGGTGCTGGTAGAACAGGGTATCGGCTTCCGGATCCAGTCGATAAAACGGGTCTCCGAATAAGAAATCGGGTGGCGATTCAGGCTGGACACCCTGCAGACCGGGACCGTTCTCAGCAACGGATTGACCGATATCGAGACTGCTGCCGCCCCGCTGGTGTCTCTGGTTCAGTGTTTCGACCAGTTCCGCCGCGACGGTCAGGGGATAGGGAGCCAGGGGATGGTTTGTATCAACCAGCAGTTCGGTATCATTGCTGCTCTGAACGCGAAACGGTCTCGTATCCTGGGGTGAGAAACCGATTCCGGACAGCAGACCGCGCGGATAAAACCGCCCCCTGGAAAACATCCGCTGACTGGTGTCCTTCTGCTTTCCATGAATTCTGTTCAGTGGACACCGGATCACCTTCTTCGAGTCGAAGGGAGCAACCAGGGTTCCGGCTTCAAAGGACTCCGAATATCGACCCTCCTTGACAAACCGGTCGAGATGGCGGTCCATCAGTCCCGGTAACAGATCCCGCCAGAAATTGATTTTTGGAAAGAAGGTCCGGTCTCTATGTGTCGCGGATGGGCTCTGCCACACCAGGGAAAACACCATTCGCGCCTGTTCTGCGTCCATACAGGACTCCTGTTATTAAGGTTACGGGTCTTCTCTTTTTCAGCAACTATTGGGCCAAACCCGGATCGTTTCGTGTCCTGACGTCTGCTACCGGTTAACAGCCCGTCCTTCCCATCATCCCTCCGAAACCGACCAGGGCAGATACTCCCCACTCCCCCTGCAGGTTATCCTTCCAGTGCTCATATTTTTTCAGTTACTCCGGGTCACCCTCCCTGTGCAGGAATCGTCACACAAGACCCCTGATGGGTGCATCTCTCCCCGGGCGGGACCGTTTCTCAGGCAATGGCTCCGGGAATGGAATTTTGCCGATTGTCTGGTTCAGAGCTTGCCCGGAATAGCATCAGCTGCTAACCTGAACAAGCAGTATCTGCTGGTCAGTATTTTGATGATCGATCGTCGATGAAATCGTGAAAATCACCAAAATCGTCACCTGAGCTGCGAGACTCGCAGCAGCGGACTGACTGCCGGGGTCCAGAGGGTTTTGATATGACTGGATTCCGGTTCTGCGCTGCAAGCTTGGCGCATTCAGTACCGGAATGACAAGATGAAGCGATTTCAGCGCTTTTGCCGAACCATTATTGTCTGAATTCCCTGTCATGGAACCGAAAGTCGAACCCCAGGATATCATCAGGGGGGTGTTGCCCCTGATTTTCATCACCCTGAATCTGAGTATCTGGATTCTGCCCCTGGTCATACTCGCCCTGCTGAAACTGATGATCCCGCTGCCGGCCCTGAGAAGGGGCCTCTATCGCCTCATGATCGGTATTTACATCCTGGCAGTCAGGGTTGACGATTTTCTGTTTCATACTGTTTTGAAAATCCGGTTTGATGTCGACCCTCTGGAAGATCTCTCTGCTGATAAAAACTACCTTCTTATCAGCAATCATCAATCCTGGGCGGATGTGCTGGTGTACCAGAGCATCCTGATCAACCGGACCCCCATCATCAAGTTCATTGTCAAGCAGGAACTGCTCTACCTGCCCCTGATCGGTCTGATTTGCTGGGCTTATGAGTATCCCCGGGTTCACCGGAAATCTTTTCAATCGAAACCAGACCCGGGGAACAGTCGCAAGGACGATCTGAAAACACTTCGGCGCAAGCTGGCGGATGTCGGTCAGAAAGGGTCTGCCATCATCAATTTTGCCGAGGGAACCCGCTTTACGGATCAAAAAAGAATCAAATACGATTCTCCATACGAGCATTTGCTGAAACCCCGCAGCGGTGGTTTCTACTTTATCCTGAACACCTTCGGCCATCAGATCGATTCGGTGCTGGATTTCACCATCGCATATGACTGCAGTAAACCCGTTTTTTTCAAATTCCTGGGTAAAAGATGCCCCCGGGTCATGGTCCGGGTTACCCAAATACCGATGGCGGACCTTCTCCACGAGGTTGCAGGCGAGGATGATCAGCTGGACTTCAACAAAGTGGATGCCTGGCTGAAAGCGCGCTGGATTGAGAAAGACCGGATCATTGGCACCCTGTTGAGGGATCGCTGACGGGATCAGTCCGTCACGGGTGGCAATTCCGCTGCATAACGAATGATCCGTTTTCCCAGTTTCCCAAAGATAATCTGGTGCACCGGCAGCATGGTTATCCAGTAGAGCCGGCCCAGTATGCCGCGGGGATGGAAATGAGCGGTCTGTATGAGCTGGTCGGGCTGAATGTCGAATTCAAGCCAGGCCTTACCCGGCAGTTTCATCTGTGCGACCAGGAGCAGTCGTCTGTTCTCCTGGAGATCGGCCACCTTCCAGAAATCAAGGGCATCCCCGACCCTGAGATGCCGGCTGTCCCGACGGCCGCGATTCAGCCCGTAGCCTCCGGCGAGCTTGTCTATCAGCCCCCTGATCTGCCAGAGACGGTTCAGCACAAACCAGCCGGTTTCCCCACCCAGAGAGCAGATGGACCGGAAAATCCGCTCCCGGGGCAATCCGTCCAGAGAAAAGACACGCCGATGTCGATAGATGGCATTTGAGATGCCGTCCTGGTTCCTGAGATCGGTGACGTCCCCGGCACTGCTGTCGGACCAGCGACTCAGCACGTGATGGTGTTCCATTTCTTCCAGGGCGGACTGAATGGATGCTTCAAAGGTCATGGGTGTAATGCGGGGGAAATAGGTGCGCGCATGGTCGTTCAGCACCACTGTCTCTGACTTGAGTCCTTCCACCAGGGCCCTGGCCATTTGAAACGGTACCGGCGTAAACAGGATCAACCAGTATGATGACAGTTTTGGGGAGAGGACCGGCACCGGAAAAAGAACTCTTTTCAGCTTCATCACCTTCGCCGTCGCTTTCATCATCCCCCTGAAGGTGATGGTCTCCGTACCGATGTCCACGATGAGATCGCCCGTCAGAGCAATATCGATGGCATCCGCCAGATAGTCCAGCACATCATTGATGGCGATGGGCTGGGTGCGGGTATTGACCCATTTCGGGGTAATCATCATCGGCAGTTTCTGGACAAGATTGCGAACGATTTCAAAACTGGCGCTCCCGGATCCGATGATAATGCCGGCTCTGAACCAGATTGTCTGCAGAAGGTCCGGCCGGGCACTCAGGATCTCTCCCGTTTCAATCCGGCTCAACAGATGCGCGCTGGCCGTCTCTTTGACACCGAGGCCCCCCAGGTAAATCACTCTTTTGACGCCCGCCTCGATACAGGCATCCCTGAAATTGCCGGCGCTGACGCGGTCCCGTTCTTCGAAATCGCTGTCGCTTCCCATGGAATGGATCAGATAATAGGCGGTATCGATACCCTGTAAGGCCTCCAGCAGGCTTGCCTGATTAAAGGTATCCCCTTCGACGACGGTCACTTTCTGCAGAACAGACCCGCGTACCTTGGACTTGTTCCTGACCAGCAGCCGTAAATCCAGATCGGACCGGTGGAGCAGCAGATCTTTCAGTCGTCTGCCGATGTAGCCGGTCGAACCTGTGATCAGCACTTTTCTTGTCATCAATCGACGGTCTCCAGTTGTAACTTTTAAGCAACAACCGGTCATTTTTCGGTTGTTGTTTGAGAATTGAGGCGGGCTGTAGGCCCGTTGGAAAGCTATTCACCTATATA
The DNA here is from genome assembly GCA_018830885.1 of bacterium. Classification (GTDB taxonomy): domain Bacteria; phylum SAR324; class SAR324; order XYD2-FULL-50-16; family XYD2-FULL-50-16; genus JAHJRI01. The sequence goes on along the minus strand of JAHJRI010000045.1, from coordinate 98 downwards.
CGCCCCAAAGGTATTGTGTTTCAAGAAACGCATGAATCCTCCTGGAGCTCCTGGAAGCCATCCATGGCTTCCAAGGTTCTTGAAACACAATACCTTCG
>JAHJRI010000482.1 GCA_018830885.1 bacterium | reverse complement strand
CGCCGTTGTCTCTTTTTGGACCACAATTGAAAAAGAACCATCTCTCAGTCCCCTGATTGAGGGGTTTTAGAGAAAAACACAAAAATGCTCCCTTTAACCATATGTTATTCTTGGTAAATAGCTTTTCGGCTGAGGTCTAGATAGAGACTATTGACTACATAGCGTGCAGCCGAATGGTATTCCCTGCAGTGGAATCTAAATCATACCGGAGAGAAACTCGAAAAATGACAACTGAACCAAATAAGATCATATACTCCATGCTGGGCGTAAATAAGTATTACAATCAAAAACAGGTCATCAAGGATATTTCGCTCTCCTATTTTTACGGTGCTAAAATTGGTGTGCTGGGTCTGAACGGATCCGGAAAGAGCTCCCTCCTGCGCATCATGGCAGGTAAAGACAGTGATTTCAATGGTGAGACAATTCTGAGCCCCGGGTACACGGTGGGGTTGCTGGAACAGGAACCCGAACTGGATGAGAACAAGACCATTAAGGAGATCGTTGAGGAGGGGGCCCAGGAAGCGGTGAGCCTGATGAAAGAGTTCAACGAGATTAATGAAAAATTTGCGGAACCCATGTCAGACGACGAGATGAACGCCTTGATTGAAAGACAGGGAACCGTACAGGAGAAAATAGATGCCCTGGATGCCTGGGATCTGGACTCCCGGCTGGAAATGGCGATGGACGCACTGCGTTGCCCTGAAGGCGATACTCCCGTCCGGGTGCTTTCCGGCGGTGAGAAGAGACGGGTTGCCCTTTGCCGTCTGTTACTTCAGAAACCGGATATTCTCCTGCTGGATGAGCCGACCAACCATCTTGATGCTGAAACTGTAGCCTGGCTGGAGATCCATCTTCGGAACTATGAAGGAACCATCATTGCCGTAACCCATGACCGGTATTTTCTTGACAATGTTGCCGGCTGGATTCTGGAACTGGATCGGGGTCACGGCATTCCCTGGAAAGGGAATTACTCTTCCTGGCTCGAACAGAAACACAATCGACTGCAGAATGAGGAAAAGCAGGCGAGCGAAAGACAGAAAACCCTCCAGCGGGAACTTGACTGGATTCGCATGTCTCCCAAGGGTCGACAGGCGAAATCAAAAGCCAGAATTCATTCATACGAGTCCTTATTAAAGCAGGAAGGCGAAAAACTGGCCAGAGACCTGGAGATCTTTATTCCGCCGGGGCCCCGTCTGGGAAAAACAGTCATTGAGAGCCAGCAGGTCAGGAAGTCTTTTGCAGACCGCCTTCTGGTTGAAGATATGTCATTTTCCCTGCCCCCCGGCGGGATCGTCGGTATCATCGGCCCAAACGGGGCCGGGAAAACGACGCTTTTCAAAATGATTACCGGAAAAGAAAAACCGGATAGCGGAACGATTAAAATTGGAGAGAGTGTCAAGCTGGCTTATGTTGATCAGGAAAGGGAATCCCTGGATCCGGATAAATCGATCTGGGAGGTTATTTCAGGAGGTCAGGACACCCTCATGATTGGCAACCGCTCCCTTAATTCCAGAGCTTATGTAGCCCGGTTCAACTTTTCCGGCTCTGACCAGCAGAAAAAGGTCGGTGTCTTGTCCGGTGGCGAAAGAAACCGGGTTCATCTGGCTCAAATGCTGAAATCCGAAGCCAATGTCCTGCTGCTGGATGAACCGACCAATGACCTGGATGTCAATACGATGCGGGCTTTGGAAGAGGCACTTGAAAATTTTGCCGGTTGTGCGGTGATTATCAGCCATGATCGCTGGTTTCTCGATCGGATTGCCACCCACATTCTTGCCTTTGAAGGAGACAGCAAAGTGGTCTGGTATGAAGGCAATTATTCAGACTATGAAGCAGACAGAAAAAAACGCCTGGGAGAAGCCGCCAACCAGCCGCACCGGATAAAATATCGCCAGTTAACGCGGGATTGACCCTGAGGTTGGTCTTCCATCCGACTCTCCAATCCGCAAACCCTCTAGTGAGAATAAAGCATGACTGATATTACGCTCAAACCAGCGGTTGAACTGACCCGCCTGATCCGCGAAAAAAAAATCTCGGCAGGCGACCTCCTGGAACAGTATATTCAGCGTTATGAACGGTTTAACCCGCTGCTGAACGCTATTATCGCCACGTCAATCGACGCGGCCCGGGAAAAAGCCGAAGATGCAGACCGGGCGACTGATGCAGGGAAAAACTGGGGTCCGTTACACGGACTTCCTATCACCATCAAGGACAATATCGAAGTGAAGGGTATGCCATGTACGGCAGGATCAGAGAGTCTGAAGAACCACCGCCCCCTGAAAAATGCGGCCCTGGTTCAGAAACTGCTGGACGCCGGGGCTATTATTTTCGGGAAGAGCAATCTGCCGGAATTCGGGGCTGACTTTCAGAGTTATAACCGACTGCATGGCATCACCAACAATCCCTGGGATGTGACCCGCACGCCGGGCGGATCATCCGGAGGAGCAGCGGCGGCAGTTGCCACAGGTATGACCGCGGTGGAGATTGGCAACGATATCGGGGGCTCCATCCGACACCCTGCCAATTTTTGCGGCATATATGGTCACAAAGCCACGTTTGGCATTGTGCCGGATCATGGCGTATTGCCACCGGTTCCCGGTATATTTAACGGAGACTATACGATTGAAAAAGATATTGTCGTGAATGGTCCCCTGGCTCGGAGTGCCGAGGATCTGCAGTTAATGATGGATCTGATCGTAGGGCCGGAGATTCCTGATCGGAAAGCGTGGCAGATTCAGCTGCCACCCCCGCGGAAAAAAGCGATCAAAGACTACAAAATCGGGCTCTGGCTGGATGATCCGGTCTGTCCGGTGGACAGCAGTGTCCGCGACTGTCTTCAAAAAGCGGTGGACGCGCTCAGCAAAGCCGGGGTGGATATCCAGGATAAAAAGCCGCAAGTAACATTCCAAGAGAGCTATCGCATATTCATTCAACTTCTAAACGCAGTGATGGGATCAGGTGCTGAACCGGAAGTATTTGAGAAGTGGTTGCGTTCTGAATCCAAGCTGTCTAAAGAGGATACACAATACAAGAACCAACAGATTCGGGCGGCGATACAAAGGCATCGTGACTGGCTTCTGGTCGATGGAGAGAGACAATTGCTGAGGGAGAAGTGGGCCGACTTTTTCAAAGAGTATGACGCCCTGCTGTGTCCCGCCACCTGCGTCGCTGCTTTTCCGCATGACCATGGATCCTGGTTTAAAAGGACCATATCTGTCAATGGCAGGCAGGAGCCCTATACCAATATCATGGGTTGGGCAGGGCTGACCAACGTTGTCTACCTGCCGGCAACAATCGCTCCGGTCGGTTTCACCCCTCAGAATCTGCCTGTTGGTGTGCAGATAGTTGCGCCATATCTGGAAGACCGGACATCCATGCATATCGCCCATCTGATGGCTGATATCTGCGGCGGATTTACCCCGCCACCTGATTTTTCCTAGGGATGGACATTTTCTGCCAGATACGCCGGATCTTGGCCGTCATGGTGGGTACATCGAGACCGGCTTCTTCAATCTGCTCCGACCGGCTGGCAAATTTGATAAACCGGTCGGGAATTCCAAACTGAACCACCGGTTTGAGGATCTCATGTTCAGCCAGAAGTTCCAGAATACCACTGCCGAATCCACCCATCCGCACATTTTCCTCCATTGTCGCAACCAGACCGACAGGGCAAACCGCTGAGAGGATGAGTTCCTGATCCAGTGGCTTGACAAAACGGGCATTAATCACCCCGACCGAAACCCCCATTGCTTCCAGATTTCCAGCCACTTTCAGCGCTGACTCAACCATTGTGCCAACAGCCAGCAGTAAAATATCTGTGCCGGACCGCAATGTTTCTCCTTTTCCAAAGGCCAGTTCCGGCACCTCCTTCTGCCTGAGGTCTGAATAGACGGATGTGTTACCCCTGGGAAATCTCATGGCAATAGGACCTTTGTCATACCGGTAAGCCAGATTGACCATGGACTGCAATTCAGCACCATCCTTGGGAACCATGATGGTCATGTTGGGTATCATCCGCAGATAACTGAGGTCCATTGCGCCATGATGCGTCGCACCGTCTGCACCGACAAATCCGCCCCGATCGATAATAAACCTGACAGGGAGATTCTGACGGCAGATATCATGGACAATATGGTCAAAGGCCCGCTGCAAAAACGTGGAATAGATGACGACAAAGGGTTTGATTCCCTGGGTGGACATTCCGCCAGAAAAGGTTACCGCGTGACCTTCAGCAATCCCCACATCGAAAATTCGGTCGGGATGGGATTTTTGTATTTCAGCCAGCCCGGTATTAGCGGACATAGCCGCACTGACACCCACCACTTTGTCATCAGATTCCACAATCTGAGAGAAGCTTTGGCTCCAGATACTGGTATAGCTTTTGCCATCCTGCTTTGTTTTGAGTGGCTTTCCAGATGTCAAATCAAAGGGTCCGACCCCGTGAAACATTGCCGGATTCTGTTCTGCCGGGGGAAATCCTTTCCCTTTCTGAGTAATCACATGGAGCAGGATCGGTCCCCGGATATCTTTAATTAACTTCAGAAAAGTGACCAGGTCCTTCAAATTGTGGCCATCAGCCTGACCAAAATATCGGAAGTTGAATTTTTCGAACCAGATTCCCTTGGTAAAAAACGCCATCAGTGAATCGTTTACCCGATCCATCGTCTTCGTGATGGCCAGAGGTAGTTTGTGTTCCCTGATCTGCCGGATAATTTCCGCACGAACCTTGTTGAAGGATTTGGAGGATGAAATATTGAGCACCGTTCGTGAGAGGGCGCCGACGTTCGGGTCGATGCTCATTTCATTGTCGTTGAGAATAACGATCAGATTCTCATCCAGATGCCCTGCGTGGTTGAGCGCTTCATAAGCCAGGCCACCGGTCATGGCACCATCACCGATCACGGCGATGGTCTTGTAGGTGTCGCCATTCAGGGTCCTGGCCTTGCTGATTCCCAGTGATGCCGAAATGGAGGTCGATGCGTGTCCGGCGCCGAAATGGTCATATTTTGATTCAAACCGGGAAAGGAATTTCGACAATCCATCTTTTTGCCCGATCCTTTCAAAGTCATCTTTTCTTCCGGTCAGCAGCTTATAAGCATACGTCTGGTGCCCCACGTCCCAGACGATTTTGTCTTTCTCAAGATCAAAGACCTTTGCCAGAGCCACTGTCAACTCGACTGCTCCCATGGAGGATGCCAGATGACCCCCTGTATGACTGACCACATCCAGGATTCTTTTGCGGCAGTCTGCCACCAGTTCCTCCAATTTTTTTAGAGAAAGACTTTGAATATCATTGCATCGTTTTATTTCATCTAACACGTTGCCTCTGTTGCAGCTGGATTTTTTTGAAGGGGGCGCATATCCAATGACGCTCGATCAGGGCGTTTCAGCGCTCTTGTGTTTCTCTACCAAGATGGCGGCCAGTTCTCTGACCAGTGGACTGGGATCGGATGTATGCATCCTTCCCAGAATTTCCTTTTTAAGGTTGATCTTCAATTTCTCAAAAACCTGCAGGGCATGCCAGCGCACATTTGCGTCTTCATGATCGAGAAAAGGTCTCACCGTTTTCTCAACTTTGGCGTTCCCGGCGATCTCAATATATTTGAGTGAAGGGATTAGAATCTGGTTTAAAATGAAAGACTTATCTGAACGACTCCCTGAGATGGGGGATCGTTTACTGAATAACCAGGATTTCTTCGTCAATTTTCTCAGCTTTTCGATCACAATGTCCAGGAAATCATCTGAATCATATTGCAGGAAAGCCGTCAGCAACTCATTCAGAATCAGTGTATCCGAAGATTCCTGGAATAGCTTTATCAGTTCCGGAATAGCGGCGCTGATTTTCTGGCGACCTGTGGCACCGATGGCATATACCCGGATAACCGGATCCTGATCGGCCAACAGTTTCAAATAACCAGCGTCATCAAATCCTGCTTCGTATTCGAGGTTGATCAAAGCCCTCAGTGCATCTTTCCTTTCTTCACCGTCTTTGCCGAATCTCAGTTTATCGAGCAGTTCATAATGGTTACTTTGCAGCATTTGCTAAGCCCTGTCTTGAGATTGTGAAAAATCGAATTGACAAGAGGTCCTTTCCTTTTCACAATGTCTGTAAGGTAATCGAGCATTCAGAGGCGCCTAAGGCTTACCCCCCAAAATCTTGTTCACGGCCAGACACTAAATGGATAGATCACTCGTCATTTTTCAGGAGAAGAACCTCTATTTCGGCATTTATCCGAACGAGTTCAAAACGCATTTCTCGTTAAACCAGGTCTGGATATCACACTCCGGGAATGATTCTCCAATCTGGCAATTTCAGAGAAAAAAAGATCCGGTGGATGGGCAGTTTATTCATTTCGGATCTCTGCTGAAACTGTCCCAGGCCCACTTCAATAATGGGGGCTACATTTTTATCAAAGAGGTCGCCACTGCTGCGATGGGTATCTGTATTAACGGTCTGTTGATGCGTATTCCGCTGAAAAAACTACCCAATAAAAAGATTGAAGTCGATGAATTTGCCCATTTTCCTCCCGGAATTCCAAGAACAGCATTCAGTTTTGTCCAGTTCTACAAGGGCAAGTATATTTTTGTGATCGATCCCCTGCTGCTGTTCAGGGCTTACGAAATCCTGGATTGACGCATTGTTCCGGACCTGTTGTCAGTTGAGATGCGTGCTGATCTTTTCTACCACTTCATCAATCGTTAGATCGGAAGTATCAATCAGATGGGCATCTTCAGCCTGGCAGAGGGGGGCTATCTTCCGGGCCATGTCGCTGGCATCCCTTTCGAGCAGATCCTTGTATAGCCGATTGAAGGCGTCTCCCTGCAGCGGAATGTTCATCTCTTTAGCCCGACGGGTTGCCCGGATTTCCGGTTTGGCATCGAGATAGAATTTGTAACGGGTCTGAGGGAAAACTTTTGTGCCAATATCCCTGCCATCGATGACAACCTCGTACCTGTCCGCCAGATCGCGCATCTTCTGATTGACAATTTCCCTGCAGGCAGGACTGTCCGAGACAAATCGAACTTCCCGAGTGACTTCAGGACTGCGAATGTGTTGCGAAATATCCTTCCCCTTCAACCACATGAGTTGGGTATGATCGACATATGTGATTTTCATCTGGTCCGGATTCCTGGAGAACCAGTCTGCAATTTCCTCTTCTCTTCCCTGACACGTCGCACCCAGATATTGAAGTCCAAAATAGGTCAAGGTTCGGTAGATTGCCCCTGAATCGAGATATTCGAATTGAAGACGTTGAGAGAGGTGCCTTGCAATCGTGCTTTTTCCTGACCCCGCCGGTCCATCCAGCGCTACAACTGTCTTTGCCGTCATTGTTGATAGAGAGTATTTTCGGATCTTAACATGATGTATTTTTGAAGTTTACCCTTTCAGGACGCTTTAAATCGACCACTTTTCAAAATGCGGTTGATTCGCATCATCTGGGATTTGAAATAACCGATTTGGTATCAAAATCTCCGTTTTTAATTTGAATAGTCGTCAAAGCGAAATCTCCTATTTAAAACAAAAAAGATCGCGTCAGCCAGGGGTTGTCAATGGAGCGCTTTGCGTTTGCCGATGAGCCGACCTGAACCAGGGATTGATTAACTCCCTATAGGTTAATCTAATTTTTCTTTAAATATCAAGTGTTTTCTAATATCCCCGGGTGATTGGTGTTTTATTTGCATTTACTGTTGGAACAGTGGAATAGTCAGAATTTGAATACATGTGTCGCCATGATCGGGATGAATCATAAGACGGGTCTTAAAAACGGGTCATCCAACCATTAATCAACCAGGTTACTCTAATGAATGATCTCTTCAAATCTATTTGTCTCTTAATCATCGGCTTGTTCATTCTGACAACGAACCTGTCGGCGGAAACGATTCTTTTGGAGAACGAAGAAGTTATCCAGGGGAAAATTACACAATACGGCAGGAATTCGATTACCCTTGAGACCGATTCCGGGACAAGGGATATTCCTATCGCGGATATTCATCTGATCGACTATCTGGGATCCATCAAAGATTATCAGAAGGATATTTCCAAGCCCAACGTTTTTACGATTTATCTGAAAAATGGAGAGATTATTGAGGGAACCATCACTCAGTTTTCAAATGATTTCATTATTGTTGAATCTGCTGCAGGACATGGCGTGCTGCAACTGCCTACGGCAAGTGTCAATTTTATTACCTCTTTAAAATCGCGGATGAAAATGGATCAGCGGAATGGTATTGGCTACGTGCAGAAGAAATCGACGCTGAATTCGGAGTCTGGAATCACCAATTACGGCAGCGATCAATTGAGCTACAAGATGTTTTTTGATAACAATTTGTTTGGCAACATTCTGTTGGCTTATGGAAATGCGAGTTATGCCGGGCGGGAACTACAGATTTTTGCGGTTGATTATCGCATGGGGGTCATCTTTGACCAGATTCAGAATATCTCGCTCTATTACGGCGGTTCCATCGGCTATCTGCAGATCAATGACGATCGCAATGGGGTAAGCGGAACAGGCACATCGCTGGGGGCCTTTATCGGCGCGGAAATGTTTTTTTCAGCACTGCCCAACTTCGGTTTTTCCGGAGAAATCGGGTATCGTATTCAAAAGGCCGGCAACTATGATGCGTCGGATCTATCGCTCAGCACATTTCCTTCTTTCTCGGTCCATTACTATTTTTAGAAACCAGACCTGGAACCATCGGGGGATGATGGCTGACCATCACGCCAGTCACGCCGTCTGAATATTGCTTTTCACAGCGTCTATCGTCTGGTAGATCTAGTCGATACCGATCCGCATCGATTTCATATCATTGGAATCCTGGTCTGGTTTTCGCGGAAAGTTTTCGCGGGGTTTGGCAACCCTGACTTTGAGCATTCGCCCTTCATATTCATTTTCATTCAGCTCTGCAACGGCCTTATCCGAAGCTTCCTCATTGATCAGGACAAAAGCGTAACCTTTTGAACGGCCCGACCCTTTATACCGAATTACATCGGCAGATTCGACCTCCCCATAACTTTCGAACAATTTCCGCAATTCTGCATCTGTTGTTTTAAAAGGAAGATTCCCCACGTATATTCTTACGTTCACATTTTCCCCAAAGTTGAAGTCAATAACCGCAGGTTGTCAAAATTTGTCGCGTTCGACCTGTATGTTGATGAAACTGATTTAAAACACTCAAGAATTTCATTAAATTAGTTTTTAAATTCCGGTTCTTGAATGTAAAAATCAATTCATTCTTATGCTATGTAGAAAATAAAAGCAACAGGTCTTCAATAATTTTCATTTTTTTTTGTCTCTTCCCGAATTGGATTTAGCTTCCTATAATACAGAACGAGCTCTAACACAAAACAATTGTGTAAAAGCACGTTCTGGAATTGAATCTGTTTTGATTTTCATCCTGTTGTCTGAATAGGACGCCGTCTGAGTCTGCGGGGCGATTTTTTGCGCAGACCCTAATATCGATATCCCACACATGAAGCCCATCGACCGTTTATTCTGTAAATCTGTCCGGGAGATGTCCCCTTATTCTCCTATTGAACCCCCCGACCAGATAGCCAGGAGACTTAATTTACCGGAGGAACAAGTAATCAAGCTGGATGCCAATGAAAATCCCTTTGGAACAGCTCCGGAAGTATTGGAAGCACTGAGAAACGGTCGGTATTATCATATATATCCGGATCCGGCCCAGGTTCATCTCAGGCAGGCTATTGCCGGATATGCTGACTGTTCACCTGATATGGTGGTTGCTGGAACCGGAGCGGATGAACTCATCGATATCGCCTGCCGGTTGCTGCTGGAAACCGGGGAAAAGGTCATCAGTTTTGCTCCGACGTTCTCTTACTACGGTCACGTCGTTGCCCTCAACAAAGGGCGATTTTGCTCTTATCCCCGAGAGAGCGATTTTTCCATCTCGCTTGAGAAAGCCAGACAGATTGACTTGACTGGCGTCAAACTGGTCATCCTGTGTTCCCCCAACAATCCCACAGGGAATCTGTTGGAAGAGGCGGTTCTGGACTATTTTCTGGATCAGGATGTTGTCGTCCTGGTTGATGAAGCCTATTACGAGTTTTCCCAGAGCAGTTTTCTGGACAAAGTTAAAAACAGAGATAATTTATTGATATTGAGGACATTTTCAAAGTGTTTTGCCCTGGCCGGTCTCAGGGTGGGGTATGGGATCATGTCGGCAACCCTGGCAAGTGGATTCATGCGGATAAAACCGCCATTCAGCGTGAACGTGGCGGCGGAAATCGCACTGGAAACCTGTCTGTCAAACCTGCCCCATTTTCAAAAACAGGTGGCTGACATTCAGCAGATTCGTGACTGGACACAAAAGGAATTGTCCGGTTTTCAGCAGTTGCGTGTCTGGCCCAGTCAATCGAATTTTATCCTATGTCAGGTTTTGGATATCCCCGCCGTGACAATCTATGAAAAACTGCAACAGAAGGGAATTCTGGTCCGCTATTTTGCAACGGATCTGCTGCAGAGTTTTATCCGGATATCTGTGGGAACACAATCTCAGATGGCGGTTTTTCTGGATCATCTCAGGCAATTGATACATTAAAAAAACGACATATTTTGAAAACCTTGCCGGCAGTCTGTTACCCAGGCGGATCTAAAATGGTGTCTCTCGCAGCGTCGCGTGGCCATCTTGCCAAATGGAAACCGGTATCCGGATATCCGTTATTTTCAAGTGACCATTCGCCCCTTTTTCTGAACAGAAACTGAGACTTTTATGTGGTTGAATTCGCGAGACTCGGAGCGAAGAACGTCGAGATTGACAGGCCTTAGCGTCTATAGCGGAACCTGAATCGAACCATGTTCAATTTCTGTTTTGTAAGGCCAGTAATTGTTGGGAGAGGCTCCCCAATGAGCGGAATTGACTGTCTGACTCCGGTAAGCGTCTGGGAACAGGACTGAAATTATGTATTGCGACCGATGACAGCAATTTTTAAGGGATGCTGTCCATCCGGAGAAGGAAAATCTGCCTCCGGGGCTATGATTTCGAGTATATCAATTTCGACTCCGGTTTTCATCGCGCAGCGCTTCAGCATTTCCAACCAGTCCCCACAATTTACGGAAGGTACATGATTGGTGCAGATGAGCCGGCCTCCCGGCTTTGTCACCAGCAGTGCCGGTTTGAAAACACTCTGGTAGTCCCTGACCAGATCGACGGCACCATAAATACTGGTCGCCCAGCGGGGCGGGTCAAGGATCACCAGATCAAACATGCGGGGATCCAGTTTTATCTGTTTTTTTCGCTTCCCCCTGCCTTTGATGGGGAGAGCGGCCAGCTGCCTGACAGCCGGGAAAAAATCCGCATGGATAAACCGGTGTGACGATGCCGCCGCCCCGTTCCTCTCCAGGTTTGCCTGTCCGACCTTCAGTGCGGAATCAGCAAAATCAATATTCCAGACCTCATCAGCGCCTCCCAGTGCAGCGCAAAGACCAAGACTACAGGTGTATGCAAACAGGTTGAGCACAGACAGATGGCGGCTGTTTTTCAGAATAAACCGCCGTGCGGATCGCATATCCAGAAAAAGATAAGGATCCAGTCCCTGCCGGTTTTGCCTGACCAGGTAGTGAACCCCCAGTTCCATGCAAAAAAGCGGACTGTTCGGAGCTTCAGACCCAGGTGGCGGAATGAATTCTGGGGTATCTTTTTTTTTGCCGGAGCGGTCTCTAAAGTTAAACCCAGGCTTAAAACCGAGATACCGGACAAGTGACGTTTCGATGATACTTCTGTTGGTCTCCGAAAGCGGCTCATAAAACGTCTGGACGAGAACCTGGTCTCCATAGCGATCGATGGTCAGACCGGGGAAACCTTCGTTGCTGCCATGGAAGAGTCGGCAGGTGTCCGTGTTTTCTGCCTGCAACTGGATGATCAGCTCCCCACGGGTATCCAGAGCATGCTGTATGAGCCTTTCAATGGGCATCTGGGTCATAGTGGCTCTGCGGTGTTACTCCATGCAAAGGAGCTCTTTGAAGGAGACGATTTGATCACCGGCGGTATTGGGTTTGATATCACCACTGGCATCGGTATTCAGACTCTTCAGAGTCGAAAACGTACTGTTGATGGCGGTATCTGCTCCGGAATAGTAGGGCACGTATGTAGCGCTACTTTTGTAGATCAGGCGAGCCGACAGGTTGCTTGAATTGCTGCAGATAAAGGATATGGTAACAGGGACACCGCCAAAGGTGACAACAGAACTGAAATTGGAGAGCGCAATGGCCGTATCACTGGCGCTTGAAACAGTGCTGAAAGGGAGCGTATTGGTATTTTTATAGTCAGTGGTGGCGTCTTTGGCCGCGACGTTTAAAATGCTGAATATCTGGTCGACCTCGGTGACGGTGGTATTGGTGCAGGTTGCACCGTTGTCGATGTTGGCGCTGAAATCCGTCAGCCCCTTGCGGAGATCACTGTCTGCCGCAATGCCCAATTCTACCATGTCCCTGCTGATCTTATTAACATAGGAAACAAAGTACTCGGTCAAATCGAGCACGGATAAGCCGGAACCGCCGGAGGAACTGAGAAACAGGTTCTGGAGTTGTTCAATTTTAACCACCGGTGTACACTCCCCGGTGACATCGAGACTACCTGAGCCAGCCGCAACCCACGCGGCTATTGTGGTTCCACTTGGCGTTGCAATCAGGCCACAGTTGGCACTGTCTGTAATGTCGGCGGAGCTGTCGGTGTCGAGCCAGAGGCCGTCATATTTGCGGACGCCGGATTTAGGGATACACTTTTCTGTCCCCAGGTTGAGCAGATAGACCTTTTCGCTGGCGGTATCCTTGTCCGTGACAAACTGCATCCAGTCAGCCATTGCGATTTCGTTCTTGCCATAGCTGGCATCGGTGGATGGGCGAATATTGGTGAAACTCTGGATTTCTGCTTCTGAAATCGTCCCGTTCGCATCGTCATCCAGCTCGATATAGGTCAATGCCAGCAAAGCCCCCAGGGTCGCGAAATAGTGAATTTCAACATCCTCCTTCGGACGTGTCCGTCCTTCATAGGTATCCCCTGTCGAATCCCCGGAAAGCTTGATCGCATTGTCGTAGTGCGTCTTGCCGGCCCAGGTGTTCCAGGAGGTTGCTGAAGCCTCAATCCCCAGAGCCCGTCTGTAATTATCCGAGGCACCACTGGCCAGGAAGTTTGAAAAGAGAAACCCGGCCAGGCCGAGTTCCGCACTGGCCCGCTCGTACGTGGAGCAGGATGTGTTGGATGCCACACGGCTGTATTCTTTCTGGTTCAGGTAGTAGATGCAATCGGTATCCTCATCTACCGATTTACAGCCGCTGATGAGCAGAAAGAACAAGAAAACCAAACCAAGGTGCTTTTTCCAGTCCAGTTTCATTTTGACCATTTATCGTTTTTTTGTTTCATAACCGCGGTTGGGTCTTTAAAAAGGGCTTGCGACAACGAAATAGGTTTTTTTGCGTTGTACCGAGTGATAGACTTTAACGTTGAAGATTCCGTGTCTGGCCGCCCGGCTGCTTCTGCCGATGAAAAGTCCTTTCAGTAAACTGATATTGTTCCATTTTGCCCCGAGCAGGATATCGTTGCGCATCTCCGATGCCTGGCTTTCCCTTTCTTCTTTATCACGGTTAGCAATGGTGTCGGTCACCCGGTCTTTGACGGCCATTTCCGATCGGGTGGTTCCCTCCAGGATAAACGAAATGTCGGGTTCACGAAAGAAATACTGAAAGGCGACTTTCTGGTGAATAGATCCCACATACAGGTGGGCATGGGTCGAAATCGTGTCCAGACTAAAAGTCGACGTGAAATAGAGTTCGTTTTCATCCAGGGGATAGCTGTAGATGCTTTCGCCATCAATGGATCCTTCCACATCCGTACTGTTCTGATCAACCAGACTGAAATCCGGGGTCCTGATGACGCGGGTTGCACCGATGGCGGCCTTCTGGTTGCTCGCCCGGTACTCAATGGTGAAATACTTTTCCCGTAACGGTTCCATCCACTGTTCATCTACGTTGATGCCAAAAATGACACCCAATGTGTTGCCGGCTCCAAAACCAAATTCCAGGTTGGATACATGAACACCTTTGGATGCCATCTGGGTCAGATCCAATCCCAACTGAAAATAGCGGTCCGGAATCCTGATTGAGCGCATCTCCAGAACGGAGGTGTCCTCGGCCACTGGATTATAAGGGCTACAGACCGGTGGAATCTCCGCTATCAGGTCCGGATAGGTGACCATCAGTTTCTTAAGAGACTTCCGGGTCTCCTGGGGGATGGCCTCCCTGTCCCAGTCACAGTCGTTTAGTGCCCAATAATTGATCTGACTGCCCAGCTTTTCTTTCCATAGCTTCTGGGCCTCACCATCGTCCGCTTCACAGCCTTTATCCGATTGCTCCAGACATACCACCCGGTTTGCCAGGATCTGCCCGAAGGCTTTGACTGTATGCTGCTGGAGATCCGGCTCCAGATCTTCAAACTGGTCGATTAAAAACCCCAGGGCGGCCTGACGGTCATCCTCGTCAGCGTTGACCGGTTCTGTTTCAAACTGATTGGAAAAGAGGGAGGGATCTTTTTTCTCGTAAATCGTCTTTGCCAGGATAATGTCCTTCTTTCCGTCGATTACTTCAGCCCGCAGGGAAAAGTCCTCATTCGGATCATCCAGTATTGTAATCAGACGGGACTGGGCACTGGATCGGACATCATTGTCATCACTGAAAACAGAGACAAAGAGTAATCCACGGACGGCCAGTTTTCTTTTCTCCAGGTCAGGATTGTATTTGGATACAAAGCGCAATGCCTTGACAATGCGAAACTGTTCATCGGTTTTTCCTTCTGCCACGACCGGTTCCAACCACTTCATTTTCGTCAGCAGGGCTTCCTGGTTGACATCCTTCTGTTCAAAGGCGGACTGGATGTTTCTCCCGTGGCTGGCGCATCCACCGATGACCGCAATTCCCAGAATAAGCAAAAAGGTCTTCGCTCTATTCATCATACCTTTCCTGTGGGTAATTCTAAAAGTTAATTGAGACATTGGCCGATTGTCGTTTGTCTTCAATTTTACCAGCGAGAAATCCGATCTCTTCTGACCAGGCTGCATAATCGATTTTGATGGGCAGACCCGGAATATTGATTGAAAAACCGGCACTCAGATAGTGGCTGGCATTCAGTCCCAGTCGGATAGAGAGTGCATGATGGCCATTGGACCTTTTGAAACATCCGACTTCAGCCCCCGCTTTCAGGTTTCGGAGATAGTCCTGATATTGGGTGAGTTTATTTGCCAGATCCAGATAGTCGATGGCAAAGATAAAGTCCAGTCCTGCGATCTCAGTCTCTGTCGCGATCCCGACATCCATGGTCATGGGTATCTGGCCGGCAGAACCGAAATCCATCCCACCGATATTGCGGATAACATAGGAGACTTTGGTCTCCAGATTGGCAATCTGATCCAAATGGTAAGTAACACCAATATCGTGGGTAATAATATTTCTTTCGACAAATTCTTTTTCCAGGTTGTCAGCGAAGTTGTCATCCAGCAGGTCATAGACATGGACGGTTTTGGTAATCCCATTGCGGGTGATGGATTTCATGGCAATCCCCACATCCAGCATCTCATCCATGAAACTGAGGGCAAACCCACCGACCATGCCATACTGGTAGTAGGCTTTCATTTCGAAATAGGGAACCTGCGGGTTGTTGATGATGGAATTAAACAGCAGATTCCCGAAAATGGAATAGCCCCATCCAGGTGCCGTTATGCTCATGGCACCCATGTTGATTTCAGTATAGACGTTTTTTCCCACCAGATCCCCAAATGTAGCAGTCGTGTTACTTGTTTCCACATCCTGCAGGTCCAGCAGATTCTGATTGGTAGTGGCGCCGACCGTGACAATCTCGACAATCGTCTGCTGTACTGACTGCAGTCCGGCTGGATTGTAGTAGAGTGCATACTCATCGTTTGCCACAGCGACAAAAGCGCCGCCCATACCCAGCGCCCGCACGCTCTGGCGAACATGTTCCGGCTCATCGCTGAAAACGGAATGAGACAACAGATTTGAAACGATCAGCATGATGAGGCAGACCTTCAAGCGCAACGGTTTTTTCAATACGGCATCAACCTTATTTATTCTGGTCATATTCTGCTCAACATTCATTAGTAGGTCACCTTATGGTCCGAAACCTCGCAATGGGTTCTCAGTCGCGTATTGGTATACTCATTTTGATTGGTCACATCAGCCAGGGCCTTACATGTAGCGCTTTCCGTTGCGTTTTGAGAATGGGTAGTACGCACGGTCAGGCTGGTGGCTGTCTGTTTTGCAGTAATTTCATTCCTGATGGTTTTGAGATTGGCGATGGCGGTTGTCGCATCGGCAGCCGTGCGAACGATGATAGGCAGATCAATTGTTTTGGGGATATACTCTGCGTCATTGACCTTGATCCCGACGATTTCAACGGATGCTGTCACCACGGGATTGGCGGTCAGGGAAGCGCCAAAACTGGCGCACCCTTTGGGAGGTGTCCCCACCAGGCAGATCCGCTTCAGCTTAACCGGCACGGGAGTATTACCAATATCACCTGCTGAAAAGAATTTTTCGTTCACCCCCAGATAGATCGCTGAAGTCTTGTGCTCTGTTTTGGAAAGATCACTCACCAGTTCAGGCTGCGTGCTGAAGGCAACCGCAAAAACCTGCCAGTTTCCGGCGGAAGGAGGGGGGACCTTGAACTCGATGTAGGTTTCGCTTACCGGCAGACTGATCAGCTGAATGAATTCGCCGGAGTCTGTCAGGTCATTTCCGAAATATTTGACAATGTTGGTCGTGATGGAAGTTTCATTCAGAAAAGGCGTTGAGCGACTGGTCACCACGATTGCCCCCACCAGGAGCATTTTTGCCTGGCTGGTAACACTGGTATCACTGCTCGTCAGGGTATGGTTGGGGGCTTCTGTTCCACTGTTATCGCTGGAACCCGGGTTGGCTGATATCTGCCGCTGGATGTCCGCAACATTGATCCGCAGTTTGTCCTCTGCTTCAGGCGGTGGGTTATCGTTCAGGTCCTTGCAACCCGCAGTGAGCAGAAGCAAGAGCAGGGCACCCAATCCCAGTGCATTTTTAATCGATAACCAGTAGGTGTGTTCCTTCATAATCGACTCTTGGTTATTCTCTCTTAGAATACAGCGCTGACGGTCAAACCGTTAATCAGTCTTTCGTAAGAGACATCGTTTGACATATTGAATACATATCGGGTGTTGAACATCATTTTTAGCCTTTCAGAGAACTTCCAGCCGATACCCATCTCCAGTCTAAAGGGGATGTCAATATGTTTGGAGCCCACGGCAACCAGTTTGGTATCGGGAGAAAGCGCCGTATCGCTGGCAAAGGTCCGATGCTGAACCCCAAAACTGAAATCCCAGCGCAGACCGCTATCCCATGTGTTTTTCCAGTCGAAATCCAGACGCAGGAATGAGTATTCCGACGGCTTGTTTCCTTCCGTACTGGTTCCCAGCGCCAGTAAGTGATGAAACAGGTGATGTTTGGACTCATCCAGGGAACGAAAATCATACTTCAATGTTCCCTGCAACCCGTCTGTTCTGCTTTTAATGGCAAAATCCTTATAAATCAGATCCAACCCCAGTATCAGGGAGCGGTACTCCCCCCTTTTGCCTCGCGATCGAAATTCCATTCCGGGGGAAACGGTCTGCACCAGAGCATAGTCATATCCTCCCATATTGATATCGGTCAGCATGGCATCCAGCATCCAGCTCCGTCCGTTCGAGAGATAGCTCTTATAGCCGAGACCGCCATACATGAGCAATGTGTTCAGAAAATCGTTTTCGCTCTTACTGTAGCGGATGGCACTGATCCCACCGACTGCGTTATAGTCCCCATATTCCGTACTGGCCGTGCCATTCAATACCAGGCGGGTGTCGGCCTGGTTGTCCTCCGGGACGACCCCGTAAATGGGCTCCATGGCTGAACTCATATCATTGGTGGGGTTGCTGTCCATTTCAAACCCCAGGCTGACATCCGCTTTCCAATGGTAAGGTCTGGCTGCATCATCCGTGGCATCCGCTGAGGTGGAAACATATTGCCGCTCTTTTTCTCCGTAACCGATCAGAAAGGATCGCTGCGAACGGTTTCCCTTTTCATCGACGGCAACAACCCGGATCAGGCTTTTTCCCTGGTCAAACTCGAATTTCCGGGTGATGACCACGGTTTTTCCGGGACTAAACGACTGTTCTTCATTATTAATGGTGATTTTAACGATCGTATCGGTATCCAGAAAGATAAAACTGTACACCTGCTCCGAGTCCGGGATCTCCTGTTTACGGATCAGATCCGGTGAAAAAATCCGGGGGGGCTGATTTAGAGCCGGATCATTCCCTTTCTCCTGGTTTTCCTGTGCAAATGCTGTGTTCAGCAATAGGACAGTCAGCAAAGGAACAAACAATAATAATCTAAAATTCAAGATTACCTCCAGATTGAACTCGGCTCTTAAAGAAACTGTAAGCAGATCCGGATTTGTTTGTGCCACCGGATGGTATGTGAATGAATTGTGTTCTCATTATCCCCACACAGAACGTGAATGCTTGTTTTGTCTGACGGTGTCATCTGCACGATTTCTGACGATGACCTGTTTATTGTAAACGTTGATATGCTGCCTTGTTCAGCTGGGCATTCTATTTTTCAAAGGTGATGGACAGCAAGCCGGATTCCGAAGACCAGCTGGTTTTATCATCCAGATCAAACAGGTTTCCCGGTGTTTTCGGTTTGTCAAACTCGGAAAAGACGTTCTCCGGTTTCTCTTCTCGGACGAGAACCACACCCAGGAAATCGGATTCTGATTCAATTTCAATGGCTGTCATATTATTGAACGCTTCCAGGTCAACGGCCAGATTTTCATCGACGGGTTGTTTATGAGGAACGCTTTTCCTGTTGCTGTTAATGGTGTCCTGTTGTTCGTCAAAGGATTCATCGAGAGACGGCTCAATCGTGTTGCTCTGTTTTACCGCCGATTCTTTCAGGACACCCGCCGTGATTAATTCTGCCTCGTTGATCAGGGATGAGGCTTGCGGACTGGTGATATCAGGCATATCCATCAACCGCTGATCTGCTATTTGATTGATTCTTGCTGTTTCTTTGCTATCTGGAACAATCAGTTCCCCATTCACAACCAGAACCAGTTGATTCTCTTCAATCGATCGACCGTCACCCATCCGGTTGTTGACCGCAGTGATCCCTGCCAGCGATTTAACAAGCGTATTTCCCGAGGCGGTGACCTGAATCCAGATGCTGCCGGTGGTCCAGATCATGGCAGCAGGTGTTTTCAAAACCATCCCTGCCCTGGAGCCCTGTTCGGAATCCACTTGAACCCTTGCGATTCCATACCCCAGGGAAATGTATCCCGATGCACCACTCCCCTGCCATGTCCGCACCATTAAAACCGCGTTACTGCCTGTCTGCAGGGAACTTTTCTGATCGATCTGCCAGGTGATGAGGGAATCGTGACCGGCCATCAACAGATCGTTCTTTTGAATCAAGGCCGCTTCCGGGGACTGGATCGTTACTGTTTCCGTGTTTCTGACAATGACCAGGGTTCCTTTTTCAACCTGCACTCTCCCGAAAAGATCCCGTGCTTGTGCCGGTTGGAGCCATGTAATGGCGATGAACGCAAGAAACAGCCATTTTGCAGATTGCCGCTTTATCATGATTCAATTCCCTCTTTTCAATTTCATAGTTGCTTCCGGTATTCTCATCACTTGTCTATCCGTTGTTATTGCACGGTTCGACTGAGGGTGGCGGATTCATTATCGAGCCGCACCGTGATCGTAGTTGAGCCGCTGGCATTGTTAAAAAGTTTCCCTTTGCTTCCGGGGACATTAATGACGGTAGCCACCTCCGGGCGGGAGGAACTCCAGATCGCCGATTCCGTCACATCCTGGGAATTGGTACCGTCAGCTGCCGTTGCCGTCAATTGATAACTGCCGTCGGCGCCGGCTGTACTGGCTGCCGATACGGTCAAAGAGGTGATGCTGGCGACCGCCACCACGGTTATCGGAGAGCTGGCCGTGATGGTAGAATAGGATGACACACTGCTACGGTAGGTTTTCCAGATGGCGTTGATAGTTGTGCCACCGGCCGCGATCCCGGTGACAACACCGCGGGATCCTTCAACATTGCTGACCATTGCCGTGCCCGCCGCATCGGAGGTCCAGAAGACCGATTCCGTGACATCCTGTGTAAAGGAAGAACTGCCGTTAGAGAATGTGGCCGTCGCTGTCAGGTGCAGGTCCGTTCCGGTAAACGCAGCCAGGGCAGTTGGTGTGATGGTGAGAGCCGTTACTGTATAGGTGTCCGGCATCACCGTTAACGCCGCATCTCCACTCACATCCCCCATGGTTGCCTTGATGGTGGTCTGGCCACTGGTCCGGTTGACGGCTTTGCCATGGGATACGCCTTCGTTGCTGACTACAGCCACAGATGCATTTGAAGAACTCCAGATTACAGCCTGGGAAATATCCTGTTTATAGGAGGTTGTCCCGTCGGTAAACAGACCATAGGCTTTGAACGTCTGATTGGTGTCCAGATAGGTCGTTGGTGCTGATGGACTGATGGTGATCGAACTGAGTGCGAGACTGCTGGACCGAACGGTCAATGTGGTTGTTCCGGTGAGGGTTGTCAGTAAAGGCGATTTTACGGTAATCGTGGCGGTTCGATTGGCCACCCCCGGAACCTGGGTCAGGGAGAGCAGTCCCTTGGAACCATTGGCGTTGCTGATGGTAGCCAGGCTGGTATCCGAAGAGGACCAGCTAACCCATTCCGTCAGATCCTGCCAGTAGTAGACAGATCCATCCCTGAAAATACCGATGGCTCTCAATGGAAACTGAATATCGGGGGCGATATAAGGAAATCCCGGATTGATCTGCAATTCATACAAGTAGGCAGCGGAAACTGTGACAGTAGAGTTGATGGAACCGGTAAGCGTGTCAAGATTCGCTGAGATGATAGACGTGACGCCACTGTTTGAACCCATCAAGGCCAATCCACGAGTGTCGTCCGCATTACTGATGGTTGCATTGGCTGTGGTTGCTGAATTCCAGACGACAAACGGTGTCACATCCTGGCCTTTTCCATTATCGAGTCTTGCTGTTGCTTTAAATTGCTGATGTGTCTTTTTGGCAAGTGTCGGATTAAAAGGTGTATAGATAAGGCGATGGTCTACTACTCCGGAATTGTCGAGACTCGCATTATTCAGGGTTAGATCCGTACTCCCCGAAACGCTCTGATAGGTGGCTGTAATTGTTGTTGTGCTGGTCGCAGTTGCGGCAGTGGTAACCAGTCCTCTACTTCCACTGACATTGTTGATGGTCGCAGCACTGGTGTTGCTGGAACTCCAGGTGGCGAATTCCGTCAGATCGATGGCTGTTCCGTCATTGTAAATCCCGGTTGCCTTGAATTGCACCCAGGGTGTGATGGCGTAGGCATATGACGCGTAACCGGGTGTGACCTCGATGGACTTCAGCTGTGCCGACGTGACTGTCAGGGTTGTTGATCCGATAACATCGCCGGAACGGGCAGTGATTGTCGTCGATCCGGTGATGGCAGTCTTGGCCAGCCCTTTCGGATTGGCCGTGTTGTTCGATTCATTGCTGATCGTGGCGATTGCCGGATACTCGGAAACCCAGTTGACCGATGTCGTGATATCGGCAGTGGATCCGTTCGCGTAAGTCCCGGTGGCTGTGAACTGCTGGGTTGAAGGATCGGCCAGGGTCGGGTTGGCCGGTGTGATGGAAATCGATATCAACGCCGCCCCGAGGTCCGTACTGTCATCATCAGGTCGGTCGCTGTTGATTTTACAGGCATGAAAAACAAACAACAGGCAGAGTGTCACTACGCCAAAAGCAAGCTTTTTCAACTTTCCGGCTTGTCTGTTTTTCATCTCCCGTTTCCCTCTTGCTTCCATAATCGCTTTGTTGATAGGAATGCGAATAATCTAATCCTGTTGATTACCATACTGTCACTGTGGCGGTTGTGCTGCTTGATCCCAGCCTGGCGGTAATCGTTGCCGAACCGTAGGAAACACGTGTGATTTCGCCCCTGCTTCCCTCGACGTTGCTGACAGTAACGATTGTTTTGTCCGATGAGGTCCAGACGACGGATTCGGTCACATCCTGGGTATTGTTGTCGCTGTAGAGGGCTGTCGCTTTGAGTTGCTCGGTATACCCCACCGGTCCGAACGGCTGATCCGGCGAAATCTGGATACTGGCCAGTGTCCCGCTGGTGACAGTCACTGTCGCTGTGCCGCTTGCCACTACAGAACCGGTCCAGTAGGCTGTTAATGTGGCGGTCCCTGCTGCCACTCCGTAGACCCGGCCATTTGTGCTGTCTGCATTACTGACTGTGGCTACGGCAGAATTGCTTGTGGTCCAGTACACCAGCTTGGTGAGATCCATGCTGGAATTGCTGCCAGCGGTGAAAATACCGGTGGCGGCCAGCTGCAGTGTTGTACCTGCTCCCATAACAGGTGTCGCCGGCGTGACCTGAACGCCGGTAGCGTTCATGGTGCTTGCTTTCACCGTCAGTGTCGTACTACCGCTGATGGATCCCAGGGCGGCTGAAATTGCGCTGGTTCCAGCCGCAACGGATGTCGCCAGGCCCTTATCTGCCGGACTGTTCTTAATCAGGGCAGTCGCTGCCGTCCCTGAACTCCAGCGCACCAGGTGGGTGATATCCCGGTTCAGATTGTCCGAATAGCTTCCGGAGGCTCTAAACTGTACTTTTGTGCCATTCGCAATTGTTGGACTGGCAGGATAGATGGTAATGGACTGCAGCGTAACGTCGGAGGTTGTGAGGGTCTCTGTCGCAGTTGCTGCTCCAAATTTGGCCGAGATGGTGCTGGTTCCCGCTGCCAACACTGTTGCCAGACCATGGTGGGCATCATCACTGCCGATCGGAGCATTGATCGTTGAACTGGTGGTTGAATCCGCCGAAAGCCAGCTCAGATCGGTGGGCAGATGATTCACCATGTAGGTGCTGCCGTCGGAATAGATCCCCAGTGTCTTGTACTGCTGTGTCATCCCGAGGTCCAGCGAAGCGCTGGAGGGTGTGATCTGCATGGACTGCAGGGTCATACTGTTGACGGTCACCGTTTTGGTAGCAGATTTGGTCACCGGGGTCCCAGCGCCATCGGTCCAGGAGGCTGTGATGGTAGCACTGCCGGCTTTCAACCCCCGCAACAGGCCGCTGGTGCCGTTGAGGTTGTCTACATTCGCTACGGTGGGATCGGAAGAGATCCAGGTGACATGGTCAGTCAGATTCTTTTTCTTGGCATCACCGGCATTATAAAATATGCCGATTGCCTCCAACTGCTGTGAAGCGCCCACGGCAATGGTGACTGTTGTCAATTCAGGGGTGATTTCAAGAGACGTAAATGGAAAAGAAGTGTCCGTTTCAAAAACAGTCAGGATGGATGTGCCACTTGTGGATCCAAGGGTAGCCGCAATCGTAGAGGTTCCAGTGGCTGCAAGCGTTATGGCAACAGCCTCTCCCTTGCTGCCGACTGTATTGCTGATTCTGGCGGTTGCCGTGGTCCCGGAGGTCCAGATAACCTCATCAGTTATGTCTTTCAGTATCGTTGTTGTACCATCTGAAAAGACCCCTATGGCGGTGAACTGCTGCTTCATCCCTTCAGCAATAGATGGATTGGCAGGTGACACTTCGATGGCGCTCAAGGCCATGGTCGATGCCAGCACCGTCAGAGCCGACGTTCCAGAGACAAGCCCATGGGTTGCTGTAATTGTTGTTGTCCCGGCAGCCCGGTTTTTTACTGTGCCTGCGGAGCCAGCGGCATTGCTGACCTTGGCCACGGTTTCACTGGATGAACTCCAGACAACCTTTTCGGTGATATCCTGGTGGAAATAGCTCGTCCCGTTATAGTATATACCGGTTGCTTTGAACTTCTGGCTCGTTCCGGAATAGACACTGGGATTGGTGGGCGTTACCTGGATCTGGGTCAGGGTTTGACCGTCCGCATTAACTGTCAGGGTGATCGCCTTGGTAATGGAGCCCGGCATACTGGCAGTGATGGTTGCTGTCCCTGCAGCGATGGCACTGATCTTGCCCTTACAGGCCGTTGAGTTGCAGACTGTCGCCACGGTTGTATCGGACGAAGACCAGACAACGGTTCCTGTCAGGTCCTGGTGGGTGTATACGGCACCTGTGAGATAAATCCCTTTGGCGGTCAGTTGAAGATCAACTCCGGCTGCTATGGATGGTGCTGCCGGGAATATCTGAAGCTTGCTCAGCGTTGCTGCTGTTACGGTCAGGGTCGATGCCGTAGCACTGGTTGAACCAAAAGTACCATTGATACTGGATGTACCGGTGGCAATAGCGGTTGCTTTACCCATACTGCCAGTTGCGTTGCTGATGGGTGCTGTTGCGATGGTCCCGGATGACCAGATTGTATTCCCGGTCACACTCTGGGTCTTTTTGGTTGTACCATCCGTGACCAGAATGGTCGCGTTGAACGGCAAGGTGGTATTGTTGGCAATACTGGGGTTGATGGGGGTGACCTCCAGTGAATCGACGGAATCACTGGTCAACGTCAATGCGGTATCCCCTGAAACATCACCGGTCGGGTATTCATAAATGGCCTTGATCGTGGTCGATCCAGCTGCGATGGTGGAGACCAGACCGCCTTTGCCGGTTGTGTTGTTGACCGCAGCGACGCTGGTGCTGCTGGAGCTCCAGGTGACATATTCGGAGAGATCCAGCTTGGTGCCATCCGAATAAACCCCGGTTGCCGTGAACTGCACTTCGGGAGTTGCCGCCAATGCCAGTGATGGGTAGATCGGGGTCACCTGGACGGAATTCAGTTTTGCCGATGTCACGGTAATGGCTGACGTTGCTGACTGCCCATTATAGGTTACTGTAATGGTTGCAGATCCAGTACGAACCGCTGTGACCGTACCTTTTGGATAGTTGGTGTTGGTGGTCGAATTGCTGACGAGTGCAATACCCGAATTCGACGAACTCCAGGTGGCGGAACTGGTGACATCGGTGTTGTTCACCGTCGCTGTCAACCTGCTGGAAGCGCCCATGGCCAGACTCAGGCTGGAGGGTGCGACCGACAGCGCAGACGATCCGGAATCGCTGTCGCTGTCGCTGGACTGACAGGCGGTCAGCAACAAGACAGTTAATGATACGATGCAGAACTGCATGATTATTCTCTGGAGTCGCATAAGCCACCTCTCATTAGAAGTTCCTGACGTTTTTCCCTGACCATTATAAACAGAAGTTATACAACCGGCTGTCGGGCGGTCGTGATTCCGATTTATCAGAGGAAAGTTCCCTTTTATTGTCTCAGCCATGATTTTATCTATATTTTTATTTTCAGTTACTTAAACATTCAGACGATTGGTGTGATGATCTGATTTCAGCTGTTACTCAAGTTGCGTTATTCTCCTCAACCATGAAATCCGTATGGGTCTGGTGAACGTTGTCAAACCCGATATTCCTTTCAGGATCGTTATCATTTTATTTTTCTGGTACGGTTTTTTCAGATGATGTTTTCTATTCTTAACACTCATTCATAACCATCTTCCCGGCTGAATGCCCTATTCCGGGGTATCTGCCATGCTTGCTCCCTGTGTTGCCACGATCAGCGTCGTTGTGCCGTTGGCTGAACCGGACGCTGCAGTAATGATGGCGGTCCCGGATCCCACACAGTGGTATTGTCCGTTCACACCCGCAGCATTACTGGCCGTTGTCACCAGGTAATCGGATGTCTTCCAGACAACAGCAGATGTCATATCCAGCGTGGTGGCGTCCGAAAAGATCCCGGTAGCGGTAAACCGGATATTCAATCCGCTCATGCAGGTCGGATTGGCTGGTGAAACCTCAATGGAACTCAGTGTGGCAGTCGTGGTAGTCAGGGTCGTTGTTCCACTGACCGCCGTTGCGGTACCGTCCAATCCCTTGAAACTGGCAGTAATGGTTGGTGTTGATCCGGAAGTGGTCGCCGTCGCCAAACCCTGCCAGGGACCGATGTTTTCCATGACAATGCCGGCCAGGCTGGACTGCCAGGAGGCATAGGATGTCAGGTCGAAAGAACTGTTATCGGAGTATATCCCGGTGGCGGTCAGGTGCCGCCTGTATCCGGAAGGCAGGTTGCTGCCGGGTGGTGTGATCTGAACAGAGCTCAGAGTTGCCGAAGACACCGTGACCGAAGAAGTGCCGCTGATTGAACTCAACGTCGCTGTCACCGCTGCTGTTCCTGCTGCCAGGCTGCGGCCGCGCCCCCTGATTTGAAATGCATTGTTGAGCTTCAGGATACCGGCGGCTGAAGAACTCCAGACCACGGAATCGGTCAGGTCCTGCTTGGAGCCGTTACTGAAAACACCGGTGGCTTTGAATTGCAGATCGAGATTGGCCGGCAGCGTCGGGTTCTTTGGGGTGACTTCAATGGATGAGAGGGTCAGGTCCATGATGGTCAACACGGCACTGGCCCCGATGCTGCTGCCCGGCAGGCTGGCACTGAGATAGGCGGTTCCGCTCCGGAGTGCGGTTGCCCGTCCCCTGTTTCGATAGGTGTTGTCCACACTGAGCAAGCCGGTGTCAGAGGCGCTCCAGGTGACCTGGTTGGTGAGATCGATGGTTGTATTGTCTGAATAGATACCGGTGGCAGCAAATTTCTGGCTGGACCCGCTGACCATGGTGAGGGTCGGCGGATAAATCTCAATGGAACTCAGCGTTGCGGAACTGACGGTCAGGGAGACCGTATCGGTCGTTCCACCGCTGTTGGCTGTAATGGTCGACGTTCCCGGGGACAGACCATCGGTGACTCCGTTGTTGACATTGCTG
>JAHJRI010000481.1 GCA_018830885.1 bacterium | reverse complement strand
GGATATTATGTGGCTGGAAGTAATAGGCAGGAACGTTGGGGAGCTTTCAATCGAAATGATTGTTCAGGATGTCGGGTGGTCTGATTTATGTGAGCAAATGTGGTCTAATTTAGCTGAGCGCTATAGATATATACTAGTACTGATTCCTCTTTTCTGCTTTATTTCATCACCAGCGTTTTCTGAAGGTCGGGAGTCGCTAATTGCAGTAACACCCGCAATTGAAGCGTATGCGTTAAATGTAGTAAAACCTGTTCTTGAATCATATAGTAAAAAAGACACACTATCTCAACTGTTGAAGGTATCAGAAATTATAACAGATTCTAAGCTTGGTGTTCATACAAATGCCATGGAACCCAGCAAGTTCATCATTTATGATAAATTGGAAGTTCTTAGACTTGGATTTTTTTACACCTTAAATCTTTCATCTGAACAAAAACAGATTCTAAAAAATTGGCGTTCCAAATTTATGCAATCGAATCCGGCAGACGTCTTCTTTGGTCCTTCCGCAGATGACATTATCAAAACAAAAGCAGCTTTTGGATGTTCACATTATGCCAGATCATTTATCGCAATAGTAAAAGCGCTTCATTTGGTTAATAAATCAGAAGACGTCCGGTATGCTATTTCCAGCAAGTCCGATACCTATAATCGGGCATTGGATGAGCGAGATAAGGAGTTGACAATAAATGGCCACCAATTCGTCATGGTGAAGATTGACTCGAAATGGATAGCCATAAACACTTCCAAAAGTGATTGGGTTCAAATGCCCGACGGATTTATGCCGGGTTCTGTTATTCCTCCGAAAAATATTCCTATTCGATTTGCCTCATATCCCGATGTTACATTCTTGTTCAGAAAGATCGGAAAAGACTTTAATGATGACTGCGGTGATCGTTCATGGGTTGCTCTCATGAATATCTACCGGTCAGGAGATTTAGAAAACTCAGATTTTTTGTGGGATAGATATGCAGATATGAACGGTTAACGTCATACAAACACCCATGACCAGCAGGGCACAACGAAACATGAGAATGGTATCGCGGTTTTGACCCACGACTGATATGAACCCCTTTCAGTTGGGAGACTTGTTTCAAGTTGATCTAAGGCTCATGTCGCTGAAACCCCAACTCGCTTTGCTCAGACAGGCGGGGTTTCTATCGCTCCATTTCGGCAAGATCATCTAGAAACGCGTAGAATCAACTGAAACGGCTTCACACCAGTCGCTTTAGGGTGCTATTCTCATACTAATAACTGGTGCTGATGGCATAATGTCCTTGGTGGCTGTCAGTCCATCGTTTTTGGCACAATCTATCTTTACACAATCCATAGTGTAGCCGCAGTTCAATTTGGTGTTAAGGAATTTAAATAAGTGAAAAATATGAAGCCGGTTGATCTTAAGGAACATCCAGAGGGTGGCCGATATCAGGAGGTATTTAGATCCTCCAAAATCGTATCAACAGCGTCTGGAACCACCAGGTCTGCCATGACTCATATCTATTTTTCATTGAACCCGGGTGAAGTCAGTCGCTTTCATCGTGTGACGTGGGACGAAGTCTGGAATCTATATCAAGGGTCTGGGCTCTGTTTGTACACTTGGGATGGTACACACAATCCTCCTGAATGCATCATCCTGTCAGCAAAAGAAAATTGTTTCTGCCATGTGATATCCGGAGGTACCTGGCAAGCTGCAACACCATTATCTGACACGGTTCTTGTCGGGTGTTCAGTAGCTCCGGGCTTTGAATTTTCGGACTTCACATTAATCAATCCAGATTCAGATGAAGCAAAAAAGCTGATTGCTGTTGCACCAGAGATGGCCAGATACATTATTCCTTGACAGTAAATGACACCCGACTTCACTCGCTGCGCTCGCACAGCGGGTGATCCAGACGTTGGCTTGAGATCGTGAAAAATATAACATACTAAAATGATTCAGATAAATTTTGTTGTTCTCAGCTGGCTATTTGCCATTTCAATCACCGTTCATAATCTTGAAGAAGCTATTTGGTTACCTAAGTGGTCGAAATCAGCGGGGCGCTGGCATCATCCGGTAGAACCTGCAGTGTTTAGATTCGCGGTTTTGACCCTGACCATACTGGCTTATATTTTTGCTATTTTAGCATCAGTCGGAGAAAAACAGAGCATCGGCGCATATCTGGTTGCAGGATATGCTCTCGCAATGTTGTTGAATGTGGTCTTTCCTCATCTTATTGCAACAATTGCATTAAAAAAATATGCTCCCGGATTGGCAACCGCTTTGTTCTTCAATCTGCCTGTTACTGCCGGTTTATTATACCATGCTGTTATTGATGCCTATATTGATCTAAACAGGTTCTATTATATTGGCCCTATGGTTACTATTGGAATTCTTGGATCAATTCCTGTTTTATTTGTAATCGGCAACCGGGTATTTGTTCCCAGGAAGCAAAGCTAACGCGCGGATGGGTTGGCGGGTAACGCAGGTGTTCGGCACTGGCGTGAGTCTTAGCGGCGTCCAAAACAGGCTTCATCGTCTTTCCCGGGGTGAGGTTGGTTTAATTATGTGGAGTCATCTTGCTGTCCATCCATCCGGACGCACAAAGAAATATCAGGCAGGGGTCTATGATGATACTATGGGAGATCTGCATATTGTCCCGGTCTGATTGGAACTTTCCGGGGAACAATCCCCTTTGACCGGTATGCAGAAGTCATAGTACCATGGTGAAAGGCAGAGCTGGTGAGGTACGCTGAGTCGGAAAGGTTGCGTAAACAGATGGGCCGAGCCGTAAAGTCAGGAAAGGAAGGCCCGAACGGTTCCCTTATGGGAGTGAGTGATGAGGAGTAGGGCTTCTGTGAACAGAAAAAGAGACTCCGGTTCAGTGTCTCACAGTCTGACTGAATCAACCGACCCGCCCTGGTATGGGAGGAGGCGCATCGCGAGGTGTTCCCCTGTCCCGATTAGCTGGAACGGTTTGACTCAAACAGGCAGTACCTGACCTGGTGCGGTGTTTGTTTGTTGCCACAACTTCAAATATTATTAATCTGGGTGTGATATTTAAAACAGGCAGAACATAAATGGACCTATCCTATTACCTGGTTGCCCTGACAACCCTTTTTGCGCTTATCGGGTTGTTTTTTCTTGTACTTGCCGTTTCCAGCACCAAAAGGAAAAAGCTTTTTGCCATGGGAAGGAACTTTTTAGCTACCCTACTGATGCTTTCTCTCGCTGCCCTTTTTGGAACCCTAAGCATTTCCATCCAGGGGTATCAGGCTTTAACGAGAGAAGATTTAGCAGCTACTGTAAAAATTATACCTACGGGTAGGCAGGAGTTCACTGCCACATTCATAATGCCAGACAAAAGCGAAAAAGTATTCTCGATTGCAGGTGATCAGTTAAATATCGACGCGCACATTCTAAAGTGGAAACCGATTGCAAGTCTATTGGGGTTACATACTTCTTTTGAACTCGATCGTGTATCTGGCAGGTATGCCAGTTTGAAGGATGAAAGTACGATGGTTCACACGCATTATTCGTTGTCAGACAATAAGTTCAGAACTCCTGAGCTTAGCCCCTGCCAACAGTGGCCCTTGTTGCCAAGGTAAGGGGTAAAAGGTCAAACAATACAAAGAGATTTACAATTATTGGCAGACCCTATAAGCCATCATTCCCTGAAAGGGCCGGATTT
>JAHJRI010000480.1 GCA_018830885.1 bacterium | reverse complement strand
TCTTCGAAGCTGCAAGTTTCGCTTCTCACCCCAAAACTCGCTTTGCTCAAACAGTTGGGGTCTCGGACGCTTCGCTTTGTCAAGATCATCTCAGAAACTGCTCCAAGCAATTGAAACAGCTCTATGACCGTCACTCAGCGCAGCTTGTTTTCCTCCGTGATCTCTGTGTCTCTGTGGTGAGTCATTTTCATACAAAGATCATCTCAGAAACTGCTCCAAGCAATTGAAACAGCTCTTTGACAGTCACTCAGTCTACAAAGCAAAGCAGGCTTGGATCGGCAATGATGCATTCATGATGTTTTTTTTCCGAATTGAGCGGGTCTTGACTGCTGTCGTCGAGTTGAACACCGGACCTTGCTCCGGATACAAGATTAACCAGAGTCCCTGGCGATGAATCCGAATGGTCATTCAGCGCTTGTATTTCCTGGTGGCTCAGATCCATTTCAGTTTCAGGCAGGATCAGAATCCAGGCGAAACCGGGAGATTTCAGGGAAATGCATTTTCCGTTGTCAACCGTTTCGATCCCTTCGATGTTCAGATTTTCCGAGTGGGGACCCAGAATCGTATTCAACTGACGGTACACATGCGCCGCCCTGCGGGGGTTTGATCGCCTGTCCACCAATCCGTGTCGGGGGAAATAGCCTCGATCCATATCGATGAAGGTATCAATAAAGATGGATGTATCCGGGAGCGTAAACGCAACAGTGGACGCTTCGGCGACACGATCTGCAATCGTGTGGTCATCTTCTTCACAAAGTGCCGGATTCTCTTTGGCCAGAGTAACCAGAAATTGTGTCTTTTTCCCCAGTGTTGTCATCTCTTTTGACAGCCGATGAATTTCAGTCAGCGGATCCGATAAACGGCCTATTCGAAAGACAAACCCATCGATTGCTTCAGTGGCACCTTTCAGGCTGAGATATTCCCGGATGGCACCTGTTTCTGATGGTTGAAAGCCATGTTTGATGAAATGCTTGAACCGACCCCCTTCCTTTTCAGCGTCTGCCGATGATTGAAGCTTTGACAGGATGATGGGCAAGCCCACTTTATCTCTGATTGCTTTCAACAGGCTGAGGAACGTTTCTGGATTTTTCCAGGGGATAATGATTTCGAGAGATTCAATCAAGTCAGCATGTTGTTTCAGAATGTCAATCATCCGGGGTGAAGGGATGTCATACATGAAAAGACAGAATGTATGACCCATCTGCTTCAGTGCTGACACGCGGTCTCTGACCTGGGGATCCAGAAGGTCATGAATGGGAAGCCGCAGCTTTTTCACCCCCATTTCCCACATGGCACACAAGGGATGATCATTGCGTGCCTTTTTCCTGTAAAACTCATCCAGCCCGCCGCTATAAGGCATTTCGATGATTTCCGCCCAGGGGTATCGCATGTCGATCCCCAGACCGGACCAGGAAATTTCGCGAGGGTGAAATCCATGGGTCTGGATTTCTGGAAGCGGTTCCGAGGCGTTTGCATCGATTGTCGATCCTTCTGTTCTCAGACAGTGAACAGCATGATGGGTTTTATAGATTTTAACCCAGAAAATCCCAAACCTCCCGAGATCGTTTCTGCCGAATTCTTCGGCAGGCCCGACTTTGAATAGTTCGCTGTAGTCGTGTCTGAAAAAAGTGATGGAGGGAAGAACAAAAAAATCGGTGTCATTGCTGCGATTATAGAAATAGTTATGGACGTGACCAGAAAACAGAGCCTTTACCCGGTACCGATCAATCAGTTCCATGAGCCAGGACCGTCCAGGCTCACTCAGGTTATCATAGTGTTCCGGTTCATCCGGACTGGTAATGAAGGGGGGGTAGTGGCAGAACATGAAGATGCGCTTGCTCCTGTTCTGCTCAAGATCGCCAGCGAGCCAGACTGCCTGGTCTTTTTCCGCTTGCAGCCCCGAGTTCAACAGTTGACTGTTCAGCAGCACAAAATGGCAGTCATCGAAATCAAATGATGAATAAGTACTGCCAAAATGGGTTTCAAACTGCCGCATGAACGGGTCATTGACGATCTCGGCGGGGGTCCAGGAGCTGGGCTTGTCACCGATATCATGATTTCCGGGCAACAGGTGCAGCGGGCAGTTCAGAGGTTTGAAAATCTCGTGAAACAGCCGGGCAGCAGTCGCATAGGATGGAAGGGATGGGACCGGATGAATTAAATCCCCCAGATGAATGACAAAATCAGGCTTTATCTGGTTCAGCATATGGACAACATACCGGTTACGTCCGTTGGCCATGCGGTTGCTGTTCCAGGGACTTGAGGACACATCCTCTTCCGGGTTCACATGCCCGTCTGAAACGATACAAAAAGAAAAATCAGGTTCTGATGTCAACACCCCTGATGTCAAATTAATTTCGGAGTTGGTACGTTGAATAATCATGTGCAATGCTCTCACCTGGTGTTTAATACGTCGCTTCTCACGGGCGACGTTCGTTCATTCCGGATGGATGTCCGGGAAAAAGAGTGACACCCCGGAACGTGCGTTGGGGTGGTTAATCAAACCGGTTGATCCTGATTCCGCTTGTCAGGGTTGCGTCGAAAAAAGCTCCTGATGATCACAAACACCGTCAATACGAGAAAGAGCAACGCGATTGGTTTGGTCACAAAAATAGTCGGATTTCCGCCTGATATCATCAACGCCTGACGAAGATACACTTCTGCCATGGGTCCCAGAATAAATGCGATCAGCAATGAGGCCGGGCTCAGTCCCCATTTCTTCAGAAAATACCCAAGAATACCAAAAAATACCATGACCTTTACATCAAATATATTCTGATGGGTTCCGTATGCGCCAATACTGCATAGTACGAGAATAACGGGAAACAGGTAGGAACGGGGAACCGTCACAACCCACTGCGCGGCTCTGATCAAAGGGAGCGGTACGATCAGCATGAATACATCTGACAGTATCAGCAGCATGAAAAGCCCGTAGATTGTTTCAGGATGCTCCTGCATCAACATCGGCCCCGGGGCAAGACCGTGAATCATAAAGGCCCCCATAATCACGGCGGCTGTCAAAGCGCCCGGGATCCCAAGGGTTATCAGCGGAATCAATCCTGCACCACACACCGCATTATTGGCCGCCTCAGGGGCTGCAATCCCCAGCAGCTCTCCTTGACCGAACCGTTCAGGATTTTTGGACAACTTCCTGGCCTGGTCATATCCCATAAAAGAGGCTGTGATACTGCCAACACCGGGCAGTGCACCGCAGAAAGAGCCGAGCAGGCTCGATCTGAGAATGGTTCCCAGACTGCTTTTCAGTTCCAGCCAGGTCACTCTGCTGTCGTTGGGATCTTCTGATTTTTTCAACTGACCCATCCGGACGTTGCTCCAGCCCTCTTCAATTTGAATCAGTACCTCGCTCATGACGAGTATCCCGATCAGCATTGCCAGGAGGCCTATCCCGGAGTCCAGATCAACTGAACCAAAAGTAAAACGACGCTGTGTGGTAATGGGATCAAGACCCACGGTAGCCAGCAAAACCCCCAGCGCTGTTGATATCAATCCTTTGATCTGCGACCGGCTGCCGGTTCCTGCCACA
This sequence comes from bacterium, assembly GCA_018830885.1. GTDB lineage: Bacteria > SAR324 > SAR324 > XYD2-FULL-50-16 > XYD2-FULL-50-16 > JAHJRI01. The sequence continues at coordinate 333 of JAHJRI010000480.1, read as the reverse complement.
ACCACAAGTGCAAACAGGATCAGCATGGCCAGCTCCGCAGGACCGAACAGCAGAGCCAGCGCAGCGATCGGTGGAGAAGCGATCATGAGCAGGGTATCACTGAAAAGCGCCCCGATCACAGAGGCGTAGAGTGCCATTTTCAGCGCCTTGCCTGATTTCCCCTGCAATGTCAGCGGGTATCCGTCCATGGCGGTTGCTGCCGCTTCAGGTGTCCCCGGCGCATTTAACAGGATGGCGGAGATGGATCCCCCATAAACGCTGCCTTTCCAGCAACCGACCAGCATGGCTATAGAGAAGAGAGGGGACCATGTATACGTAATGGGTATCAACAGG
>JAHJRI010000479.1 GCA_018830885.1 bacterium | reverse complement strand
GGGGATCGTCCCATGATCATCAGCACCGTGATGATAATCAGCGGCAGGCTCTTGTACCAGCCCTCCTTTAACACCTCCCGCGTCTTGGGAATCTCCATCCCGGGGATCCCCTTCAACCCGAACTTCTTGGCTTCAAAATGGATCATCATGAAGACCGCGAAGAAATAGGCCAGGGCCGGGAAAATCGCGACCCCCATGATATAGGAGTAGGGCATTTCCAGGATCTCTGCCATGATGAACCCCCCCGCCCCCATGACCGGTGGTAGAAACATGCCCCCGATGGAAGCTGCGGGCTCAATGGCACCTGCCACATGGGGCCGGAAGCCGGCCTTTTTCATCAGGGGAATGGTAAAGGTTCCGGTGGAGACCGTGTTGGCGATGGCGCTGCCCGAGATGGACCCGAACAGGGCCGAGGCCATGACCGCCACCTTGGCCGGTCCGCCCGTGGATTTTCCGGCCAGGGAGAGCGGCAGGTCCAGGAAAAACTGGCCGGCACCGGATTTCTGCAGAAAGGCACCGAAAAAGATGAACAGGATCACGTAAGTGGCCAGGACGTTGGCCATGATGCCGAAAACACCGTTGGTGGAGATGAAGAGCTCGACCACGATCTCCTTGACACTGAACCCCCCGTGCTGGATCAGTCCGGGCATGTACTCCCCGAAATAGGCATAGAGCAGCATCGCAGCGCCGATGATGGTCATCGACCACCCCAGGATCCGGCGGGCCGCCTCCATGGAAACGATGATCCCGATCAGACCCACAAAGTAATCCATATCGTTCTCGGCCCCCATCCGTTCATTCAGCACCGCGAACTGGCTGATCCAGTAAATACAACTGCCCAGGGACGCCACCACGAAAACCAGGTCCAGGATGGACGGTTTCGTGGAATGCTTCGACTTACCACTCAGCGGGTACATGATAAAGATCAGGACAAAGGTCACCAGGACGTAAATCCCCCTGTGGTATTGCGGTCCGGCGGGTCTCAGCCCCGCACTGAAAAAATAGAACAGAACCAGGCCCACGCCAATCAACGACGTGACCCAGGTCCAGAAACGATTCAAATCCCGGTGGGATTTGGATTCCTTTTCCAACAGGGCTTCGACCTTCTCATCCAGTGGAATATCTTCTGAAAGCTTTAACTCGGACATACAACCTCTAGGGGGGAATGACTAACATAATAAGAAAAAACCAAACACCGCGGATCAGCAGAACGGAGTCACATCACTGCTGACAGGCTGGAATACGTCAGGCTGAAACCCGGGGACAGGCTCGTGGTAACGGTCCCCCGGATCTCAGCGGCGCCGACTGGCAATTCACGCAAGACAGGTCTCTAGTCGGCAGCGGCGGCGGGAATGATATTCAGACCATTTTCCTTCCAGAAACGCTCGGCACCCTTGTGCAGCGGTGTCACAACACCGGTGACACCTGCGGAGATCGACATCTGCTTGGCCGTTGATTTCACGTTCACCAGGTACTTGAGCCCCGCTGGGGTGTACATCGTTTTGAGGGACTGGTAGACCAGTTCGTCGCTCACATTTTTATTGACAATCCAGAGTGCGGAGTCAAAAAAGGATGGTGTTTGATGGGCGACGCCTTCATAGGTGTTGGCTGGAATAAACAGCTGCTGGTAAAAGGGCAGCTTCTCTGCCAGGCCGGCTTTCACGGCAGGATTGTAAACATCCAGGAGCTCAATATCCTGGGTTGCAGCCAGTTCGATCAGCGCCCGGGTCGGGTAGCCGGCCAGGATCCACATGGCGTCGATATGACCATCCTTCATGGCGGAGGCGGCCTTTGAATAGCCCAGGAACTGACGATCGATATTGTCCCACAGGTCCACCAGTCTCAGGAACCTCTCAGCAGAAGCAGCAGCTCCGGAACCCGGTCCGCCCAGCGCGACCTTTTTCCCCTTTAACTGCTCAACCGTGGTGATACCGCCCTTCTTCAGCACAGCCAGCTGGGCCGGCGCCTTATACAGAAAGGAAACAACCCGGACATTCATATACTTGTTTGTGTCGCCGGCCAGCCTGGCATTGCGGGCCAGATAAAGGTCACCGGAGTAGGCGATGCCGTAATCCGCCCGCTTGGTGTTCACCTTGCGGATGTTTTCAACACTTCCCCGGGAGGCCTGGTTGGATACCTTCAGGTCGGGAATGTGCTTGGACAGATAGATCGCCATACCGTTTGAAAAATACTGGTAGGTTCCACCACTGGGACCACCGGAAAACTTCAGGAAGTCCTTGGCAAAAGTAACGGGCGTGATGGCCATCATGAGTACCGCAATGGCTATGATGCTCTTTGAAAATCGCTTCATAATTCACTCCTGAACATGTGTTTATAAGATGTTTATCAGAAAAAATCACCTCTACAAGCGCTGACAAGTCCCAATGAAGACTGCCGGGGTGAAATACCAACTTTACCGGTCCATCATACAGGAACCCTTTACCTCCTCGTCAAGGTTTTGCTCTTTTTTTTTTTTGATAACTTAAACCTAATAAAAATCATTTAACTCTTTTTTCTTTTAAATCTCATGAAGCGCCGCGTCAGTTCCCTCCTTCTTGGAATATTTGTGCTCCGGTCGGCCCTGGGAACCGTATACCAGCTCCTTTTTAATTCGGTCGATCCGATCCAGGTGTTTCAAATAGCGCTGCACGGTTGCAGGGGAGAGTCCGGTCAGTTTTGAAATTTCATCTGCACTCTGGGAGATGGGGTTCTGTTCAAAACAGTTGAGAATCCGTTTCAAGGTCAGATCCTGGAGCCCTTTGGGCAGTTTCCGGTGGTCCCTGCCGGTGCCGGGATCTCCCGGCCGCAGAATCTGGTCCAGCTCTTTCTGCTCCAGTTCCGCTTTACCCAGTTTTTCACGAAATCGTTTGAAATGATTAAGCGAAAGCTGAAACCGCTCAAAACCGCAGGGCTTGATGATATAGTCCAGCACCCCCATACGCAGCATGCGCAGGATGACTTCTGTCTCCTTGGCAGCGGTGATGACCACCACATCAACGGGCATGGATTGTTTGCGGATTTCATAGAGGAGCTGAAGTCCGTCCAGATCGGGCATATAAACATCCATGATCAGCAGGTCGATCTTTTTCTGGAGCATGAGCTGGAGGGCCTCTTCTCCCGTCCGGGTCTCTCCGGCAATGTGAAAACCGGGAATCGATGCGGTGAATTCCTGCCAGATATTGGCGACCCGGAAATCGTCTTCTGCAATCAATACCTCATAGTCGTTCATAGGCGGTTGTCTCTGTTGGTCAATGGTTTTTAAATCGGTGATCCGCTTTACCCGGGTTCATTTCAGACGCGGGTCAACACCGCGATATCATTCTCAAGCTTCGTTGTGCCCTACAGGGCATGATATTTTTTATGAGAAAGGCACTCTAAAGCGACTGGTGTGAAGCTGTTTCAGTTGATTAGACGCGTTTCTAGATGATCTTGGTGAAATGGAGTGATAGAAACCCCGCCTGTTTGAGCGAAGCGAGTTGGGGTTTCAGCGACATGAGCCTTAGATCATCTTGAAATAAGTCTCCCAACTGAAAGGGGTTCATATCAGTCGCGGGTCAACACCGCGATATCATTCCAGGAAAATGGGGGGACTTGATCATAGGTGTCCCCTGTTTTCCGGCCAGCCCCTTCCAGATATACCTGCCTGTCAGGACTGGTATTTCGGGATGGACACCTCAAATGTGGTCTGCCGGCTGGACTTGAACTGAATGCTGCCACCCATACTGATAACATGGTTCTGGGTGATGTACAATCCCATGCCGATGTGTTTTTCCCCCGGTCCACCCGGGTTCTCCGGGCTGTTTGCGTCGGGGATCTGCTTGGTGGTAAATCCCTGCTGAAAAATTTTGCCCGCAATCGCGGGATCGATCCCGTCCCCGTTGTCGGTCACCGAAAAATAGATGGCATCCGGGACTTCCCGGATGTTGATGCGGATGAACCGCTTCATGTGCCGCAGGTGCCGGACCGCATCGATGGCGTTTTCTATCAGGTTGCCCAGGATGCTGACCAGCCCGTTTTGATCCAGCGCCTCAGGCAGCGGACCCAGATGGGACGCCTCATCCAGGAACATCGATATGCCCAGCTCGTGGGCGCGGTTGTACTTTCCCAGCAGGATGGCTGAAATGGCCGGATCCTTGATGTGATCGACAAACAGCGAAATCTGCTGCTGGTGTGATGCCTGAACCGATTGAATAAAGGCCAGAACCTCCGGAATCTTGCCCAGCTGAATCATCCCCTGGATCGTCTGCAGCTTGTTCTTGAATTCGTGGTTGTTGGCTCTCAAACCGTCGATATAGGCGTTGACCTGGGTCAGCTTGCCAGCCAGGCGGGAGAGCTCCTCCTTTTTCCTGAAACAGACAATGGCCCCGATGATTTTGTCCTGGTAGAAAACGGGAATGCGCGTGGTCAGAACCGTGAGCTTGCTTCTCTGCTGCTCCTGATCGTACTCTGCAATCCCGCTTTTCATCACGGCAGGCAGCCGGGAATTGGGAAACAGCTCCAGGATATGCCTGCCGATAAAATCCTGCTTCAGGCCCAGCAGATCCTTGGCCCGCTGGTTGATCAGGGTTACCTTGGCATCCCGGTTCACGGCCACCAGCCCGTCGCGGATGGCTTCCAGGATAGCCGCTTTTTCCTGGTTCAGACGGGCCAGGGCCAGGGGTTTGGTCCCGAACACGATGATGGCCAGCAGCCCTGCAGAAATCGTAATGATGGTCACCAGCAGGCTCAGGACTTTCTGACGCTGCTCCAGCTCCCCGGTCAGGACAAACTGCGCTTCCAGTTCCGACTCGGCCTCGGACACATTTTCGGTCACGAACAGTTCGATCATTTCGATATTCAACCGCATCAGGCTGATCAGGTCCCGGATGTTCATGTCCTCGAAGAAGAGGCGGTTGAACGAGACCTTGTAGGCGATGAGGCGAGAAAGCGTTAACGGGCTCTCGACCAGGGGGATATGATCGGTGATGAACTCCAGCAGGTCTTCCGATTTAAGGGACGGTTTGGCATTGAGGTAGTTGGTCTGGTTCTGCATCTCCAGAATTCTCATGTTGAGGATCAGGTCCCGGGGCAGCTCCTGGTTGAGCTTTTCCCGCAGTAGTTTCAGCCGGCCCCTCAAGCCCGAATCGGCGTCGATGCCCCGTCGGAGGATGGACTCCACGATATACCGGAATGTCTCCCGATAGACCTTGGCCGACTCCCGGATGGCGGCGGCGATCTCAATCTGGTCGGGGTCACCGGTGCGGCCGGACAGCTCTCTCAGCCGCTCAGACTCAATCGTCAGCAACCGCAGGTTCTCGTTGACCTTGATGACAAAATCCCGGTCATAGTTCAGCAGGAACTTGTTCAGGGCGTTGGTAGCCTCGGTCATGCGTTTGAAGATACGGTTGGATAGAATCAGGTTGTCGGTAAAGAACTGGATCTGCGCTTTGCGTTTGATCACCCGGCTGATCGAGTAGTACCCGTATGATGCCGCAACAACAACGGAGAAAAGGAGGGTGATATAACCGATGATCAATTTTGAGCGTATATTGATTCGCATAGGGGTCCGCTTTTCGAGGTCAGGAGTACCGGTTCTGCAAACGGGGCTTCACAATTATAGCCATCACCACCACAAAATGAAAGACCCCCCGGTGCTTTTTTCCTGCCACCCCCCGGATTCGGTCAGGCGGGTGGCAGCCACGTCTGTCGACAGCAGCGGTTGGCCAAACGCTGTATGGCGGTATGGACGGTTTTGTCATTTTTGTCAGGGGAACATTTTTTTAACTATCTGGTTATATGGATATTTAAAGGTGTAAGACGATCGCAGATTGTCATTTTTGACGGTTTTTATGAAAAAACCGGCCCCTGGAAACCAATAAATACGATAATATATTGTAATATTTTAATAAAGCAGTCTGGCCCCCCCCTTGCAGAGTTGTTTGGTTGAAACCGATCAATGATTGCTGATGAACCTGACCCGCACCGAACGAACCCCCTTTGACCCTTTACAGCTGTGGAAAAAACAGACAAATCAGACAAAATTCAGGTCCTGACCCTGATGAATCAAATTTCCCGCGTCCTGAACGCTTCGGGGGATCTGATGCGGAATCTGAACATGATTCTCATTATGTTGAAGGACTATCTGCCGGTTCGGAATCCATGCCTGCTGATCAATGATCACGTGGTCAACCACTATTTCATCGACCTGGCACCGGAAATCTCAGAAGATGAGAAAAACCTCTGGAACCTTAAAAACGCCGAAGACCAGCGGGCATCTTCACTCAGATATTTTCAGGGGATGATCCTCTACCCCGGAGAACCCGACGAGCTGAAACTCCCCTGTGCGGAGGAGCTGCAACGCACCTACGTGGTTAAAATCATCCAGCCGTTGATCTTCCAGCGCCAGGGGTTGCCCATGGGCATCCTGAGCATCATGGTTATGAGTGCTGAACACCAGGATGCGATTTTCAAAATTATCCGCTCGGTGGCAGACATGATCGCTATGGCCATGATCGCCAGAGGGTTTCCGGTTTCGAAAATCTATGATTCCGAACAGGAAGTCCATGGTCCGCCTCGTATTATCGATGATATTATCGGCTGCAGTGAATCCATGAAAAAACTGGCGGAGACGGTGCATAAAATTTCCTCCAGCAAGGCCAGTGTCATGATTTACGGTGAAAGTGGCACCGGCAAGGAGCTGTTGGCCCGTGCCATCCACAATAGCGGGTTTCACCGCAAGGCCCCGTTTGTCGGGGTCAATTGTGCGGCTTTGACGGACAGTCTCCTGGAAAGCGAGCTGTTCGGTCATGAAAAAGGCGCCTTTACCGGGGCGATGTTTGCCCGAAAGGGCCGGTTCGAGCTGGCGGATGGCGGTACGTTGTTCCTCGATGAGATCGGGGATACGACCCTCAATTTCCAGACAAAAATCCTCAGGGTGCTCCAGGAGGGAGAATTTGAAAGACTGGGCGGCAGCCAGACCATCTTCGTGGATGTGAGGATTGTCTGCGCCACCAATCTCAACCTCGAAAAAGCCGTGGCAGATCACCGCTTCAGGGAGGACCTCTATTACCGGCTCAATGTCATCAAGCTTGAAGTCCCCCCCCTGCGGGAAAGACGGGCGGATATTCCGCTGCTGGTCAACTATTTTCTTGAGAAACTGAATCAGCAGGATCAGAAAACGGTCGCCATCCGGCCTGCGGATATGACCCTCCTCCAGGGATTGAACTGGCCGGGGAATGTCCGGGAGCTGGAGAACGCGGTTCACTCCGCCTTCCTGATGGAGCAGGACAACTTCCTGAACTTCAGGGGACTCTCGGGAGATTCCGCCAGGATGCGGGCCCGGATAAGTGCTTCCCCGGGAACCCCACCGGCGGAAAGACGGCCGGTTGGATCCTTCAGTCAGAGCAGCCTGGAGGAAGAGGAGATGCTGGCCATCGATGAGGCCCTCGCTGCAGCGGGCGGGGTCCAGGTAAAGGCGGCTGAAAACCTGGGAATCAGTGTCCGACAGCTGCGGTACCGCATCAAGAAATACAATATTGCTGTCCGCAAACTGCCGCTGTTCAGCCGGTAACGGTCAGATCGCTGTCGCACCGCGTTCTCCGGTGCGAATCCGGATGACATCATCGATGGGGGAGATGAATATCTTCCCGTCGCCCACTTTGCCTGTCTTGGCTTCCTGGATGATCATCGCCACGATGCTGTCCACATTCTCATCATCCACAACGATTTCGATCCTGACCTTGGGGACAAAACTGATCTGGTACTCGGCACCCCGATAGAGCTCGGTGTGCCCCTTCTGCTGTCCGAAACCCTTGACTTCCGCTACTGTCATCCCGAATACATTCATTTGACTCAGGGCATCCTTGATCGCATCCAGCTTGAACGGCTTTACGATCGCTTCAATTTTTTTCATGTCTGTTTTTTTGTTGAGATGTAGGAGAATATCGCTCCCCGGCGGTTATCCCCGACCCGGGGAAGAATGGGAATCTGCGTCCGTTAAAAACCGCCGGATTGTCGAATATTGAAATCAGCATAGGCGGAAGCACCATGTTCACTGTAATCCAGTCCCTGGAATTCCTCTTCTTCTTCAACCCGCAGACCGAGAAGGATATCGATCACCTTGACGATGATAAATGTGCTCACAAAGGCCCAGCCGACGATGGAGACCACGCCCAGTGCCTGCACACCGAGAAACGATATGCCGTCGGCGGTCGTAGCCGCATAAAAAACACCGCTCTCCGTGTGCAGGAACCCCAGCAGCAGCGTTCCCATCACACCGCAGACACCATGCACGGAGATGGCACCCACTGGATCGTCAATCCTTGCTTTATCCAGGGTCAGGACAGAGAAAACAACCACAATCCCGCTGATAATCCCGATCACCAGGGAGCCGGCAGCCGACACATTGGCACAGCCGGCGGTTATCCCCACCAGGCCGGCCAGGGCGCCATTGAGCGTCATGCCCACGTCCGCCTTCTTGTAGAGGGCGTAGGTAACAAAAAACGCGGTCAGGGAAGCGGCAGCGGCAGACAGGGTCGTGGTGACCGCGATATGTCCGATGGCACCGGCATCGGCTCCCATGGTGGATCCCGGATTAAATCCGTACCATCCCATCCAGAGAATCAGCACACCCAGGGTGGCCAGGGGAATGTTGTGACCCGGAATGGGAATCGCTTCCCCGTTTTTCCCGAATTTTCCCTTGCGGGGACCCAGAATCAGGACACAGGCCAGCGCTGCAAATCCACCCACACCATGCACAATCGTGGAACCTGCAAAATCGGTGAAACCAAAGGCGGATAACCAGCCACCCCCCCAGCCCCAGTGTCCGGAAATGGGATAGATCACAATGGTCACCGCAGCCGAAATCATCATGTAGGTGCTGAATTTAATTCGCTCTGCAACCGCACCGGAAATAATGGTGGCGGAAGTGGCAGCAAACACCGCCTGAAAAATGAAGGCGGCCATGACCGGAACCGAACTCCAGGCCAGGGAGGAATAGGCATCTACCTTGGAGGGATCGACGAAGAATCCGGAAAGTCCGATCAGGCTGTTGCCGTTTCCGAACATGATGGCAAAACCGAACAGCCAGAAACTGATCACGCCAACCGAGAGATCCATCATGTTCTTCATCATGATGTTTACGGCGTTCTTGGCCCGCGTAAAACCGGACTCAACCAGCGCAAAACCGGCCTGCATGAAGAAAACCAGGATAGCAGCCAGGATCACCCAGACCGTATCCAGCGCATAGTTTATGGCAGGAATCTCTTTTCCATCAATTTTTCCTTCCAGCCCGAAAGCCGGAACCACCGCACATCCGAGAAGGATGGCTGTCAGAATAAAAGTCTTTTTCATCACTATTTCCAGTTATTGAATTTGAAAATCGGCTGTGTGCCTGCTGTCTCTGATCTTAATCGTCAGCACCTGGTAACTGCCGGAAATTGAAAGGAACCGCTTTCGATATACTGAATCGATACGAACCTTTATTCCAATTACTATGCCACACATTAAATATAAATAATTACAGATAGTTGAAACTGAAACCAGTGGTGACAATTGTGACCGAAGACCAATAACGGACAAAACTGACAATTTGGTGGGATTAAGTGATAAATAATATCAAATGACTGTTTTTATGGTTGAATTCTTAGATGCAGCGCAAAATCGTAGATGAAGCGCAAAACAGGGAACAGAGGGGAGATGATCATCGGTGTCCCCTCTGTTCCGACCTGTATCGCGGGCTTATTCCGATAATTCGTTGTGGCCTGCCGGTCATGGGTGTTTGTATGAGAATAGCACCCTAAAGCGACTGGTGTGAAGCCGTTTCAGTTGATTAGACGCGTTTCTAGATGATCTTGGTGAAATGGAGCGATAGAAACCCCGCCTGTCTGAGCGAAGCGAGTTGGGGTTTCAGCGGAATGAGCCTTAGATCATC
>JAHJRI010000478.1 GCA_018830885.1 bacterium | reverse complement strand
TTCATGAATCAGATTTGAAACAGTCAGAGACTGTGATATTCTCATATTCGGCCCATGAGATAAATGAGCGAGCAAAACAGCTGCTCTTGGAATAGGCTGGTTTGCACCCAGGTGAGCCGTTTCGCCATCTTTAAGGTCGCGGGACAGGAATGTCGCCATCAGTTCTTTAACGCTGTAGTCCAGCGCGTATTCTTTTTCCATCCGTTCAATACTCATTCAGTGATAACAGTGTTCTAACACCGATTTTTTCAAGATAATCGAGATGGGTTTCAGGCTCCAGAATAAAATCGTGCATATAGTTGTCCAAGGATCCGCTATCACCCTTTTTTATCGCGAGACCTGCCGCATTGGCGTAGAGCTTCATGTGCTCACAATCCTCCAGATAGAACCCCGGGCTTGAGCCCGGATGAGCACCGAAAGGAGCACGAATGACCATATCTGCCCCGGGGATGGATGTCGCCTGTGGGTTTTTCCTGATCTCCTCATTGGGAATGATCTTTTCAACCTGCACAATCACCCTTTCAGAAGCACGATAGAGTGCACGATCTCCAAAACCTGTGCCGATATGCTGCACATTTCCATACACATCGGCACATGCGGCATGCAGTAAGGCAACATCGGCTTTAAGTGCAGGAACGGCCAGCATTGCTTCATTGGTAATCGGATCCCTGAATTCCTTCAAAGCTGGATTAATCTCGGGAAGAGATGTCCCGATGCCTGCCTTGACAGGCATGAATGGAATGCCCAACGCAGCGGCTTGAAGCCCGGCAGCATAGATGCTTTCCTCACCTTCCCATATTTCCAGCAACCCGCTTTCAGCCGCCTTTCTGAACATGGGACCAACAGTGACAATCACCTCACCCGACATCAATGCCACGACCACTTTTTTAACACAACCGGCGCCGATTAACAGGTCGAGTTCCAACCCCGCTGATCCAGCCAGAACTGTCAGGTTCTTTATCCCGTTTCGAATAATCTGCCTGATCAGTGCCATCGGATGACTGGAACTCAGAAGCCCGCCAATGGCGATGGTCATATTGTCTTTTATCGTGGCAGCAGCTTCCGCTTCGGTAACGACTACCTCTGTTCTTTTGCCCTGGTTGAACACAACGCAACCCCTAGATAATACACATTTAAGTTCCAAGATCAGCAGACCGGGTAAGCCCCAAATCATGGGCAGCGTCTGGTAGATGCTTCCATACAGACCCTGATGATTTGAAGATAAACAATGTTTGCAGCGACTTATGCAAATACTAGGATCGGCTTTTTAACAAATTCCTAGCAATGATCATCAATTGGATTTCATTGGTGCCACCGCCAATTTCCATCAGTTTTGCGTCCCTCAGGATCCGTTCGACACGGTACTCTTTCATGTAGCCATATCCACCGTGGATCTGGATCGCCTCAAGTGCGATGCTGGTGGTTACTTTGGTGGAATAATATTTCAGAATCGCAGCCTCTTTCGTGACATCCAGTCCCTGTTCCACCATCCAGATCACACGATACATATAGGTTCGGGCGAGTTCTATGCCGATCGCCATCTCGGCAAGCTTGGCCTGAATCAACTGATATTCTGAGATGGGGTGCCCGAACTGTTCCCTTTTTTTTGCATAGGCAAGTGACCGGTCCAGGCACTCCTGGGCCATACCGATAATCAGCGCCGGAGCCATGGCCCTTTCCATATCCAAAGAGTTCATCATCCCGATAAACCCTTTCCCTGACTCAGCACCCAGAATCTGACTTTTGTGGACCCTGACATTGTCAAAATAGATTTCACCCGTCGGAGAGCTCTTGCATCCGAGTTTTCCATGCATTTCGACCACCTCCATGCCGGGCGTGTTTTTATCCAGCAGGAATGTCGTCCCCCCCTGAATACCCTGCCTTTCACCTGTTCGCGTCACAACCATGAAATGATCCGCAATGGGCGCATTGGTGATAAAAATCTTAGAGCCATTAATTATGTAAAAATCGCCGTCAATGACTGCCGACGTCTGCACCGACAAGGCATCCGAACCCGCATTGGGTTCTGTCAGGCAAAAACAGCCGATGGTTTCGCCATTAATCAAAGATGGCAGATATTTACACTTTTGCTCCGCTGTCCCCTGTTTTAAAAGGTTGTATCCAAAATAGATCATCGAGACATCGACTGACAAAGCAAAGCTGCAACTGACCTTGGACAGTTCTTCGATGATAATCGCATTGGTAAGCAGATCCGAGTCCCCGCCACCGTATTCATCCGGGAAAAATGGCCCCAGAAATCCCAGGTCCCCGGCTTTTTTAAAGACTTCAAGTGGAAACGCCTCTTTCTCTTCAAACTCGTCAACAACTGGCTCTAATTCTTTTTGGGCAAACTCTCGAACAGCCTTCTGAATCATCTGATGTTCTTTCGACAAAGTAAAATCCATATGTGGCTCCTTATTTATTTCAGAAAAACCATTCCTTTGGTATTCACCCCCATCTGTCATCGGGGGTGGGTTTTTACGGTTCGATCTCAATGAAATCCGAGGGATTGTCTCACGAGCTTGTGTCTCTAAAGGCTTTTTCCGCGGGATGGGTGTTTTCCGTGGAATGACCGGCTTCATATTCACATAGTTCTATCATGACGCCAAAGGCATCATCCGGATGAAACCAGGCCTCCTTTAACTTCCCGAACTGCTCCCGCCCGGTCATGCGCAAGCCTTTTGCTTTCAACTCTGCAATTGCCTTTTCGATATCAGGGACCTTCAGAGAAATCGCAGCCAATCCTTCCCCCGTCTTTTCAATGATTTTCTCCATTGGCCCGCCTTTACTCCGGGCGCCCACCAGCTCAATTCCCAGTGAATTAACCAGGGACTGAATATCATAGGCCTCGACATCCATCATTTCACTGAATTTTGACCCTAAAATATGGGCAAAAAAATCCCGGGCTTTTTCCAGGTCTTTGACATAAATGTGGATATGATCAATTTTTTCGACTTCCATATGTTCTCTCCATCGTTATTTTATCACCAAGGCACAGGTCAATGCCATTTAGTTAAGCTTTAAATCCCGTGTCTGCCATGGACCTGTTTGAATTGCGGATCCGTTTCAAGATGATCTAAAACTTGCTTCGCTGAGAGCCCAAAACTCGCTTTGCTC
>JAHJRI010000477.1 GCA_018830885.1 bacterium | reverse complement strand
TACCTCTAAGCGGAAAGGGGTTGTTTGTTCAGAAAACCTTGGAAGCCAGGGATGGATTCCAGGAGCTCCAAGGATGGATGCATGCGTTTTTCTGAATAAATAACCTCTTGAAGCACTTATGATCACAACCCCACATGTTTTTGGTGCACCCGCGACAGGATCAGCAGGGATAAGGAAACACAAGCTGTAGCACCTACATTTTTCTGAAAACGATAAAATCAGATAACTGGATAATGCTGGATTTAAACCGGCTATCGGCAATCCCGTCCAGGGCTTGTTTTGCCCGCGACATATATGCCTGAGCCTGCTCCAGGGTATAAGTATCAGACTGGTGAAGGGATATCAGAAGCCCAATCCGTTCAACGTGCGCATCCGTGATTTCATCAGCAGCCAGGATGGCGTCGATTTCTGCTCTTTCCGCCTTGGATACCGTTTCCATCAGGTGACTCAGGGGCAGGGTGATCTTTCTCTCCTTGAGATCCACACCCGGCTCTTTGCCCAGTTCCCTGTTGCTGGTGTCGTAGTCAAGGGCATCATCAACCATCTGAAATGCCATTCCGATATTTTTGCCACACCGACCCAGTAACGCCTGTTCCGCTTCGCCGCCGCCGCCCAGAATACATCCAATCTGCATGGCCGCCTCCATCAGACTGGCGGTTTTATAGTAGATAATGTCCAGATATTCGGCTTCTGTTGTCATTTGATTGTTCCGGGTCAGCTGTTTGATCTCACCCTGGGCCATCAATGTGGCGGTTTTTGACAGTATTTCCACCAGCTGCAGGTTTTTAAGGGTTCCCAGATAGTAAAAGGCGTAACCGAACAGATAGTCTCCCACCAGGACAGAGGCTTCATTACCCCAGATAGTGCGGGCAGACTTTTGAGAGCGTCTCAGCTCTGCGTTGTCCACGACATCATCGTGGAGCAGGGTCGCTGTATGCAGGTATTCAATAATATTCGCAGCAACACAGGCATCATCCGTAATTTTTCCGACTGATCCGGCAGCCAGCAGCAGCATGGCAGGTCGAATGCGTTTTCCACCTGACTTGAGAATATACTGCCCGACTTCGGAAAGGAGGGGTATTTCGGATCTCATGTTTTCGAGCAACAGCTGCTCGACTTTTTTCAGATGATCCCCGATGGGAGCCAGTATCTGATCCAGAGGAACAATGGGTGGTTGACTACTCATAGTGCAACATGATTTGGTTTAAAATATCGGTGACATGGTCTCACTCTTGTTTCCCCGTCACAGCACTGCCTGGCTTCTTCAGAATGACTGGTTTGGGAGCGTCCGGTTCAGGTTTGGCCTGTTGTCGAGCTCGACTCAGCATCTGGTATTTCTCATAGGCCAGAAATGCTTTATCGGTCTCCCCGACTTTGTCCAGTGCCAGTGAGAGGTTATACCAGGCTTCCTCCAGCTCCGGATTCTTGTCAATCGCCGCCTGGTAGGCTTCAATAGACTGTTCATACAGAACCAGTCGATAATAAGCCCTGCCGAGGTTATAATAGAAAATGGCTTGCTGATTGTCCTGGGCGATAGCCATCTTGTATTCGGCGATGGCTGCCTGGGGTCTGTCCTCAGAATAGAGCTGATTACCACGGTGAAAATGCTTCAGAGCTCCTACAGTCAGTTCTTCCTGACTGGGACCACATCCAGTAAGCATAAAAAAAAGGAGAAACAGAGCGATGATCACGGGAGCCGTCTTCGGGTGTCTCGATATCATGTTGGTTTTGATGGGGAGGCAGCGTTTTCAGGCTTGCTCTGTTTTAAATTACAAACATAATCTGGTTGGAATGCGCCAGTTGTCGCTTTTAAACTATAACAATTCAATCTGTGAGGCAATCAAAATAACGGGTTCCTGAGTGGATTCGGTCTTCATGCAGGATAAATGACAGGAACCGGGTCGGATTCTGTTTTTTTCAATCGTCTGCGCGCAGTTCCGCCACCTGATGGAAATCCCCTCGGGGGGACGGGGGGCGCCAAATATGTGTGGGTACCTGTAAGCGGAAAGAAGTTGTTTGTTCAGAAAACCTTGGAAGCCAGGGATGGCTTCCAGGAGCTCCGGGCATGGATGCATGCGTTTTTCTGAATAAATAACCTCTTGAAGCGGTTATGATCACAACCCCACTTGTTTTTGGTGCACCCGGGACAAGTTTTGGATTGACTTTGCAGCAAATTCAAGTCATAAATAAACATTAACCTATATTATACTGTCATTTTATTAACCTTTTAAAAAACGAATGACTCCATGACTGAAATAACAAATTTTGACCCGGCAGACACGCGGATTGAATTCATCGACGAAGAGTTTGATTTTGAGCAGCACGTCACTGATAGCCTTGAGAAGATTAACGAATTAAATATTGTTGAAGGGAGGGTGACCCGCATCACCAAAGATTTTGTTACCGTCGATTTCGGATACAAATCAGAGGGACAGATTCCATCTCAGGAGTTTTTTGACGGTGATGGCGCACTCACTGTTGCGGTTGGCGATACAACTGAAATTTATCTGGAACGTTTTGAGGATGAAAACGGTCAGGTTGTTGTTTCCAAAGAAAAAGCCAAGAAACTTCGAGTCTGGGAAGAGGTTGGCAAGGTTTACAGCGAAGACGGCATCGTTTCCGGTCAAATCAGCGCCCGCATCAAGGGTGGTTTATCAGTGGATATCGGCATCAAGGCATTTCTGCCAGGTTCCCAGGTTGATCTACGACCAGTCCGGAATCTCGACAAGTTGATCGGTGAGCGTTTTGATTTCAAGGTCCTGAAATATAATCCCAAAAGAGGGAATATTGTATTGTCACGCCGGGCGATTCTGGAAATCGATCGGGAAGAGCAGCGTGAAAAAACTCTGGAATTGCTCCAGGAAGGGGCTATCATCAAAGGGCATGTTAAGAACATCACCGATTACGGTATTTTCGTTGATCTCGGTGGCGTTGATGGATTGCTGCATATTACCGACATGACCTGGGGCCGGATTGTCCATCCATCAGAGATGTTCGGCATCGGTGATGAAATCGAAGTGATCGTGTTGAAATTTGACGAGGTGGAAGAAAAAGTCTCCCTCGGTTACAAACAGAAAACCCCCAACCCATGGGACAGTGTTGCTGCCAAATACCCCATCTCCACGGAAGTGGTCGGGAAGGTGGTCAGCCTGACCAACTACGGTGCGTTTATTGAGATTGAAGAGGGTGTGGAAGGTTTGATTCACGTTTCCGAAATGTCCTGGACCAAGAAAATCCGTCAACCTTCAGCGGTTGTTTCTCTGGGAGACCAGGTTACAGCAGTCATCAAGGAACTGGATACCGAACAGCGGCGTATTTCGCTCTCAATGAAAGAGGCCCTGCCAAATCCATGGAAGGAGGTTGCAGAAACCAATCCGACCGGTTCGGTTGTCCGGGGTAAGATCCGGAACATCACCGATTTTGGTATTTTTGTTGGTCTGGAAGAGGGAATCGACGGTCTGGTACACATTTCCGATATGTCCTGGAGCCAGCGTCAACGCAACCCGAACGAATTCTATAACAAAGGGGATGAAATCGATGTTAAAATTCTCAACATCGATGTTGACAACCAGCGGCTTTCGCTGGGCATTAAACAACTGACCGAAGATCCCTGGCAGACCTTGGATGGAGAATTGAACGAAGGGGATATCATCACCGGCAAGATTGTTCATCTGGCCGATTTTGGTGTATTCCTGGAAATCCGGCCGGGTGTTGAAGGCTTGATTCACGTCAGTGAAATTGACAAAGAGGTCAGTAAGAAAAGTCTGAAACAGTTTTATCCCCTCGGAAGCGAGATTCAGGCAAAGATTATCAATCTCAAGGTCAGTGAAAGAAGGCTGGGATTAAGTGTTATCGGTCTTTCAGAAGCAAATTACCGGCATCTGCAGGAACAGGGCATCATCATCAGCACCGATGAGGACGATGATGAAGAGACGGCTCAACCTGAAAACAGTGCCGAAACGGATGCAGTAGCTGTTGAGACAGCGCCTGCAGAAGAAACCGCGCCGACGGACGCGTCCCCGGCAGCAGTAACCCCGGAAGACGAAGAAAAAGCCGATCAATCGGCAAAGGATTCTTAGTCTTCTGCTGATGTAGAGCGGACGGAGCCGTCAGGTTCCGTCCGTTGACGACTTTTGGCAAGATGCTGAAAAAAATCAAACACGCCGACCCCCAGCACTACTCATTTATTGCTGTTTTACTCTTCTCAATCGTATTGCACGCCATCGTTCTATCCCAATTGCAGTGGAAAGCCCGGCTACCGGATAAGGCCGAGGTTATTTTTGAAGTGCAGTTGCTGGAACCGGAAAAAAAGCCTATCCCCCCCAAACCTGAACCGGTTGTCATCCGGAAAGCGGAACCGATCAAGGTAAAGCCACCTGAAAAACCCCTGCTGGTCAAAAAACAGACGGCCAAGCCTTCAGAAGCCGGAAAACCGGTGACGGAAGTCAAGGTCGTGGCGGAGCCTGAAAAGCCAAAACCACCGCCTGTCAAACCGGTCCCCAAACCGTCTCTCAGCATTACGTCTGACGTTGGTCAGCCCGGGGAGTTGAAGGAAAGCCCTGTTTCAGCAGGCCCCCCGGCGGCACAACCCCCGGCCAGCCGCCCGCTGATTTCCAGAATTGATGTTCCGGAAAGCCGGGCGGACGATCAGGTCCCGCTGGCGACGGATAAATTGCCGGCACCCTCACTTTCAGTCAATCCGGAAATGTTGAAGCATGAATCACGCAGAGATGATCTGATCCCGGGCAAGATCGCCGAATCCAGTCAACAAACGGATATCAAATCAGAAATCAGGAGCCAGAAAGAACCCATCCGGTACAAGATTGTCGAGCAGACGGTGGATGGCAAATCAAGCACCAGCGGCTCGAAAGAGACCGGAGAGGATATGATTGAGGGTGAAGTCAAGCAGCGGAAAGTGATTTATAAGCCGGATCCACCGGTCTTAAACATCGAAAGCGATGTGACCATTACGTTGAAGTTCACGGTCCTGCCCAATGGCGAAGTGGACCAGATTTTTCCCTATCGCAAGGCGGGACCTGAACTGGAAAGACTGGCCATGCAACTGCTGCGTCAATATCGTTTTGAACCCCTGTTTGAGAACGACAAGATTCAGCAAGGGATTATCCATTTTTCGATTTACCGGAATAAGAATAGATAACGCGGTGCGGGTTTCAGGACTGTAAATGGGGCGGTTGCTCGTTCTTGAATTGGCGGGGGCAGTCAACCATTTCTCTGCTCCCGACCGGTTTGGGCACTTTTGCGGCAACCAGTTTTCCTTTCCAGGATTTTTTCAGCTTGGCCGTGATCAAGGGCGAGATGACCCGGACCGCCTTTGGCAGGAGAACAAAGGAAGCCGGTAAACGACCGATGTGTATCCCATCTGCGATGAGCTTATTGTCCTTGCTGACCCCATTGATCTCCAATTCATTGAGCTTTTCATAGATAAAATCAGGCTTCCTGCCTTCCAGGCGGCCAGACAAAAGATCGGGCAGTGCCCTGGTTACGCCTTTCAGGGAGCGATTGTTCAGCTGGATATAGTCAAAATGGGAGAGATTGATCCGCAACCGGCGACCAATTCGGGGACCCTTCGTGATGTTCCTGCCGAGCAGCAGCAATCCAAAAAAGTATTCCCCCTCATACAGCAATTTGCCACCGTGCAGAAGTGAGATGATTTTACGGTTGTTTTTAAAATGACTCATTGAGGCCGTCTTTATCCACTGGATGATATTGCCCAGTATCAGTGGCATTTTCAGCAACGGGAGACCGATTAACACATCATTTAATATCAATCCGCTGGAAGGCAGCCCATGATGATCGATAAAATGGCAGCGAACCAGATCCATGGGAATGGTCTGTTTTCGCTTAATCAGATCGATGGATTTCTGGACACCACCGGGCAGACCGAGTCCGTCGGTGAGGGCGGAATGTCCGGAGTCGGGAATAAAAGCGAGTATGTTCCGACCAAAGTTCTCGGTCAGCAGCTGGTAGAACGTATTGACCATGCGGTGGAAAAACGGATCGTCACCGACAAAAATGATGGTTTCGATTTCCTTGAGATCGACCGAGGGAAGGTCAGTGGCAGATTCGGGGTAAAAGATATCCGGGGAATCAAATTGAGCCAGGATGACGATCCGGTTTTTTCGCCAGAACCGGGCAGTCCGTACCGAGAGCAGAATATTGACAACAAAAAGACAGTGCATCGATGATTATCCGTTGACGATGTGCATGCTGCAATCCGGCGATGGTTCGGCCCGGATATCCCCATACTCTTGTCTTACCTTATTGCTGCAAGATTTGTAAAGACGCATTTAAAACCGTTTCCGCTTTGATATCCCGCAAGCATTGCCGCTGAATTCTGTTTTTGCAGTCCCCTTTGCCATTTCTGCTGCAGGGGCGACACTTCAGCTCGATTTCCATGATGCGGCTTCTATCCAGAAAGGGAGCATATCCAAATTCTCGCACAGTCGGACCGAAAATGGCCAGGGCCGGCACCTGCATCGCTTCGGCAAAATGGACGACTGCCGAGTCGTTGCTGACCACCAGATGGCAATGTTCAAGCAGGGCTGCTGTTTCCAGAAAGGACAGCATCCCCGCCAGGTTGAGGGGGTTTTTCCTGCTGTTTTCATCAATCCAGCCGGGCTCCGTTTCATGCCCGGCGCCCAGCAGAATCACCGGATATCCTTGTTTCTGAAGCGCTTCGGACAACTCGAGAAAGGATTCCTTCGGCCAGCATTTCCCCGGGAAGGATGCCCCGGGACCCAGGGCAACCACCTTTTTGCCTTCCAGTTGGTGGGCCCGGATAATACCGGCGGCCTTCTGCTTCTCCCTGGAACCGGGAAAAAGCTCGGTGCTCATGTTGAGGGGTGCGGAACCGGTCAGGTGTTTGATCAGGTTCAGATACGCTTCGCGCTGGCTGATCCCCTCCCGCAGGCAATTAATCCCGGTCAGGAGCAGGAGGTTGCGTTTGAAACTGCGTTTGTCAATGCTGGCGGTTTTCCGGCCCAGGCCACTGAAGAGCCCCAGCCATTTCAATATCAGCAGACGGCTTCTCAGGGAACGATGGGCATCGATGACAAGGTCGTAGGTGTCCCGCGGATGCTCACCGATAAACCGGTTGAGTGCCTGAACGCCCTGTCTGCGGTCGATGGCCATGAGCCGGTGAATATGTGGATTATTGGCACATACCCCTGCAAAAGTTGTCGACGTCAGAAAGTCAAGCCTGACTTCTGGAAAATATCGACGTATCTCACGAAACAGCGGTGTCAGCAGGATAATATCTCCCAGGGAAGAAAAACGGATGATCAAAACGCGCTTTACTGGTATCATAGATGTCATCAAACAGGAATGGGATGGTCTGACCTGATGGTTATTCTACACGCTTCTTCGGATTTGACAATGGGGCGGTCTGACAACCGGACAGTCGCCCTGGACCGGGTCCCCCGCGGAGCGTCAACCTGTTACTGAGTGCCTGTGATGCGTATCGCAGGTCCGCTGAATCGTTTTGCTGAGGTTGGACGGCATGAAAGTGCATCCCAGACTGTGGGTTTATAATTACGACTTTGAGTTTGAACTGGCAAATGAACTGAGAACCTATCGGAAGGATTCTGGATTTCACCCCTGGTATTTTCTGAACCGGTCCTGGCACGTCATGTTACCTCTGTCAAGCAGTTCGGACAATATCCTGGTCTATGAAAATCCCCATCCTCAAATCAGCGCCCTGCTCAAGGAAAAGCTGGGATATCTGCCCGGGTTTGTGGTTCTGCAACCGGCGTATGAAAGCAATGCCGTATTTGAGGATCTGAAACCGCGAGGTTCGGTCCACCTTCCTGCGGGTATGGGGACGCTTGTCCCGTGGGGCTGGAGCCCAAAGGCTGTCGCTTTTGGAAAGGAAATCGGTTCTTACGTCCCTGAAAAAAAGAACCTGCAGACGGTTAACCGGGTAAATTCAAAAATCACATCCCACCTGCTGCGGCAGCATTTTCTGCCGCAGACGCAGCAAATTCCCGACCGAATCATTGAGGAAACCGATCTCCGGAAAGAGGGGCTGGAAACGTTGCTCAACCGGTTTCTGCAACACCAGGGTCCTGGTTTTATTAAACATCCATATGGGTCCGCCGGTCGGCTTTCTGACAGGTGTGCCTCAACCGGTTTTTCCGGTCGCAAAATTCGAAAGTGGGAAAACTGGATCCGTGCCACCGGGGGAATCCTGTTGGAGAAAGCGATTGCAATCAAACAGGAGTGGAGTATTCAGGTACAGATCGATGAAGACGGCATCCTGCACCCGATCGCTCTGACCCGCCTTTTTTCAGGTACCCAGGGCAACTACCTGGGAACTGTCGTTGCGGATGAAGACCAGAATCAGCTGGACTGGCATCGAACCCGGCTAAGCCCTGTGCTGGATGAGATTGTGGCCATGGGGTATCAAGGCCCGCTGGGAGTTGATCTGATTGAAACCGTGGATGGAACCGTCAGACTTCTGGAAATCAATGGACGCCTGACCATGGGCCGGATCGCGTTTGAATGGCACCGGGCCATCGCCGACTTGCCGGTTTCTCTATTGACAACCCTTTTTTTCCGATCCGGGGGTATACTGGAAACAGACGCGATTCTGGACCGGATTCGAGAATCCGAACAACAGTTTGGGTGTCGGATGACACTACTCAACGTCGTCCCGGATCTGACACAAAACAGCTTCATGATAGCATTGCTGATTGCAGCGGAGAAACCGGCAGGGCTCTGGCAAATTCTGGACGATATTAAACAGCGTGTGAAAAGAGACCTGCAGCCAACTGGTAAAAAAGAGAAATCACCGGTTTAAAATCTGTCAAGAAGCAGCCGGACGGTCATCCACTTCTTGTATCTGTCGTCGGTTTTCGATATAATGGAATCTTTCTGTAGAGGCCAGTGGTGCAGGGAAAAGCGACCCCGGTGAATCAGGGAATGACAGAAAATCTGTGATTTGAATAGATAAAGCGCTTTCTCAAATTAAATAATTGCACTTCACATGAAAATGATCTATTTCTCAAAGACCGTTTTTTCCCAACCCCGTTGTCAGCGATAACCGTTCATGAAAAAATGGATCACAGCTTCGTTGGTTCGCAGTGGATTCCCCAGTTGGTTTCTTCAGCGTATTGGGTCTTGGCCGACCGGCGGCGATAAGCAGGACAACCTTACCGATAGTTCAATCAATCACGACTGATTATCCCTATAACCTCAGCAGAATTGGAGTGAAAAGATATAATGCCAAGCCGAAAAAGTGGATTAACATTCAAAGCTGCGTTTTATAAAAAAAGCAAATCGAAATCAACCGTCTGGGACACTATTGAGTGGGAGAAGAGGGATGCTTCCATCACCACGACCAGTGGTGAAATCATTTTCGAGATGAAAGATGTCGAAATTCCCAGATCCTGGAGTCAGCTGGCGACCAACATTGTTGCATCCAAGTACTTTAGAAAAGCGGGCGTGAAAGGTAAAAAGGGACACGAAAGCAGTGTCCGGGAGTTAATTTTCCGGGTCACGGAGACCATCACGGATTATGGTCTCAACAACGGCTATTTCGCTTCGGATGAGGATGCCGACAATTTCAAGCAGGACCTGCAATGGCTGCTGCTTCACCAGTATGGTGCATTCAACAGCCCGGTCTGGTTCAATATCGGTCTCTTTCACCAGTACGGCATATCCGGAAACGGCAGCAATTTTGCCTGGGATGGAAAAGACGGCTTTCACCAGATAAAAAACCAGTATGAACGCCCCCAGGGGAGCGCCTGTTTTATCCAGAGCGTCGAGGACGATCTGGAAAGCATCTTCGAACTGGCCAAAAACGAGGCCAATCTATTCAAATACGGCAGTGGAACCGGCTCCAACATGAGCCTGCTGCGGGGCGCCAATGAGAAACTGAGCGGGGGGGGACAAAGCTCAGGGCTCCTCAGCTTTTTGAAGGTGCTGGATAGCGCCGCCGGTGCCATCAAAAGCGGTGGAACCACCCGTCGAGCCGCGGTGATGCGGTGTCTGGACGCGGACCATCCTGAAATCATCGATTTTATCGATTGGAAGGTGAGAGAGGAGGCCAAGGCCCAGGCTCTGATCGCCCAGGGCTACAGTGCTGATTTCAACAGTGACGCCTATGCCACTATCAGCGGCCAGAACAGCAACAATTCAGTCCGACTGACAGACGCTTTTATGCAGGCGGTGGAAAATGACGGGGAATGGCAAACCACCAATCGGACAACCGGGGAGGTATACCAGACGCACAAGGCCCGGGACGTTTACCAGAAAATCTGCGAAGCTGCCTGGTCCTGTGCAGATCCCGGGATCCAGTACGATACCACGATCAATGACTGGCACACCAGTGGCAATTCGGCACCGATCCGGGCCTCCAATCCCTGTTCCGAATTCATGTTTATTGATGATTCCGCCTGTAACCTCGCCAGTCTCAATCTGGAAAAGTTCAATCTAAACGGGGCATTTGATATCGATCAGTTCAAGAATGCCTGCCGGGTGTTCCTGGTCGCTCAGGATATTCTGGTGGATTTCAGCAGCTATCCCACTGAGAAAATTGCCCGTAACAGTCATGAATTCCGGCCGTTGGGGCTCGGCTACGCAAATCTCGGCACCCTGCTCATGATGAACGGCTACCCCTATGACAGCAATCCCGGTCGGGCCGTAGCGGGTCTGGTGACGGCCATCATGACAGGTCATGCTTACGAAGTCAGCTCAGAGATGGCCAAAAAAATCGGCCCCTTTAAACGGTTCAGTGATAACAAGGATGTCATGTGCCGGGTGATCGAGAAACACCGGGATGCGCTCTCCCATCATTTCTACCGTCTCAAAGACAACCCGCTGGTTGCAAACCTGGCCAGCGCAGCGGAGACATGCTGGCAAAATGCTGTTGAGCAGGGGCAGAAAAACGGGTTCCGGAACAGTCAGGTGACGGTACTGGCCCCCACCGGAACCATCGGACTGCTGATGGATTGTGCGACAACCGGTGTGGAACCGGCGTTTTCGCTGGTGATGTGGAAAAAACTGTCCGGTGGCGGTGTCATTCCCATGGTCAACCAGAGCGTCCCGAAAGTACTGGAATATCTGGGATATTCAAAAAGTGAAATCACTGCCATCACCCAGCATATTGAAACCAATTTTACCATCGAGGGTTGTGAAGAGCTGAAAAACGAACACCTGGCTATTTTCGACTGTGCCATGCCGGGTGGTAAGGGGACCCGCCTCATTGCGCCCATGGGACACGTGAAGATGATGGCTGCCATCCAGCCCTTTATCAGCGGGGCCATCAGCAAGACTGTCAACGTACCCAACCAGAGTACCGTGGACGATATCTCCTCGATCTACCTGGAGTCCTGGAAACTGGGACTGAAGGCCATCGCCATCTATCGGGACGGGTCAAAAGGGTCCCAGCCATTGTCCACGGCACCCTCAAAAGAGGATTCACACAACCTGGAGACCATCCAGTACCTGAAAGATGAGATCGAAAAACTGCAAACTTTCTATAACGAGAAACAACGGAAGACCAAGGCCCTGGACTGGGGTAATTCCAAGCACCTGCCCAATGAAAGAAGGGGCCGCACCTGGGAATTCAAGGTGGCCGGGACAAAGGTGTTTCTGAGAAGCGGTGAAAACCCCGACGGTTCCCTGGGTGAGATCTTTGTCGATCTCGGGTACAAGGAAGGATCCACGGTCAGGGCCCTGATGAACCAGTTTGCCATCAGCATCTCCTTCAGCCTCCAGCACGGCGTCCCGTTGGAAAAGCTGGTGGATCGTTTCTCATTTACAAAATTCGAGCCCCACGGCCATGTGGTGGGACACCCTTACCTGAAGAACGCAACGTCACTGATCGATGCCATCTTCCGAATTCTGGGCTATCAGTACCTGGGTCGAACGGATTTCTTTCAGATTACGCCACCGGATGTTGACAGCGTGGAAAAGCGATCCACGGCTGCAAAAGGATCCGGCACCGAGGGAAGACCGGAGCCGGACAGCAGACCGATAATGACCAACGACCATATCCCCTGTGGTGAATGTGGCGGGATCGAATTCCTCAGAACAGGGACCTGCTATGTTTGTATGACCTGTGGCGCCAGTCAGGGGTGCAGCTGATTCTGGATGAATATCAGAATACTGGTTTTTCTCTCCATCGCCAATATCGTTGCCACACTGGGACAGGGGCTGGTTGTGCCCCTGTTACCCGGATATGCCCATGACCTGGGTGCCTCCGGGTTCACTATCGGCCTTATCTTTGGCGTATTTTCCGTCTCCCGGTCCGTATTGCTGCCCTATTTCGGCTGGCTTTCCGATATAAAAGGCCGCAAGATGTTTATCACTGCCGGCCTGCTGTTCTATTTTCTGACCTCCATCGCCTACTACTATTCACAGCATGTCAACGCACTGATCCTGATTCGATTTTTACAGGGTATTGCAGCGGCCATGATTGTTCCCTCATCCCAGGCATATGCCGGAGAGATCAGCCCGGTGGGAAAAGAGGGCACGACCATGGGTATACTGAATGTCGCTTTTTATGCCGGTCTTGGTCTGGGGCCGATTATGGGCGGTTTGATCAAGGACCATTTCGGCATCCGAGCTTCCTTTGCCAGCATGGGGCTGGTCTGCCTGGCGGGTTTTATCCTCTGCCAGCTTTTTCTGCCCCCTCAGAAGGAAGAAAGAACCTGTCGGACCCGGGAGAAACCGGAAAATCTGGGGCACCTGATACGTCGACCGGTGATCCTCGGTTTGTTCCTCAACCGCTTCTCACAGATTCTCTGTATCGGAATTCTCTGGACCTTCATGCCATTGCTGGCGGCCCTGGAATTTCATCTTTCCAGCTCGATGATCGGCGTTATGATCTCATTGATGGTCCTGATTACGGCTCTTTTGACCCCTTTGACCGGCATGTTGTCCGATCGGGTCAATAAACGGATGATGATGTTTGCCGGCAGCATTCTGGTTGTTATTACCATGCTGCTGTTTGCGGGTCTGGACAGTGTTCCGGGGATGCTTGCAGCAACGGCGTTATCCGGTCTCGGGGGCGCACTCCTGACATCATCAACGACCGCAATGGCTGCGGTACTGGGACGCCGGTATCATTCCATGGGATCTGTCATGTCACTGCAGATTCAGGGGCACAGTCTCGGCATGTTTATCGGCCCGATGCTGGCAGGAATCATCATGGATTTTTTCGATATTCGGGTTGCCTTTGGGGGCGCAGCGGCGGTGATGCTCGTTCTTTCCGTGGTATCTCTTCTACTGACCAGGGAGTATGATGACTTTAAGAATGGGGATGGGGGCGAACCGCTGCTTACTCCACCGCAGCATTTCTAGTTGCAGAAGATAACGATCAGAAGAAATTGCATCGCCAGGATAAATCCTGTGTTCAGAGCCACCGCGGGGATGCTCTGTCTCCCGGAAACATTGCTGCGTCTTTCATTCTGCCGTCGTTGCCCCTGTCTTCTCTCTTCGGCGCTTCCCTCAACGGCGGTTTCAGCGTGAGCGGGTCTTGCTTTCATGTCCGGTTATTCTCTTAAAATTCTTACAACCCATCATGCCCCAATGGGGCACAACGAAGGATGAGAATGCGTCAGCGATTCTGTCCGGAAAACAGGGCGCACGAATGATCATGTCCCCCCTTTTCCTCAATCAGACTTTTTCCTCCGTGATCTCTGTGTCTCTGTGGTGCGTGTTTGTCATACCCACCCCTTGATCAAGAAACGGGGTTGAAACAGGCTTTCGACTGCGACCTTCATTTTAAACCTGCCTGGATTTCAAAGTAAAGAAAAAAGTAACGATTCACCTGTATAAGCCCCAAAGGTATTGTGTTTCAAGAAACGCATGAATCCTCCTGGAGCTCCTGGAAGCCATCCCTGGCTTCCGAGGCTCTTGAAACACAATACCTTGGGGGCTGCGTGGAAATCGAACTGAATAGCTTTCCAGAGGACCTGCAGCCCGTCCCAATTCTTGAATAACAACTAAAAACCAACTGGTTGTTACTTAAAAGATACAGAAATAATTTTTCTCTATAACAGGACCCCATTCGTTTTCATGGTAACTTTTAAGTACATTATTTCAGAAGATTAAACTACTCTGTCAAACCGCAGCGACATGACACCCGACAGGCTTTGATTTGGGTCAAATAGGCCATCAATCATGGCACAGAGGCGAAT
Organism: bacterium; assembly: GCA_018830885.1. Classification (GTDB taxonomy): domain Bacteria; phylum SAR324; class SAR324; order XYD2-FULL-50-16; family XYD2-FULL-50-16; genus JAHJRI01. The sequence continues at coordinate 1,375 of JAHJRI010000477.1, read as the reverse complement.
TTCAAACCTGTTTCCGGAGGCAGCTTTTTATTGACAGACGCTGATTTGTTTATTAACGTTATATGTGTTTAAAAATACCACTTCCAGATGCCGTACGGGTAAAGCGGAACCGGTCAGAATTCCCTTCGTTAAACATAACTATCAAACCCTTGCCATGGATAGAGGGTTGTTTTCCACCTGGTGACCATTTTGAGTGGAAATTGTTTTGGCAGAGGACGGAAGTGAACTTGGGAGTGATCTAAATCATGCAAAAACAAGAAATTTTTGATCAAGGAGGAGAAAGAATATTATGTCACCTGCACTGATACCACCGGCGGAATATACGTTAATGGGCATACCGATGGTTGCGCTGACCGCCATTATCACCTTGGCAGGACTGGGGTTCCTGGTATTTGTTCTTGCCAAAAGGCTGCAGCCGCTGCTGGCTGCTGCGCCGGATGAGCGGTTTGACCGCATTCCGGAGCGAATCATACAATTTCTCAAGATATTTCTCATACAGTATCGGCATCCTCGATATATGTTTGCCGGTATCCTGCACATCGCTATCTTTTTTGGTTTCCTGTCGCTGCTGTTCCGGACAGGGTCACTGGCGGTTATCGGGTTCTATAACGATTTTGGTATCCCCGGATTTGATGGGGGCCCCTATTTCATCATCAAGGACTATGCAGCCACGGTGGTGGTGATTGCCTGTGTTGTCGCAGCCATACGCCGCGGGCTTTTCGAGTCTGAGCGGTACAAGGTTCCCGAGAAGTACGGGCACGGGCATAAAGGCGAGGCGGTTTTTGTATTGGCCGTTATCACAACCATGATGATCACCGAGAGCCTGTTCGAAGCGGCTCTGGTTGTCGCGGAAGCTCAGAAAGGGGGACTGCACGTTGCTTATCTGCCGCCTCTCTCGATGGCCTGGATGTTTAAATCCGCGTTGTCCGGGACATCTCTGGCGGCGCTGCAGGTCATTCACATTGTCGCCTACTTGATCCATGCACTGACCTTTTTCTTCTTTATGTGTTTTCTGCCATTCGGCAAACATTTTCACGTATACACCTCTGCCTTCAATGTCCTGTTCATGCGGATCAAGCGTGGCAATATCAAGCCGGTCAAGTATGGAATTGCCGAAGACAAACTGGACGAACTGGAATCTTTCGGGGTCAAGAAACTGGAGGATTTCACCTGGAAGCACCTCCTCGATTTCTACACCTGCGCCGATTGCGGTCGCTGTTCGGATCATTGTCCGGCCAATGCTGTCGGCCGTCCGCTGTCACCCCGGTTTATCTCGATCAAGGGGCGGGATCTGCTGTTCAAGAACTACCCGATTTTTGGAGAAAAGGCGGAAAGCAAGATGCTGATCGGCGATATTTACAGCGAGGATGAAATC
>JAHJRI010000044.1 GCA_018830885.1 bacterium | reverse complement strand
CCGAACTGCCGAAGAATGCCGGTCAGAGGACCTTTGCCCGGTTCGACACCTACTTGCAGAATCACCAGCAGGATAACCTGGCTACCATCCGGGAGGAAATCCGCGCTATCATGACCGAAAACGTCGGTGTTTTCAGAACCGAAGCGGGGTTGTCCGAGGCCATCGCCAGGCTGGAAACATTCCAGACGCGGGTCGAAACAGCAACCCTCAGCAACAAAAGCCTGAAGATGAACCCGGAACTCACCCAGCGCTGGGAGCTGGACAACATGCTGGCAGTCGCACTGATCATGGCTCGGGGCGCCCTTGAACGGCGGGAATCCCGGGGGGGACATGCCCGCATCGACTATCCGGACCGAAAAGACGAATACAATCAGCACACCCTGGCCTGGATGGCTGAAAATGGAACGGTGCGTTTCGGCCACAGACCCGTGGACATGAGTATTTTCAAGGAAAACGGCACCCACAGGGAAGAATTCAATATCATTGAACGCAAATACTGAGTTTATTGGAAAACCGGGGGCATGACCCATGAAAGCGCCATACAGGTTGAAACTGATCATCAAACGCACCGATCCGGATATCCCCAAATCCTGGTACCAGACATACGAACTTGAAGCTGGCCGCATTCTGCGCTTTACCGACCTGTTCCGGAAGATCAACCAGGATCTGGATCCAACCCTGGCCTGGAACTCTTCCTGTGAGCATGCCCAGTGCGGATCCTGCTCGGTGAAGATCAACGGGCGGCCCATGCTGGCCTGCGAGCTGCTGGTGGAAACCGCCGTGGCCCGGTTCGGGACCACGCGTTTTGTGATTGAGCCCATCAATATTGCCCCGGTCGTCCGGGACCTGGTGGTCGATTTCGAACAAGCCTATGAACGGGTTCATCGGGTCAAACCCTATATCATTCAACCGGCGCAGAACCCCAACGATTCGAGCCAGTACATGGTTTCACCCCGGGAACTGGAACGCTACGTGGAAGCCACCCGCTGTATTAACTGTTTCTGCTGCGCTTCGGCCTGTATCAGTTCCCACCGGGGGTTTCTGGGACCCAACGCCGTCATGGCCAGCGCGGTCAGAATCCTGGACCCGAGGGAGGATGCCACTGCCGAGCGTCTCAAACTGCTGTACAGCGATGAAGGGGTCTATCGCTGCCACACATCCAGGGCCTGCTCCCATGTATGTCCCAAGGAGATAGACGTGGCGCACTTCATCGGCCTGATCAAGGCCGGCGCCTTTCAGACTGAAGACAACTGATATTATTTTCTGAAGGGATCTGCACAGCACACGATGCGTCCCGCTTTTATCCGCCGGGGAATATCAGCTCTCTTTTTTTTCCGCCGGAGATCTGCTGGAAAGCTTGGCCGACCCGAAAAGATAGCCGGCAATCGCCCCGATCACACCAATGGCAGCCGTCAGCTGCTCCGTTGTCGGGGCAGCAATCACGACCAGGAGCGTTGCCTGTATCACCAGGACCAGACCGCTGCCGTTCACGATGTTTTCCGCTGTATAGACACCGCTTCTGGATATAAAATAGAGGATGATCAGCAGAAAGACCGGAGTCACACCCATGACCACAAAAATCAGGAGCAGTTTGTTATTTTCCTGGAGAAACCGGAATTTCCTTTCATCGTTTTCGTCCGGAATCGATGCCTCTGAAGGTGCTGTAGCTTCCTCGAACGTTTTGATCTCAAATGGCAGGTTGTCACTGGCAGCCACAACGGATGGGTATCCTGCAGAAACGATGACCAGGACGCAACACAGGAATCGACAGATATTTTTCATGAGCCCCCCTGTTCACGGGTGCATTTCATATTGAACATTTTCTGGGAAAGGATGTTCAACAATGTCTGATAATACTCAAATTCACTCTGGGAGCGGGATGACCGCGATTTCTCCCGCAGACTCGATTTAATGCTGTCCAGCTGCTGACAGCTGTTCAGCGGCTCGATTTTTTTTCTGAACTCATTGAAATAGGGGTTTACCTGTTTTTCCTGATAAACATCGCCACCCCCGGATTTCGGGAATGGAATGAGTTCGCCACAATACCCCCCCGTCACACCAAGACCCGATATCAGCAGTAATGACAAACCAATCAATAATCGGGTAAACAGGATTGTTCTCCTCATATCCCCTCCTTGATCAAGAATTGACAGCGTACCGCAAAACCGGATTGGGGCACCGCATCATTGACAACGGGATTCAACAGCAAGATCAATCCGGTTACGGATCAATACCTAACAGAAAAAAAGCCCCATTGTCCAACAAAAATAACACTTCGGGCTCACCTGAAAAACCCGGCCCCATCCCGACCCACATGTCCCCCCCAGAACATCCGATTTTTGCCCTTGACAGAGTGTCGGTATCCCGGTTATTATTTACTTACTATATACTAAGTAAATAAAAAGAGAAGATCACTATTTCCCCTTTTCAATTGGTATCGGAGCGGTGACCGGTCTCTGATTGAATTTGCGAAACCTGTAAGGAAGAGTGTCGAGAATCATCGTTGGCCGATTGTTTTTTTTGCAACAAGCGTTGACCTTCATTCAGCGGCTTAAAATCCGTGTCCGGTATAAACCCTTTGCAGTCAAGAGACGCCTCGTAAGATGCTCTAGCACTCATTCCGCTAAAACCCCAAAACTCAGGCTGAAGCCTTCAAACAGTTGGGGTTTTAGACGCTCCATATCGCTGAGATCCTCTAACGACTTGTCTGATCGCCTGCAAAGGCTTCATACCAGACACTCCGGTTCGTTGTTTCTGCCAGTTGTGACCATTGCTGCAAAAAACCAACCGGACATTACCTGTCGAGCATGCGTTCGATGACAGATGAATCATGACTGCTGACTGAAACCTGGCGTCACTGTTCACACTGTGACAGGACCGCCCGGTTAACCAGCTGAATCGTTACAAAAGGATAAAGATGGACAAAAAGAGAGTTCGGGATGGTGCGGGGACCCAGGTCAGGATTCTGGATGCAGCCGAAAGGCTGTTTTCGGAAAGGGGGTTTTCCGGTACTTCCATTGGCCGGATTTCGAAGGCATCGGGTATTTCGGACGGCCTGATCCTGCACCATTTCAAGACCAAGGACAACCTCTACACCGCTGTGCGGGAGCGGGTCGCGAGCCGTTATAATCTGGTTCTGGCTGGTAAAAGCGATCCCGCTCAAGAGTCGGCGGGACTGGGCGGAATGATGCACCGGTTTTTTCAGACCGCCTTTGGGTTTTTTAAGCACAATATCACCTATCACCGGATTTCCCTGTGGTCCTACCTGGAAGGGAGGACCGATGTGGTGGATAACGAGGCTGAAATCACGGCCAGGATGGTGACACTGGTCAGGTCGGCCCAGGAGGGTTGTATTCTGGAGGATGATTTCGATCCGGTCATGCTGCTGGCGATGGCGGTCGGTTCGATCCATTACTGGCTCCGGTACCGGACCCAGTTCAAGAAAATACTCAACTATTCCGAATCCCTGGCCGAACTGGATGACCGGTTTCTGGATCAATCCGCAAGGCTGTTGATACGAGGGGTGATCAAACAGGAGGATTAAATGGAAAAACGCAACGCTGTTCCAAACGGGGGATCCTTTCCAGACAGGAGAAGGTCAGGCATCCGGATTATCAGGGTGATTCTCTGGGGAGGCGCCATCCTGCTGTTGGGCTCTCAAAACAGTGCCGCAGGGGAGAAGGTCTCACACTTTGGTGCATACCAGGAGTATACAGAAGAGACCCATGATGATTACATTCGCACATCGGATTATCTGACCCTTACGGACGGCACCCGGCTGGCCTATGATCTGCTGCTGCCCGCAAATGACGGGAAAGCAGCCAGGGATCCCCTGCCGGTCCTGTTCTGCCATACATCCTATCTGCGGGCTTACAACATGGTGGCTGGCGGCCGGGTGGTGGATAATGAGATTATCAAACTGAATCCTTTGGCCAAAGCATTTATCTGGTTCAGGGCCAGGCTGGTTCACAACGGTCATATTTTTGATCAGGCATTCATGAATCCATGGCTGAAGCGGATGCTGAAACACGGCTATGGAGTCGTTATCGTGGAGCAGCGGGGTACCGGGGCCTCTGAAGGGTCGATGATTCCGATATTCCGGTATCAGGCTGAAGACGCCAATGAAATCCTGGATTGGATTGCTGCTCAGCCCTGGTCAAACGGGAAAATCGGCATGTTCGGAAAATCCTCCCTGGCCATGGCACAGTATGCGGCGGCCAGCACAGGCAACCCCCACCTGAAAGCCATTTTTCCGGTTTCGTCCAGTCTGGACATGTATGGAGCGGTCTGGTTTCCCGGCGGCATCCTGAACCGTGCTTTTGCTGACATGTTCTCCCTTTCGACCGGGCTGCTGGAGAAAATGGCAGTGCCCGTCGACAGCGATCGGGACGGAACCACCCTGCAGGCAATCCTGAAACGGAGAAGCGAGCATTTCAGTCTTGACAAGGGCCCGGATGCAGGGATCAGGAAAGCCCCGTTACGGGACAGTGACAGTACCCATCCCAGGGGGAAGAGAATCTGGCAGGACCTGGGGATCTATACCCTGCTGGAGCAGGTCAACCAGTCCGGGATTGCCATTTATAACGAAACCGGCTGGTTTGATATTTTTGCCCGGGACGGCACGTTGCTGCACAACAACCTGACCGGCAACCGCAAGCTGCTGATCAGGCCGTTGAGTCACTTTGCCCTGGGCAAAAAGGGCGACGACCTGGACACAGACGCGGAGGCCCACCGCTGGTTTGATTACTGGCTGAAGGGCATTCAAAACGGCATCATGGATGAGCCCCCGATTCACTATTATGTGATGGGGGCGCCGGCAGAAAAGGCCTGGCAGTCCGCCACACGCTGGCCACTGCCCAGAGAACGGCGAGCCCGTTTCTATTTTATGGCCGGGCCCACGCCCGGAAACAGCCCCAATGGTAGTGGACGACTGACAACCGAACCACCCCGGGCAGCCACCGGTTTCGATACTTATCGGATCGATTACAGCACCACCACAGGAAAATCATCGAGATGGCGCAGCATTATCCAGGCGATGAGCTATCCGGATATGTCGGCAAACGACAGAAAATCGATGGCATATACCACAGATCCGCTGGGAACCGATCTGGAAGTCACCGGGCATCCAGTGGTTTATCTGGACGTTTCCACGCCGGTCACAGATATGGATCTGTTCGTTTACCTGGAGGCAGTGGATAAAAAGGGCCGCTCCAGTTACGTGACAGAAGGATGCCTGCGCGCTTCCCACCGGGCACTGGGGAACGCTGATTTTGCATCGCCGGGATTGCCTTTTCATCCCGGTCTTCGAGCAGACATCACCCCACTCATACCCGACGAGCCGACGATACTGGTGTTCGATCTTTTACCGACAGCCTGGCGGTTCCCTGAAGGCAGCCGGATCCGCATATCCATCGCCGGAGCCGATGCGGACAACTTTGCGACACCCCGGATCGATCCACCACCCCACTTGCGGATTTTCAGAAATTCAGAGCATTTTTCAACCATTGAATTGCCTATCATCGAATATGCCGGCAGACCCTGATAATAATCCGCTGCCCGGTCCTGAACCGGGCTTTTTGATACCTCCGGTCCTGCCCTGACTCACCGGCCAACGACTGGTTTAAGACCCTCTCATTTACACGATGGAAACCAGGGGAATGGCCAGACACCGTCAATACCAGACCACTTGCCATTATCAGCAGGTTGATGTATTGCACGGGGAAAGAAGAGATGACTTCATGATCAAGACCAATAGGACGTTAGCTGCCTGATACGGGACAGGTGCATGCAACGAAAAACCCAATCTGAGCCATTAAAACCGGACATTCCAATCAATACGGGTCAAATGGAAACGAATCGAGATGAAATCATCCGTTGTCTGAACGAGCTCGGCGACAGCGATCAACTCATCGAGAAATTGGAAAAAATCATCGAAAGGGAGGGGGATAGTGCCTGTCGGGCGATTTTTCATGTCCTGACACACCTGGATCTGGAACCGGAAGAGGCTCACCGCAGCTGGCAGGATGTTGTTGACCACCGGCGGATGTTGAGTGATCGGATAAATCGTGCTGTCGATATCCGTACGGCCATCTGTGATTTTTTCCACACGGTCAATCATATCCTGAAAAATCCGAAGGTTGTCGAAATTCATGTTTTTGAAGGGGCCTTTAAATCATCCAGATTTGATGGGCTGACCGGTCTTTTCAATCGCCCGGCTTTTGAAGACGAAATTGCCCGCGAAATGTCCCTTGCCAAACGGTATGACACCGACCTGTCTCTCCTGTTTTTCGATCTGGACAATTTTAAGCGAGTGAACGATCAGTTCGGCCATCTGGCAGGCGACCTGGTGTTAAAACAGGTCGCCACAACCTTGTTGATCAGTAAACGTGCAGAAGATATTGCCGTCCGCTATGGCGGGGAGGAGCTGTTATTGATCCTGCCCAAGACGGAAAAATATAATGCCTTGCTGGTGGGCAAGCGAATCTGCCAGACAATCCGGGACCTGAAAATCGAATTTGAGGGAGCAGCCATCCCGGTAACAGTGAGTGGCGGCCTAGCATCCTTCCCGGTGGACGCTGCGACGGCATACCACCTGGTAAAAACGGCGGATGAGGCACTATACCGCGCCAAGCAGGAAGGAAAAGACCGTGTGGTCCTGTTCACCACAAACAAACGGCGCTATACACGGCTGACGGTTGATCTCCCCTTGGAGATTCATATCATTGGAGCAGGATCCATTCCGGCCATCAACGTGAAAAGCAAGAACTTTTCCATGAATGGGATCCTGTTTGAATACGGGATCCCCATCGAACTGGGAACAAAAATCCAGATGATGGCGCAGATCAATCCGCCGGATGCCCCGGTGAAGGTTATTGGAACCGTGGTGCGTGTGGAGAAGTTTTCTATGGACAGATATGATATCGGGATATCGATTTCCTTTCAGGAAATGGCTTTTGCAAGCCGGGAACTCATGGTTCAATGGTACCAATCGTTGATAAAGAAGGAGGAAATTGAATAGCCGCCGGCAGGGATCACCCGGAGCGGCTAAAAGTTCCTGAAGCCCGCACAACCAGGAATGAGAAACGGTCTGCGTGTCTGGCTGAAACAACTGCCCTGGATAACTTTGGAGAAATGTTGAGCGGTACCCTCTTCAACCAGGGAAACCCTTTGTGGTTCGGATGATGGTCTGGTATAAAAGAGGGAGATAAGGGTAACAACGCCATCCGGCATGCTCCCCCAGAAATGAAAACGAATACGAGGCTGTCTCCGATTCAATCGCAAATCCCCATGCACCTGGCTGTTATACAGGGCTGCAAAACAAAAGACTACTCAATTAAGGAACACCCGCATGAATTTTGTCGTCGGAAATCTAACGGAACCGGTCTTCAGACCCCCCTCTGAGTGGGATGCCCTGCTCATCGCAGTGACGAACGGCTGCACCCATCGCTGTACCTTCTGTTCCATGTACCGCACCAAGAAATTTGAGATCCGAAAAGAGATCGATGAGATTAAACAGGAGATCGACCTGGCGCGATCAATGTACGGAAATCAGGTGCGAAAAATATTTTTCGAAGACGGCAACGCATTTACCGTCAAGCCGGAAACTCTGATCGAAATAACCGCATACTGCCACCAGGTCCTGCCCAACCTGGAAAAGGTCAGCGCCTATGCCCACGCCAAAGACATTCTTAAAAAGTCGGATGAGGAGCTCGCGGATCTTGCCAGGGCCGGCTTCACCATGGTCTATGTCGGCATTGAAAGCGGCGATGACGAGGTCTTGAAGGCATGCCGCAAGGGGGCGTCCCAGGACGATTTTGAACTGGCTGCCCAGAAATGCCATCGGGCCGGCATCGCCTGGTCGGGGATTTTCCTGCTGGGTCTGGCCGGCAACGACCCGGAGAAAAGCCGCAAGCATGCCATTGAATCCGCAAAACTGATAAACCGGATGGCTCCCCCGGAACCCATTCCCTGGTATATATCGCCACTGACCCTGGAGATAGCACCGGGAACCGAACTGTGGACACAGCAGCAGAACGGAGCATTTCAAATGGGGTCGTTTATCCAGATCCTGGAAGAGCTCTACACGATGATTGAACACACCGACGATCATCTCCGCAACTGTGTTTTCAATACCAATCATGCCTCCAACTACCTGAGCCTGAAAGGGGAACTGGGAGATCAGAAACAAGCATTCCTGAACACCATCGAAAAGGCGATCAGTCATACCCGTCGCCACAACCACAACTGGTAAAAGGGTCTGCGCTATCGGCTGGATCCGGTTTGCCTCTGATTGTCGATGCCCCTTTGACAGGTTTCTGCAAACGTCTTTAAATGTCTGCGCCGGGTGCACCAAATATGTGTGGGGTAGCTGTAAGCGGAAAGAGGTTGTTTGTTCAGAAAACCTTGGAAGCCAGGGATGGATTCCAGAAGCTCCAAGGATGGATTCATGCGTTTTTCTGAATAAATAACCTCTTGAAGCGGTTATGATTACATACCCACATATTTTTGGGGCACCCTCTGCGCCATTAGATTTTACAAATGCGCAAAAAACCACTATCATTCCTATAACTGAAAAAACAATCAAACGGACCCGATTATCCGGACTGTTTATATGTTTATATATTGATACTCTTTTTTCATCCAGACAGCATTGATTGGGTGATGACCCCCGGGACAGAAATGCGGATGAGCATGGGAACGGTTAAAACGGAGCGCCACGTGACCAGCAAACATCATTTTCACACGGTATCAACCGTTATTGTCATCCTGCTTGGGAGCCTCATCATCAATGGGTGCGATTCCCCACAGACGCCCCCGGTTTACCGGGTGGGTATTCTGAATGGGTTTGCCCCTTTCTCCAGCATCACAGAGGGTTTTAAAGCCAAGATGACCGACCTGGGCTACCAGGAGGGAAAACAGATTATCTATGATGTCCGCAATGTGATCGGCGGTTCGGCTGAGGAGGCGCGGGTTCTTGAAGAATTTGTGGCTAACAGGGTTGACCTGATTTTTGCGTTTCCCACCGGATCGGCCATCGCGGCCAAGGCTGCCAGCCGGGGAACAGGTATCCCGACCGTGTTTGCCATGGTCAACCTCGAAGGGACCCAGCTGGTCGAGAACATCCGCCAGCCCGGTCAGCATATCACCGGTGTGCGATCCCCCGGACCGGAGATTGCAATTAAACGACTGGAGTTTTTACTGGAAGTTGCACCCCGGGCCAGACGCGTTTATACCACCTACAATACAAACTACCCCGCCAATCAACCCACCATCGAAGTCCTGCGTCCAATGGCTTCCAGTCTGGGAGTGACGCTGATAGAGGCCCCTGTCACCAGTGTGGAAGGGATTCAGGCAGACCTGTCCATGCGTTCAGCTGCAGATGACATCGGGCTGGATGGGATTCTGATCATTTCGGATGATCTGTCCCAGTCACCGGCTGGCTGGCCCTTGATCAGTCAATTTGCGGAAAAGCACAAACTGCCCGTCATTGGCGGTGCAACCATCATGATAAAAACAGGGGCTGTCCTCAGTTATGTTCCCGATTACATTGAAAGTGGCAAACTGGCTGCCATTACGGCCAACAAAATCCTCAAAGGCACCCCGGCCGGCACGATTCCGGTTGCCACCGCCGTGATGTCGCTGCGGATTAACTACCAAAGAGCCCAGGAGCTGGGTTTGACAGTTCCCAGGAGCCTTCTGAGCCTGGCCACCGAAATTATTCGATAGTATCGCACACAGAGGCACAAGACGGGATATGCCATGAAACTGCCGATTCAGAGACCCCGGTTGACGAAAAGCCTGACGGCGATGCTCGCACTGGCCTTTTTTGCCCTGAGCGTGATTGCGCTCCTTATCTCAGTTGGCCTGCAGCTATGGTTTAACATCCGGACACAGCAGACAATCATTTCCAGCAACCAGCAGCTGATTGCCCAGAAAGCGGCCCGAACCGTCAGCAGTTTCATCCAGGAGAAGTTCAGCGTTCTGGAGACCGCTGTCTGGTTGACCAATCTGAATGCCATTTCGCAACCGGCGCAGAAGGAGATAATGTCCAGCCTGCTGGGACGCCAGCCAGCCCTTCGTCAACTGGCATTGTTCGATAGCCGCGGGAAGATCCTGATTCAGGTCTCACGTCTCTCGGCTGCATTCCATGCCCAATTCCGTGAACAACTCAGAGCGAGTGATCAGGATCAGTACCCGCACAACAACAGAACCATCAGCCCGGTTTTCATTGATCCGGTGACCAGCGAACCCATGGTGATGATGACCGTTCCCATCATCGATGTCTTTGGTGATTATAAGGGTGCGCTGACAGCGGAGGTCAACCTGAAATTCATGTGGGATCTGGTTGATCAGCTCCAGGTGGGCCAGACAGGTTATGCTTACGTGGTGGACCGGGATGGCGACCTGATTGCGTTCGGTGACATGGCCCGCGTCTTGAAAGGGGAAAACGTGGCCCATCTGCCTCCCGTCCAGGCATTCGTTCAGGGTTCCTTCACTGCCGAACTGACCCCGAGGGCGAGCTACCTGGGAATGCAGGGCGGTGCCGTAGTGGGGACCTATGTTGCGCTGGGGGTTCCGAATTGGGCGGTTATCACCGAAACCCCCTGGATGGAAACCTACCGGGATGTTATCCATGAAACGGTCTGGTCTGTTGTCATCACCCTGCTTATTGCCATTCTGGCCAGTCTGCTGGGTGTGTATCTGGCCCGGCGCCTGGCACGGCCCCTGGTCAACCTGACCCGGGTCGCCACCCGCATCGCAGGTGGCGAGGAGGATCTGCAGGCAGTTATCGAAGGCCCGACAGAAGTCACCAGCCTGGCCAGCGCTTTCAACAGCATGACCAGCCAGCTGCACAAGAGCCTGCAGGATCTGGAACAGCAGATGGCAGAGCGAAGACTGGCCGAGGATTATCTGAGATTGACCCGGTTTACCGTGGAAAACATGGCCGATGCCACATACTGGATTGACCCATTGACCACCCGGATCATAGACGTCAACGAAGCCGCATGCCGCATGCTTGCCTACACCCGCGAGGAGATGCTCAACCTGTCCCTCTCTGATATCGACCCGGGATTTTCACTTGAAAACTGGCCCGGTACCTGGCAACGCATCAAGAAAACAGGCAAGGGGACGATTACCGCCAACCATCGGTCCAAAGACGGCCGGCTCATCCCGGTGGATATCATCGCCAACTATATCGAATTTGGTGGTCGCGAGCTGGACTGTGCCGTTGTGCGCGACGTCACCGAACGAAAACAGGCCGAAGAGCAGCTGCGTTATCAAGCCAGCCTGCTGCAGAATGTTTCCGATGCCATCATCGCCACCGACCTGGACTTCAGGATTATCAGCTGGAACAGGGCGGCCGAAACCCTCTATGGTCACAACGCCGACGATGTCATTGGTCTACCGGTCGATGACCTGCTGCAGAGCGAATATGTCGACTCCCAACCGGCAGTGGTTTACAGGCAGATCCTGGAACAGGGATTCTGGAAGGGGGAAGTCATCCAGAAACACGTTGATGGCAGGCACATTAATATTCTGGCCTCGGTTTCATCTATCCGGGATGGCGCCGGGAAACCCGTCGGAGCTGTGGCTGTGAACCACGACATGACCCAGCGCAAGCTGGCAGAAGCGGCACAGGAAAAACTCGGGGAGCAGTTGCGCCAGGCTCAGAAACTGGAGAGCATCGGCCAGCTGGCCGGCAGTATTGCCCACGATTTCAACAACATGCTGGTCCCCATTATCGGCTATGCCGGATTGGGTCAAAAAAAACTGGAACCGGACAACAAAGTATATACCTATCTGGAAAAAATAAGTACGGCCGCAGAAAAAGCCGCCAGCCTGGTCAGCCAGATCCTGGCCTTCAGCCGGCGTCAAGTCCTGGAAATTGAGACCTTCAACCTCAATGAGATGATTGCTGAATTCCAGAAAATGCTCCGGCGTTTGATCACGGAAGAGATTGAAGTTCAGGTAGTCCTCTCCCCAACCCCCTGCCTGGTCCGGGCCGATCGGACCCAAATTGAACAGATTTTGCTGAACCTCAGCACAAACGCACAGGATGCCATGCCCGGAGGTGGCACGCTCGTTATCGAAACCAGCCATGTTTACCTGGACGAGGCCTATGCCCAAAGCCATTCGCAGACACAACCCGGGCATTATGTGATGCTGTCCCTCAGCGATACGGGCGAGGGAATGAATGCTGACACCCGGAAACAGATTTTTGAACCTTTTTTCACGACCAAGAAGAAGGGAAAGGGAACCGGTCTGGGTCTGGCCACGGTTTTTGGCATTGTCAAACAGCACCAGGGGAACATCTGGGTCTACAGTGAACCGGGCAGGGGGACCACTTTCAAGATCTATCTGCCCCGGGTACAGCAAACCGCGACCCTGACTGCTGTTGAAAAACCGGAACTGGCATCGGTGTTTGGCACGGAAACCGTGCTGGTGGTGGAAGATGAACCCATGGTGCGGGCACTGGCCTGTGAAACGCTGACAGCTCACGGGTATACGGTGATAGAAGCCGAAAGTCCGAACAGGGGTCTCCAACTGGCTTTCGAGTTTGAAGGCCCCATCCAGCTTCTCCTGACCGATGTCATCATGCCCGATATGAATGGCCGGGAATTCCACGAAAAACTGGCAGCCCGTCGACCTGACATAAAAGCGCTGTATATGTCTGGTTATACAGACAATATCATTGCCCATCACGGCGTTCTGGAAGAAGGAATCCATTTTCTGCAGAAACCGTTTACCGTCCACGATCTCACCCATAAGGTACGCAGGGTTCTGGATATGTCATTCCCGGAACCCTCTTCAGGTATTGGCGAGTGACCCCCCGTCCACGTATATCGTTTCACCGGTAATGTATTGGGCGTTTTCCGTACACAGAAACAGGACAGCGCCCACCACCTCCTCCGGCTCCGCCAGACGACCCTTGGGAATCCTGGCCGTGATGGCGGCTTCAATCTCCGGATTCGACCAGATCGGCTGACTGAAGGGAGTTCTGGTCAGCCCCGGGCCAACGGCGTTGACATTGATATTCAATCCGGCCCATTCCACGGCCATGCACTTGGTCAGCATGGTCAGGGCGGCCTTGCTGGCATGATAAATTCCCATCCCGGCACCGCCCCGGACAGCACCCACGGTCGTGATATTGACGATTCTGCCGCCGCCCGCTTTCATCATCTCTTTTGCTGCCAGACGACTCAATAGAAAGGCCGCCTTGACATTCACGTCAAAAATCTTGTCATACCCGTCCTCCCGCAGGTCCATCAGGGGGCGCATAAAACTCCGGGCGGCATTGTTGATCAGGATATCAACCTTTTGAAAGGCGTTTACCGTCTCTTCCACGATGACCGGTATGCGACCGGTCTCCATGAGATCGGCCTCGATGGCCAGGGCTTCCCGACCTTTGGCCCGGATCTCCTGCACCACACTGTCCAGCTGGTCTTTCGACCGTGCGGTGACAGCAACCTTTGCACCACTGTCGGCCAGCGCCAGTGCAATGGAACGACCGATGCCACGGCCACCGCCGGTGACAATGGCAACCTTGTCTGTCAAATCAAATGTTGTAGGCATATTTTGAGCTCCTTCTTCGAATGTTCTTGAGTTTATGCTTTGTAATCATTCAGTTCAATTTACGCTCAGCCCCGAAGGTATTGTGTCTCAAGAACCCTGGAAGCCATGGATGGCTTCCAGGAGCTCCAGGAGGATGCATGCGTTTCTTGAAACACAATACCTTTGGGGCGTATACAGGTGAATAGTTACTATGCTTTTTTCCGGTTTCGTTCCTGTCGAATCTGTTCAAATGTATCCTGCAGGGTATCGGGAGGCATGGCCAGACCGGGTTTGAGCTGCATGTGGATGGCCTCTGTGGCGCAGGTTGAGACACACAGTCCGCAGCCGATACAGCGACCGTCGATAATTTCCGACACATCCGCCTCAATGCGGATGGCGTCCATGGGACACCGATCGAGGCATTCTTCGCAGGCGGTGCAGAGATCCATGTCGATTTTTGCGGCATAATAGGATCGGACATAGCTGGCCGGATGCTTGAGAAACTTGATATTCTTCAGTGCCGGGCAGCAGCAGGTGCAGCAGCAGCAGATCGCCTGGATCTCCCGGGAATTGGTGGGTGAGAGGACCAGACCGTTCTCCTCCGCCATGTCGAGCACCCCCAAAGCCGCTTCGATGTCGATCTGCCTGCCGAATTGATTCTCAATATAGTACTCGGCAAAAGGTCCAAAAGACAGACAGGTTTCCCGGGGTTTTGAACACTCATTACCCATAAACCCCTGTTCTTTCCTGCATATGCAAGGGGTAACCGCAATAGTGGTCTGCTGTCTGACCAGATTCCGGATCTGGTTGTAAGGGGCAACCGCGCCCGAAAAGCCGACCGCCGATTCAACCGGGACCACCCGCAGTTGAGGAGTCTTCACCATCGATTTTCCAAAAAAGGGCAGATAGGCCTCCATCATCTCACTGAATTCCCGGTCGATGGCATTGACCTGGAACTCGTAGATGCCGATCATAAACTGAAAGGCCTGGTATTTTGCACCGTCGTCATCCCTGACCCTGAAAATCAGACCCTTCCGGGCCATCGTCTCCAACTGGTCAGCCAGGGCCTCTGCTTCCGCCCCTGTCCGTCGCGCAATCTCAGACACCGACTCTGGGGACTCCCGCAATTGCAGGGTCAGTTCCGCTTCCGGTGGTGTAAACAGTTTTTCCAGGATCTTTAGTTCCACGCCGGTGGGTGTCGCAGGATACCCGACCGGCAGGGCATCCAGAAATTCTCTCAATCGGATATAGACATCTTTTTGCATGGGTTTCCTTCAAATGCTGATTTGTCATTCAGGGGACCCACCGCCATGGGCAGGGCCCGGAAATAGTCACTCACGTTCCTAACTGTTCAGTTGATCATCGCGTTCTTCCTCATATCGGGTAGACCATGATGGGTGTCCGGGCAGGAAAAACAGGCGTCTTCACAGCGGGTCGCCAGCTGTCACAAACCGTCGAGTCAGCGCCGTCTCTCCGGTTTGGGTGGTGTTACAGGCTATCACCCAGCTTTTTCTTGGCCTCCAGAATGGCCATCCCCATGTCGGAAACCCGTTCGAAGGGTTCCTCCCGATCCGGTCTTAACACCAGCGCTATGGCTTCGCTGGGACAGACGCCGGCGCATACGCCGCAACCCAGGCAGCGGTTGCGATCCACCACCATCTGCGCTGTGTTGGAAATGGCACTGACAGGACAGGCCTCCAGACACTCCTCACATTCCGTGCATTCTCCCAGGTCAATGACCGCTTCATAGAGGGCGTTCATGTACTTACGCTTGTCATGCCCCTTCTGGGTGATTCCCTTCATCGACGCACAACAGCAGGGACAGCAGTTGCAGATATTGGACAGATGCTTGGAATTGGCACCGGCATGCACCAGTCCGGCTGCATCGGCCATGTTGAGAATCCGGATCGCCTCTTCGGCGTCAATTTCCCGTCCAATACCGTTCTCAATATAGTACTCGGCCGCTACCCCGAAATTGAGGCAGGTTTCCAGTGGATAATCACAGCCGTGGCCGGCCAGACGGCTTTCCTTGCGGCAGATACAGTCGGCCACCGAGATCTTCCGGGCGGCCCGGATCTTTTCCTCCAGTTTGTGATGGGGCAGCAGCTCCTGATCCGGCTGGATATGCTCTTCAATAGGGATGACCTTGAATCCGGGGATATTGCTGATGCCCAGTTCGGTGAGAAAAGCCGTTTCGAAATACTCCGCAAACATGGCCGCCAGTTCCGCATCGATCTTTTCGACCGAGTATTCATACATGCCGATCATAAAAGGCGCCAGATTATAACGGGTCTGCCCGTCTCTTTTCAAACGGAAGATCAGACCGTTGCGGGACATGGTGTCCAGCTGCGGTTCCAGTTCTGCAACCGGTTTTCCGGTTCGGGAGGCGATATCCGCCACCGTTTCGGGAAAAGGAGACAGCTGCACCGTGATTTCGGCTTCTGCCGGACTGAACAGTCGTTTCAGAATCCTGATCTCAATTCCGGATTCCGTGGCCGGATAGCCAATGGGCATTTGATTGAGTTTCCGCTGCAATTGATGGTAAATCTGTTCTGTCATGGCCATGTTCGGGTTAAGGGTTCTATTCAGTTCGATTTCCGATCAGCCCCGAAGGGTTTGTGTTTCAAGAACCCTGGAAGCCATGAATGGCTTCCAGGAGCTCCAGCCTACCCTCGTTCGGTTCGGACGGTGCTTCTGTTGATGCTTTAGCACAATCCGTTCATCTTGCCCATCATCAATCTGGTGATTTATAATCGTCCTCTGTGGAATAAAACCGCTGCGACCTGTTTTTCCAATACCTGTAAACAGGTCGAGTAAGAGAGGTCTAACCCAGGCACCATTTACTTTTGACTTTCAAGTTCCATCTCCCGCAGTTCACGCCTGAGTATTTTGCCAATGGCGCTTTTGGGCAGTTCGTCCATGAAGGCGATCTGTTTCGGCACTTTGTAGGCCGCCAGTTTTCGCTTGCAATGAGCGATGATCATCTCTTCGGTCAGCGTCTCTCCGGGGGTTACCACTACAAATGCCTTCACCGTTTCCCCCCGGTAGGGGTCGGGGATACCGATGGCGCAGGCTTCAGCCACGTTGGGGATTTCGTAGAGAATCTCGTCGATCTCCCGGGGATAGATATTATAGCCCCCCGCAATAATCATGTCCTTTTTACGATCCGAGATATAGAGATACCCCTCCTTGTCCATGTATCCGATATCACCGGTATAAAACCAGCCGTCCTTCAAGGCATTGGCTGTCTCCTCCGGCTTGTTGAAATAGCCTGTCATGCACTGGGGACCCTTGACTAGAATCTCGCCTGCCTCTCCCACCGGCAAGTCCCGGGTGCCGGTCTCCACATCCACAATCCGGCAGTCGGTATCCGGATAGGGAATCCCCACACTCCCGGCCTTGCAGACACCGCCCCAGGGGTTCGCATGGGAAACGGGGGACATCTCCGTCATGCCGAACACCTCAATAATCTGTGCCCCCACTTTTCGCTCCCACTCCCGGATCGTCTCCATCGCCAGGGGAGCGGCCCCGCTGACACACCCCTTGATAAAGGAGAGCTCGGCCTTGGCGGGCAGTTTGGGATGGTTCAGGAGCCCGACATACAGGGTCGGGACCCCCCCGAAGATGGCCGGTCGATACTTCAGGATCGCTTTCAGCAGCGCATCCGGATCCGGCCTGGGAATCAGCACATGGTTAAACCCGCGGAAGATACAGTTATTCATCCCG
Organism: bacterium; assembly: GCA_018830885.1. Taxonomy (GTDB): domain Bacteria; phylum SAR324; class SAR324; order XYD2-FULL-50-16; family XYD2-FULL-50-16; genus JAHJRI01. The sequence goes on along the minus strand of JAHJRI010000044.1, from coordinate 2,166 downwards.
AAGGTAAACCCGGCCGAATGAAATACCGGCATGATCCCGATCACCGTTTCATTGCCGTCCTCCATGTCATGCAGGAGGGCCTTGGCTTGCTGCACATTGATGCACAGGGCGGCATGGGTCAGCATGACCCCCTTGGAAACACCGGTCGTGCCACCGGTGTACAACAGTGCTCCCAGGTCCTCAAAAGCAGCATGATCCGGTCTGACATCAGTCTGACCGGAACGTAGGACAGCCTCGAAATCCAGTACACCCTCCGACGGATCCAGCCTGCGGTGCAGTTCCTTTTTCACAAACGGAAACAGCTGCTTCAAGGGGAACGGCAGGTAATCCCTGATATGGCAGGCGATGATCGTCTCCACACCGGTATTGGGCTTGATCGCCAGCAACCGGGGGACCAGTACATCCAGTATAATCGCCATTTTCGATTGGGAGTCATTCAGCTGGTGGGTCAGTTCCCGCTCCGTATAGAGTGGATTGTTCATGACAACCACCCCGCCCGCCCGCCAGACGGCATAGTTGGCGATGACAACCTGGGGCATATTGGGCAGGATGAGGGAAACCTTATCCCCCTTCTCCAGACCCAGTTTCCGCAGTGCATCCGCCATTTTGCAGACCGCTTCGTGAAGTGCCTGATACGAGATCTTCTTTCCCATCATGACCAGTGCCGTTCGATCCGGAAACCGTTTCACCGTTCGATCAAAGGCTTCCGGGAGGGTGATTCTTTCGTAGTCAATTGTATGAGGGACCTGGGGGGCATTGTGCGCATGCCAAACTCTTGATTCCATAGCTTTTCCTCCCTGTACGAATGTGGACAACCCGTTGATGGCAAACAAACCCGGAATGATTGCATGATTGAACCCGGGGATTGAACCGGTCAAGCGGAAGATCAAGGTTAGTAAACATAACCGTCAATATCCTGTCAAGCACAAATCGGCTTCATTGGGGTTGAATCGTCGGGGGTTCCTTTATTTTTTAACATACTCATTTTATTTTTTATTTTATCACTATTGTCACTGTTAAAATAACTACGGAACGTTCCATGGAATAGTTAGTAACATATACCTTTTTAATTCCAGGTCCAAAAAATGTTCCTGTTCCCTGGGTGACAGATCCAGTCTCGGTTACTGCCTGGATTTCGCAGAAACCAGATTCTCCACACCAAGTCTCGCCAATTCAGCCAAACGATACCATCTTCCCACCGTCCGGCATTTCTGGATAACCTGCCGCCCATTGCGGCGGCGGGTTGGACCCGAGCCATGAAAAAAAATGACATGGACCGACTCAAGGTTTCCGGGAAACCTTCCGATGAGGAATCAGAACCTGTTAAACACACGGGTCATTTTCCATCAGCATTGATGACCCCTGGCCCTCATGACTGGCGAAAACAAACCGGAGCAGATGATGAAAGCAGCACGTACGAAAGACAACCTGGAATGGCTGGAAGAAGTAAAAGCGGTGCACGATGTGGTTACCATCTCAGGCAAAGCCCGGCGGATCATGCTGGCAAAGCGGTTGATCCGGTCCGGACTGGCGTTGATTCGCAGATCCCAGGGCGCAGGACCCCATCCTCAAACCAGCGGACACCGCCGGCATCCCCACACCTACGCCCACCTCAGATCAAAATCCGGCGGTTTCGCCAACTGAAGGACTGGTGGTCTGCTGCGCGTCCCTTCAACATAGTAACACTGGTAGTATTCCCCCGATAAGCAGCAGGAGTTGACATCCCTGCTGAACAGTTGCTCTGGCTTTATTCATTACGCCTCAACATTGAATTTAATAGTGAATTTAGTACCGTTGTTGCTTTCCATATCGATGGAGCCGCCTAACTGATCCTCCGTCAAGGATCGGACGAGTTTAAGACCCAGTGAATTTGTATTTCTCCAGTCCACACCGACCGGGAAACCGACGCCATCATCCATAACTGTCAGTTCTAATTCATTCTCTACTTTTTTCATTGCAACGGTTATTTCACCTTTTCGATCATCAGGGAAGGCATATTTCAATGAGTTGGTAATCAGTTCATTGATGACCCTGTTTAATAATTTGTTTTTTCCTGATGCCATTTGTCATCTGGATAAATTTCGGAGCAATGCCTAACCCAAAATTTTTTCCAGATTCGCAACGGTTTTGTTTTTTTCGTGAAAATCATTACGAATCTATCGGCTT
>JAHJRI010000476.1 GCA_018830885.1 bacterium | reverse complement strand
GGTCTCGGATTAAACCGCGTGGAACAGGAAGAAAACCCGAATCTGAGCGATATTGTCTGCCAGGATTTGAACCGGAATCCACAGCTTCCTTTTGGGAGCGAAACGTTTGATGCCTGTATCTGCACCGTCTCGGTCGAGTACCTCATTGACCCGGTACCGGTTTTCGAGGCGGTGGGGCGGATCCTGAAAAAAGGAGCGCCGTTTATCGTCACCTTCTCTGACAGATGGTTTGACACCAAGGTCATCCGGTTATGGCCAGAACTTCACCCCTTTGAACGCATGGCACTGGTAGTAACGTATTTTATGGATTCCGGCATGTTTGATGGACTGCAGACAGAGTCCATCCGGGGCTACCCCAGATCCAGAGAGGACAAGTATTATCCGGAACGCCAGGAATCCGATCCGGTGTTTGCTGTCTGGGGATTTCGTAAATGAACCCACAGGACATCGTATCGTGATAACACCCTTGAACAACCCCATTCAGCAAGACCGGTCGACCCTGCACCAGCGAGACAGGGTGCCGGCACACAAACGGATCGCATACGCAGCACCGGCATTCGCCCTGGCGGTGGTGGGGATTCCGATCTATATCTATATCCCGAAGTTCTATACGGACGTGATCGGCGTTCATATCGGGCTCCTGGGAACCATCATTCTGCTGGTGAGAGTCTTTGATGCATTGACGGACCCGGCTATCGGATTTATTTCAGATCGTACCCGAAGCCGATTCGGTCGACGACGGCCTTATATCGCATTCAGTTCGATCATGCTGGCGATTGCCGTGGTTATGCTGTTCAATCCATTTCCCGGATCCCCCACCTTTGAAACCGGCTGGTTCGGCATCTGGTTTTTCCTCATTTTTCTGTTCTGGACCCTGGTGTCAGTTCCCTACGAGGCACTGGGACCGGAGCTGACCTTCGATTACCATGAACGAACCACGCTTTTCGGTATCCGGGATGGGGCCCTCATTGCGGGAACACTGCTCGCAGCCAGTTCGCCGGCGATTGTCACCGGAATTTTCGGTCTGCAGCCCGGCCCCGCTGGTGAGCGGGAAAAGTTCTTCTGGATTTCAGCGATATACGGCCCTATGGTGGTGATATTTTCATGGTGGTGCGTACTGGCCATCCAGGAGCGGGGAAGATCCAATACGGTTCCGAACCAGAACCTCTTCCGGAGCATACGGCAATCTGCTTCAAACCGGCCGTTTGTCATCCTGGTCATCTCCTATACCATCGCCGCCTTCGGCAGTAACCTGCCGGCCACACTGATCCTCTATTACGTCGAGTACGTCCTGCAGTCCAGGTACGCCGACCTCTTTCTGTTACTCTATTTTGCCACCGGCATATTGCTGTTACCGGTCTGGGTGGCCATTTCCAGAAAACTGGGTAAAAAACAGACCTGGATCATGGCCATGCTGATTAACACCGGGACCTTTACCGGTGTTTTTTTTCTGGGTCCGGGCGATGAGTGGCTCTATGGTGTGCTGGTTGTTTTTTCAGGTATCGGTTTTGGGGCCACGGTAGCGATTCCTTCCGCCATGCAGGCGGATGTCATTGATTATGACGAGTTGTTGACCGGCACCCGGCAGGAGGGACACTATGTCGGTATCTGGTCAGTCAGCAAAAAACTGGCTGCCGCGCTGGGGGTCGGGGCCGGTTTGACCATACTGGGGGCGTCCGGTTACATTCCGAATATCGAGCAGACGGAACAGGTGCAGTTTACCCTGAGGGTGCTATATGCCCTGGTTCCCTCCCTCTGCAACCTGCTGGCCCTGGGGGTGGCACTGTTATATCCGGTCAGCCAGCAGATGCACGGACAGATCCTGGATGGCATCCGCATGCGGAAAGAGGGACATGCCGTGACCGATCCGCTGACGGGGAAGACATTGCCCTGACACAGGTTTCAGCTTCTGTTCTGAAAAAGTAGTGAATCGTCACAATTCTTTTAAGGGCACCTTGATTAACTGGAACCCAGTCAGCATCAAAGGGTTGATGTTTCAAGAACCTTGGAAGCCATGGATGGCTTCCAGGAGTTCCATGGATGGACTCGTGCGTTTCTTGAAAGATCAACCCTTTGATGCGGTAAGCTCGATAATTTTAATTAATCAAGGTGCCCATAACAATGAGAGGTAACCATGTCGTTCATCTGGATCGTTGCAATCAATCTTGCTGCTGTCACCGGCCTGCTGATTCTGGTCTGGATCCTGAGCCTGCTGCTCAGGGACTCCAGTATCGTAGACACTGTCTGGGGACTCGGTTTCACCCTGATCAGCTGGCTGACATTCTGGCTGGCGGATGGATATCCGCCGCGTCGCTTTCTCCTGGCTATGCTGGTCTCGATCTGGGGACTCCGGCTGGCCCTCCACATCGGCATCCGCAATTACGGCCAGGGGGAGGATTCCCGCTATCAAGCCTTCCGCAGACATTGGGGAGATAACTACTGGTGGGGTAGTCTCTTCCAGGTGTTTCTGCTGCAAGCCTTTCTCTGCTGGGTGATCTCACTCGCCTTCCAGGCCGGTCAACATTCGGCCGAACCCGCCCGCCTGACATGGATGGCCTGGACAGGTCTGGCGGTCTGGGGGGTGGGATTTTTTTTCGAAGCGGTCGGGGACTGGCAACTCGTGCGCTTCAAGGCCGATCCCGGCAACAGGGGAAAAGTGATGGATACCGGCCTCTGGAAGTTCACCCGGCACCCCAACTACTTCGGAGAGGCGGTGATATGGTGGGGGATATTCCTGATTGTTCTCGAAGATCTATCCAATTTCTGGACCATTATCAGCCCTGTTGTTATTACCTTTCTGTTACTCAGAGTCTCCGGTGTGTCCCTGCTGGAAAAAACAGTGGTCAAACGGCGTCCTGCATATACCGCATACCAGGAAAAAACCAGCGCCTTCCTGCCCTGGTTTCCGAAAAAGCGGTAGTCAGGGATGAAAAGACAAGCGGTAGTCCCCCTGTTCCGTTTCAATCAGTTTGACCTGCGCTGGTTACAGACTTGATTGAATATTCTTGCATGCATCGGTCATTTCCTCTATACTTTTCTAAGCGTCCTGCAGCCTGACAAACGTCCGGATATCCGGACGGGCTGCATTTCCCGGATACCCACGTTGCATGAATGAAAGACGGGTGCAACACAAAAAAGTTGTAGCGGTTAAGCCGCTACACTCAAGTCATCCAGGGTATCATTGGCGAGCATCTCCTTAACAACACCGAGCGCCTTATTGCACGCAGGTTTCAGTTTCCCTGTCAGAACCAATGATCGC
>JAHJRI010000475.1 GCA_018830885.1 bacterium | reverse complement strand
AACGAAAATAGAATTTCAAGCAGCTTGAAGGCTGTTATCCGAAAGCCGGATCTGCTTTCTCAAATATCGGATATTTTTTTCAACGTCAGCAAAGAAGATGCCAACCGTCTTTTGCCGACATAGACAGCATCTTTCCCAAATAAAAGAATGACCAGCCATGCGAGTTCAATACCCGGGAAAAAAGGAATGCTGAGCATTAATACATAGACAACCCCGGCTATCAGTGCTGCTTTCCATCCGAGATTTCCCTTTAACCATATCATCAGCTCCTTAGTATCCCCTGTGTGATAGAGATAGAAGTGCCGGATCAATATAAATCCAAAAATGATAGATGCAATAAACCATATTTTGTGCTTCATTGATCCAGTATTTTGTGAGAACTTTGTTATGGCTTTTTTTTGGGAGCCTGGGAGATTTGTTCTATCTGCTTTTTGAATGGCGGTACTCTTTTTCTCGCAGAACTTCTTGATAGTCCGCACAGGAACAAGGGTTAGAAGCTGCATCTTTTTCCAGGTGATTTGGACATTTTCTTTCTGTTTTAATTGTAAATTTTCTGCTTCCTTTTCTTCTTATCCCGACCATTACCAGGCGTTTCTGTTTCATGTCGATCCCTTATTATGTGTAATTAAAGCCTTTCGAAACCAAGCCCACAAAACCGCCGGACAAGTTATAGTTTTTTTTAAAACCAAATTGTCCCATCATTTACATCGCCCTTCGGCTGCGGTTCCCACTGCGACAGTAAACAAGGTAATGATTTTCCCGATCCAGCCCTTTGATTTTATCGATAAAGGATGAAGACATTATATCAATCAGTGCTGAATCTTTAATGTGCCCCTGCTGGTACTCTTCTGGTGTCCTGACATCAATAGTAACGAATTCAGAATTGCTCAGGTTCTCTTGAATGATGGCCGACGTCTGCTCAACAGTTACATTCTTGAAGACAGGGTTGACCCTGGCAAAGACTGAGGATATGCCCAGTCATAACAATAATACCAGTGATAGAGCGCTTACCTTGAATTGTTGTTTGTTCACCTTGCCTCTTCAGTTACGGTATCAGTATTAAGTTGACTGTTAAGGACAGCAGGAATCGACTCATTTTCTTCAGTTTCAAGCTGTTTGACGGTTGACTTCCCTCCTCCACAGCTGCAGGATGCTTGATTTTTTATTGGTTTATGTTCAGAGGAACAACACGAGGGGTTGTTGTTTTTGTCAGCATCAATGGTACTTTGTACATTCTCGCTGCTTGAGGGTGTTTGGCAGCAGGATTGTTGTTCTGCATTACTGGAGCTTTTATTCATCCGGCTCATCATCGTCACCATCAGAATGGGACAGGCAATTAAAATGAGTATTTCAACAGAAGGAATGTCAATCCCCAATATTGTAATTGCGAATAGTACCAGGAGTGGAAGACCACAACACACAATCATCATTTTGAGGTGACTGCCGCGGCTGTGATATTGTTGCTCTTTGTGCTCTATTTTCTTATCCAGATGTTTTTCCACCATTGTTCCTCACTTGGTATGAATGATTCGTCACTAACTGCGGCATAACGATTTCTGCGTCTGTCAGTTACGGTAGTCTGAAGGCTATATGTGCCTTAATGTTTATACACCGCGTATCTAATTTCTATTTCAAAAACAGTCATATTTTTCAGCAAGGGTAGAGAAATAAGTATCCATCTCGTTGATTGGACCGGGATTCACTATAAGCAAATGATCAATGTCGTTAACTTAAGACTGTTCCGCAACATAGGGATGTCATTTCAAGAAACGCATACATCCATCCTGGAGCTCCGGGAAGCCATCCATGGCTTCCAAGGTCCTTGAAATGACACCCCTATGGTGCTCTGCCAATTGAGAAAAGCCCCTTACGTTAACGACATTGACTATGGAGTCCCACAAAATGTATGAATGATAAACCAAGCGAGCATTTCTGATACAAGGTTTGGAATCTGAAAAAAGCTTTCCTAGCAGAAAATCAATGTTAGCGACATTCGCCTGATATTTTTAATTCTTTAGCAATGCTTGTTTATTTAACCCGAATATGCAGTTATACTTACAGCTCGGAAGAGTATTATCGATAATCTGTCTAAATGGAGAATCAAATGAAATGGGTAAAGGTCGCATTCGTGATATTGATAGTTCCAGCGGTTTTAATGGCACATGGTAAGGAGGATCACTCTGGTGAAAAAACTGGCCCTTCTGAATCGAAAGACCAGATGGAGCCCGTGCACCAAACCAAAATGAAATCGAATCTGATGGATGATATGATGAAAGACCAGCTGACTTTTATCAATAGGGACTATCAAGCGGACATAAAGAGTATTTTCAAACAGAAGTGCTTTGATTGCCATGGAACACCAGATGAATATCCCTGGTATTACATTGTCCCCGGTGTTAAACAAATCATGGATTACGACATCAGAGAAGCCAAAAAACATCTTGAAATGTCGGAGGATTTTCCTTTTGGTGGTCACGGGGACCCGGTATCAGACTTGAAAAGCCTGAAAAAGGCTGTTGAGAAAGATTCGATGCCTCCTTTTCGTTACTGGATCGTTCAGCCCAGCTCCCGCCTCAGTGATCACGAAAAAGAGGTGATATTTAGTTGGATTGACCAGTCTTTGAGCCGCATTGAGAAATAGCCATAGAAACAAACATGGCTTAACAAATCTTCACGCCAGATTTCACAAAAAGGGAAGCCGCCAACGAGGCGACCTCCCTTTTCAGCGTTTATCCCAACAATCTCAAAACATTGTTTGGTAATTGATTCGCCTGTGCCAGCATGGCAGTGGAGGCTTGTGTCATGATCTGGTTTTTGGTAAACGCAGCCATCTCCTTCGCCATATCGACATCCCGGATCACCGACTCTGACGATATCAGGTTCTCATGGGCGATTCTCAGGTTGGAGAGATTAGACTCAAGCGTGTTCTTCTGGAACGCTCCCAATTCGCCTCTTGACGAGGTTATCTCGTTAATCGCCTTGTCAATCAACATCAAAGAATCCTGTGCTGATGCAAAATCCATCAGATTGATATCCATCAGGCTTTTGAAGCCGGATTTGTTTTCAATTCCACGACCCAGGTTTTCTGTTTTTGCCGCGTTAACAGAGACTCCCACAGTCTGTCCCTGGTTTCCACCGGTTTGAAAACGCAGAGAATTCTGATTGACCATAACCCGTCCGACCAGAATTCCTTCAGCCGGCATCTCGGGCGTAGTATCCCCGGAATCATTGGTACCGGGTTGTGACGATAATGTGCCGAACCCGGGATTGTATCTGACGCTCAGGCCCTCAGTACATCTGGCGCCTTTGTTTCCAGTCAGGATCTGGCCTTTGCCTGATGCCGATTCACCGTTTATGGTGCCTTTGATATCCCGACCTGAAACAGACACGCTCATCTGTTCACCCAAGTTCCCCAATATCCCGTCCGTACTGCTTGAAACCTGGAACCCATATCCAGACCCGAATTCCCTGTGGGTTATCTGAATCCTCCCATCATCACCCAGAGAAACATCCAGGTTCAGACCGTTCCGATCTATTTCCGAGCGAAGGTTCTGGACCGCTGTCTGGGCACTGTCATCAGGGCCTGTTGTGTATATGGCCATTTTACCATTCTCAATCACTGTCAGTTTTTCGCCAGCACGGACAACATCATCGGTCAGTGCTGTTGCACCCACGAAGTTGCCCTTTGTTGCAGCTTCAGTGATTCGAACCTGGTACCCACCGTCATCATGAGAGTTCATGGTTTTTGCAGATGCCTCGACAAATTCCAATCCTGATCCGGTTGCCTTACCGGCAACACCGGCAGAGCCATCCAGAAGTTTCTTGGTCCCGAACTGTGCCTGACCAGCAATTCGATCAATGGTCGACAGAATATTGTCGATTTCACTTTGATCAGCTGCCAGCATTACCTGATCATTCACTCCTTCATTTGAAGCATGAATCGCCAGTTGTCTAGCGGAAATCAACATGCTGTTGATCTCTGCCATGTTCGCCTCGGTGGTTTGAACCAGGGAAATGGCTGTTTCAGAATTATCGATGGCCTGGCCCAACCCGGCAAGCTGGGCCCGCATCTGTTCTGAAATCACCAGCGCGGCAGGGCCATCGGCAGCCCGATTGATTTTCAGCCCCGAAGATAGTTTCTCCAGGGTTTTAGACAGCCTCTGTTGATTGTCGTTTAACAGTCGGTGGCTGTTAAGCGCACTCACGTTGTGATTTATTCTCGATATCATAATGAACTCCTTTTATTATCATTGACTTCGTGTCGTGGAATTCGGAATAGTCGTTGGCGAATTTGTAGATAGAGATTGCCGCCGTTTTCAAACCATTTTCGAATCTGATTTTTTGTTGTTCCTGTATGGCACTTCTAATAAAGGCCGAATCGTGACTTCAAACTTGTTCCAGATATTTTTCTGCAGCCAGCTGTCCGGCAGGTCTGTATTTATTATGAAGACCAACTGCTAAATGGGATTTATGGAGCATTGGCCTTAGACCGAGTGCGTTAAAATGCAATCAATCCAGATAAGACCGGATAGCGGCATAATGTTTCATTAGCCAACAGTATAGCTGGAACTGAATCTGAATTGATAATTGGGGAGTTGTTTCAGTCGTAAAACAGAAGGGCTGTTTTTACAGCAAAAAGGGAGGTTTGAGGTATAAAAAGAAGATTCTGATGGTCCGGGGACAGGAAGCCTGTCGCCCATCGAACCGGAGGTGTGGTATCAATATGATAGGCAGCTGCTTTTTCAGGACCAGATACCTTAAGGACCTGTTTCTTTGAAATGGCAAAAGCACTCAGGTCTTCAGGGCTGATACAATCATGAGCACCCTGTGAAATATTTCGTAGGATCCGGGGGGTTTCAATCGGGCACTCAACCACAATTGATCGTGTGCTCTGATATAGAGTTGTTGGGTCTTGTAGATGGAATACGTCAGCAAAACACCAGATTTGCCATATATACGCGCCCAGCAGGCAGACTATCGCCAGTGTTGCGACCCGTTGCTTTTGGACTGGTCTGTCGTATTCAGTCGTCATCATTTTTTTGCTGATCAAAGAATCTATTTTCAGAACGTTTTGCGGAGACACTTCAATTCTCAATCGGATATTGCAGTGCTGGTACTCCGCACCAGGTACAAATAATACCTGAAATATGAATGAGACAGCTTTTGAGTCAGTTATTCTGCCTTGTCTCTTTATCGGAATAAATCAATTCACACTTTAGTGATTTTTCATAAAACGGACAGATAAACATTTAAGTGTTTGATCCATTAAATTAAATGGGCAAAGCAGCAATGATACCCGATGGCTATAAATTGATACCTTGGCTCCAACTTTTTTAAGATTTTTGAAATATCTGTTCTGCAATATTGTATTACTAGATAAGAGGACATTTTTAAAAGAGTGTTAATAAACCCAAAGGAGATTGAAATGAAAAACAGAATAATTACGATACTGACGATACTGTCACTTAGCCCAGTCACAGCTTTTGCAGATGAATTCGGTTCCGGCGGATGGAGTCAACACATGGGATTCATGGGAGAAGGCTGGGGTGGACATATGGGATTCATGGGCGGAGGCTGGTTGATGATGATACTCTGGATTGGGCTGCTGATTTTTGCCATTGTTGGCATCACCCGCTGGGTGGCCCGTCCTGGAAGGAAAGTCATTGCCACAGTCGATGCACACAACATTCTGAGGGAACGTTTTGCAAAAGGTGAAATTTCAAAAGAGCAGTTTGAAGAGATGCAAAAACTGATGTAGTACCCCCCTCACCTCCTTCCTGATTCACGGTAGATAGCGTATTTGTTCAGGAATATGTTATCTACCCTGTCCGGCCCTGATTCTGAGGTAACCAAGCAAACTCATACACAAAATACTGAAACTCAAGAAAAAGATGAAAAAACCAATTTATATAGGAATTGTCGTTTTATTATTGCTGACATTGTCCGGCTGCTGGCCAAACTATCACCATGATGCCAGAAATGGAGGACATCATCACGATGATGAATCCGGCAGTCAATATAGCCGAATGTGAGACCATAAGATCAGCTCCCCTCTGAATTTACATTCTGCGACAGATTCCCCCACAAAACCACCAGGTAGCCTCAATGATGGGCAGTGATACTGAGGGGCTCCCTCCAAAAACATGCACACAGGATTAATCCAGCGAATCGCTTGCAACAGTCAAAACCGGATAACCGGCCTCCCGAATTAACTGAATAGCCGTATCGCCAAATAGAAACTCCTGGGAGCGACTCAATTTGTACTTTGGTATCACCACAAAATCATACGAGCTGTTATGCAATTCTTCTTTTATGATACTGGCCAGCCTGACTTTGCTTTCTAATCTGACAATTTTTGTATGGATGTTCTCCTTTGGGTAGCCGCTTGCTAAGAAGGTATTTTCAAGCAATCTGATTTTATCCTGAGATACAGTTTTTTGTTTTTCAAGATAGTCGTCCACTTGTTCTTTGGATTCCAGGATGTCCTCAACATTCTCACTGGAAATCCACAACAGCGTAATGCTGATTCCCTGGTGGTCTCCAAAAAAGTTCACAAACCATTCAGATGCAAATTGACTGAGTGGTTTGTCATCAACATAGAAAAGAATATGTTTTGAGGATGAAACAGCCGGCTTTTTAATCGTTTCGTCTATCTGTGTCAGGTATTGCTTTTTGGAAGCATCCCTGTAATAGCCCGCAAAAAAGCCAGTCGCATAAAACAGAAATACGGCAACAATGTTGCCACTCTGAAACTCAGATGAGGCTGTTCCAAACAGAAAATGGGGCAGGTATAAAATTGTTGTGATGACAGCTGTCAGGACACCTCCTTTTTTCCCTGCTTTCAATCCTACGTATGCGATCGGCACCAGATACAAAAATCTGAAAATAATGTGCAGTGCCAGATCTTTCGGTGAAATAGCGAGGTGTAATACCAGGGTTAGGGCCAGAAGCAGGAATGAAATCAGATACTGCTTCTTCTTCATTCGGCCACCAATGGAGATGCTGACAGCAAATTTCTTTTTCTCAGTCGCTGTCAACAATCTGGTGATGACAACAGTCGCGAGCACCAATAAACCTGTCCAGATAACCATTGACCATATACCCGACTCTCCTTCCATAAATCTCAAATGCTTCCCGCTGTCCCCGGCCATCATCTCCATGTGATCATTACCATTTCCGAATAGGCGGGTAAAGATCAGGAAGAGGCTGGATGTGGTTACAACGAAAACCAGCAATATTCTGTTTTTCATTTAAACTCCTTTGGATTTAATTCGTTGCCGGGTTAGCTACCATAGACAACTTTGAGCGCTTTTCTCAGATCGTCAAACAGTTCATCAACAGATAAGTAAAAGTTTGATGCATACCCGGAGAAATTCAAGAAAATGTTGTTCAGCTCATCGGGGATATAGGGGTACATCTTTTTGATATTAATAAACCGGTTTTGATCGAGAAGTGAGAAATCTTCTTGATACAGGTCGTTCAGCACATGTGTAAATTGTGGATCTGTTTTAAGATCATAATAGAGAAATTTACGCCTTCCAAAGACAGAAGTGAGAATCTTACCAAGGCCAAACAGGTCCGCCCCATAAGGATTCTGGGGAAAGTCGTAGTTGTAATCGAAATCTATCCACCTGAAATCCAGATTATCTCGGTCCCAGAATATATGATCCCAACGGACGTCCCCGTGAACAAAACCTTTTTCATGTAAAAAACCGAGCGATTCCATGCAATCAAGCAAATTCGACAGAAATTTGGGAAGTTCGTTTTCAAAATACGTTTTATGATCACTGGTTGATTTTGCCAGGTAGGCGTTCAGTGGTGTTCCATTGATATAGTCAATAATCCTGACGTTGTTTTCCATAACATCATTGACGGATGTCCCCTGCATGAAAAATGGGTTACCGGCAACAGCATCCAGCACCTTCGCTTCTTTAATCGGACTTCGAAAGAACTCCACCGATACATCACCGATTTTTTGTTCAAATCGTTCATAGAAAACCAGTTTTATGATTTTTTTTTTGCCATCATTCAAACCAACCACTCTTTTTACCCAGAACTTTGGATCGTCATCCATACCAAATCCCCTCTCTATTTCATTTCTCAGTACAAGGTATGGAGAACCATCCAGGACCATGACATCATTACTATCAATTCTGGAAAAATTGGAAGTGTCTTCAAAAATTCGCATTTTTGGCGATGTTTTTCTCCCACTGCTCTCAAGCAATTGCACGATTGCGTCTTTATCCATGGATTCCTTATCAATTACGTCTAAAAATAATGTTTGTCTTTAAAGGTAACAGATCAAACCAATAAAATATATGATCGAGTGAACTAAGGAAACGGAATCGTATGCGAATGCCCAATACAGATTTTACTTGATGTTTTTCAATATGGCGATACTCAGCTCAATGGCAGTTACAACGACGATCTGGCTGTTCAGCATCAGGACGATTCCATGGTCACATCAGTTCGCGAGCCGATCGCGTACCGAGGTCGGATTGTGCCTGCTCCAGCCGAAATAAATAGCACCGTGTGGTGTATTAAAGACATGTAATCCATTGTTCACTATTTGTTCCAGGCTTATAACGCCTGTAGTAAAAAAATGAATCAAAGAAGCATCGCTGGTTTTAAACTGATTTACACTTTTCGAAGGTCTTTCGTTCAGATTTAAAATGGCAAGCTATAACCAGCGGCACCTGCAACCAGTCACAGACTTCAACGGTTATCAAACATGAATAAGATTAAAATAAACATCACCAGATTCATGCTATTGCTTTTTCTCATTTTTATAATCTCTGCGTGCAAATATGACCCGGACATGGATCATCACGATGATCATTCAGATTCAGATGGTGCGCACATGGGTCAATACGTTGATACAAATGGGAATGGAATCAACGACTATTACGAGGAGAGCACTCATTCGGGGGACGGACATGCTTTTGTAGACGACGATGCCGATGGAATATGCGACCGGGCTCAGGATGGCGGCTCTACCTGGCATGGACCTCACAACTAATATCGTTGTCTGACATTTTGATATATTTGAGCCGCAAGAAGCGTTTCCCGAGTAAACGTATCTGGTGAGGGCATATTCTTTGTTGAAACGATAAATGAAACTGTCTTTCCACCCTGATATCCTGATCCGGGTGAATTTGAATTTATTGAACGGTTATTCCAGTCACGCTGAATCCTGCATCTGAGATGCTCTTGGTCATCAGTGCTTCATCGAGAGGAGCTGCTGATTCGACCACCGCATTTTTCTCTTCCAGATTAACAACAATGGAGGTGACCCCTTCCACGCCATTCAATTTTTCTGTGACGCTTTTAACACAGTGTTGGCAATTCATGCCATCAATTGAAACTTTGGAAAACATGCTTTTCTCCTTTTCAGGTTAACTGACGAGTGCACTTTCCCCAGTGGGTTTAAAACGTCTCAGCCGCAGTGCGTTGGTAACAACCGATACAGAACTCATTGCCATAGCGGCTGCAGCAAACATTGGATTTAACGTTGGACCGCCAAACAGGAAAAATACTCCCGCCGCAAGAGGGATGCCAGCGGTGTTGTATGCAAATGCCCAAAACAGATTCTGTTTGATGTTTCTCAAGGTTGCCTTACTGAGTTCAATGGCTGTCACCACACCAACAAGGCTGTTTTGCATTAACACAATTCCGGCCGATTCCATAGCCACATCCGTTCCGGATCCAATGGCGATGCCAAGGTCGGATTGTGCCAGCGCCGGGGCATCATTGATTCCGTCTCCCACCATGGAAACTCTGTTTCCTCCACTTTGCAGTTTTTTGATAGCTGCTGCTTTATCGCCCGGCATCACCTGGGCCACAACCTCATCAATATTTACCTGCCTGGCAATGGCTTCAGCGGTCAGCTGGTTGTCTCCCGTCAGCATCACGGTCTTAATCCCAATGGCATGCAGTCTCAAGATGGCCAACGCACTATCCGGTTTGACAACATCTGCAACGGCTATGATGCCCGCAAGGGAACCATCAATAGCAAGGTACATCGCGGTTTTCCCCTCTTTGGAAAGCCGATCTGCCTCTGGCATATCGCTGTCAATGATCCTGTTTTCAGACATAAATTCAATATTCCCAAATAAGAGCTTCCTGTCATCAACAGTTGCCATTATTCCCCTACCCGGCACCGCACTAAATTCTGTCACCTTCAGCAAGACTTGATCCTTTTTTTCACTCTCTTCAACTATGGCAGTGCCAAGGGAATGTTCCGATCCTTTTTCCGCTGATGCTGCCATCAGCAGCACATTGTCCTCCTTCCATTCATTGAAACCCAATATTTCAGTGACTTTGGGCTTGCCTTCGGTGATGGTTCCGGTCTTATCAAAAACCACCGTTTTAATGCTGCTGGCAATTTCCAAAGGTTCTCCACCTTTTATTAAAATCCCCAGAGAAGCACCCCGCCCGGTACCTACCATGATCGCTGTCGGTGTAGCCAGACCTAACGCACATGGGCACGCGATTACCAATACAGAGATGAAGATCTTGAGTGCAAACGTAACCTCCATGCCACCCAGAAACCAGGCCAAACCGGCAACAACAGCCAGGACAATGACAACTGGCACAAAATAGCTGGATATGACATCTGCCATTCTTGCAATGGGGGCCTTGCTTCCCTGGGCTTCTTCAACCAGTTTGATGATCTGGGCCAGAGCCGTTTCTTTTCCAACCCGCTCAGCCCGGTAGTGGATATTTCCGTTCTGATTAATACTGGCGCCGGTTACAGAATCCCCAACGTTTTTATCAACAGGCATACTTTCTCCAGTCAACATGGATTCATCAACCGAAGTGCGACCCTGTATTACCATACCATCAACAGCAATTTTCTCACCTGGCTTGGCAATCAGTTCATCACCAACTTCAACCTCTTCAATCGGGATGGTTTCTTCGCGACCATTCTTGACAACAATCGCTGTTTTGGGCTGGAGTCCCATCAACTGTTTAATTGCTCCCGAAGTCCGCCCCTTGCTGACAGACTCCATATACTTCCCAACCTTTATCAGGGCAATGATCACCCCCGCTGTTTCGTAATACAGGTTCACCACCAACTCGGTCCGACCCATCAGAATGAAAGCCGTATTCCATGCACTATAACCAATGGCAGCTGTCGTCCCGATGGCGATCAGGGAATCCATATTGGGATGCCCCCTGAAAAAAGTGGGGTATCCCTTGGTATAAAAATGCGACCCGGCAATAACAATCGGTATGGTCAGAATCAGCTGTAGCAATGCAAAAATACTCGGGTTAATCTCAGGGCTTATGATCGAAGGTAATGAAACCCCTACCATTTCCAGCATGGCTATCAGCAGTAACGGAACTGCGAAAACAATGGAGACAACCAGCTGGGTATATTGTTTTTTGAGATCCTTTTGTTTCTTCTCCTCGTCAAGATCGACGGACTCACCCTCTGCCACCTTGGACAGGGTGTATCCGGCTTTAGCTACAGCCTCCATCAGCTGTGATTCTTTTACATGCTCAGGCGAATATGAAACCTGCACTTTTTCCGTGGCCAAGTTGACATTGGCTGATAACACGCCTTCTAATGCCTTTATTGAGTCCTCAACTCTTTTTACACAGGAAGCGCAAGTCATCCCCTCCACTGCATAGGTTTTTGTGAGACCTTCGGCTGGCACGCTGGCCCCGTAACCCTTTTTAACAATGACATCAACAATACTAGCAACATTGGTTTTATTGTCATCATAAGTCACCTGCAGTTTTTCTGAGGCAAAATTAACAGACGCCTTTTGAACGCCCTCCTGCTGTTGAACAGTTTCTTCAACAGTGCGGACGCAGGAACTGCAAGTCATGCCGTCGATGCTCAATGTTCTTGTCTCGAAACTCATCACATCACTCCTTTTGAGAAAGAACTTACCTCGATTCCTTATTGAGAGTTGTTTTAGAATAAATGGTACTCTAGAAAAAAATTGGCAACTAGCTGGTCGTTATGCGCATTATGAGCTTTTTGGGTCTTTGCAACATGAGTGGGGAACTATTTTCATATTTTCGTATTCATTTTCTTCCATAAATGAGATCCACCCGTTTTTAAACCTTTGCAGAGGACAGCTCTGCAGGTTGTAGCTCATCTCATTTAGAGTTTTTTCAATCGCCCGCAAATTCGTTTGCATTAAGTCCTAGGTGATTTTCAGGCCGGAATGGCCTTTTATTTCAAATCGGCGAACACCGATGATTTCAGAAAATTCAGTTACCAATTTTTGTTCTTGCTGGGGCGTAAGCGATTGCGCCAGATTCAGTGATCTCTTTTTGATGATATCGTCCATTTGTACTCCTGAGCGTTGTGTCAGATTCAAGTCAGACAAGTCATTGATGCAAAACTGTTTACTAGGGTGACAACACTCCCGTACTTTTTTGGGTTTCATACATTAATACACCAAATTCAATTCTGATATTTCAAAAAAAGAAGCAGGGCTCAAATGACACCATTCTCCTGGATGAATAAAAAAAGCTGAAATACCAATGTGCCGATCGGTGTACTAATTCTTGAAGTCTGAAATTTTTTGCTTCTGTGTTTTCAAATCAATCAGATTGATAAAGACCTGTGGCTGCTGTCAGTAATGAAGCCAGAAGGAAAGGGATCGGTAAAGACGCCATTCCTGCTGTTGATTAAATGATCAGGAAAATAGAGAGGAATTTTTATGACACAAGTAAACGACACAATAGCAGTTGAAGCAAACACCAATATATGCAGGCAGCTGGTTATGGTTCCTGTTTTACTTGGTGCATCCGGGGTTTTGGTCCTACAGGGTCTTTACTTTATTGTGCTTTCACTGTTGAATTCACCGACGTATGCCTGGCAACAGTTTATCTATCTTGCGCCCTGGATGGTACCGTTGGTCGTCGGGTTCGGGATTCAAGTGGGTATTTTCTTTTATATGCGGGCCTTTTCAAAACTGGCAAAACTGGGCATCACAAATTCAGCCCCAGTTGCTGCCTCTGCAGGGATATCGTCAGGGTCGATGATCGCATGTTGTTTGCATCATGCTGTCGATGTACTCCCGATACTGGGTATATCTGCTGTGGCTGTTTTCCTCGCCGAGTATCAATCATTCCTGTTATCGGTGGGAATAGTATCAAACCTGATTGGCCTAAGTTATATTCTGTATACCATTAAAAAGCACAACCTGTTTCTCAACGGGGGCATGATGTCAAAAGTTGTGGCCTTTAACATGAAAGCTGTATTTTACATCACCATCATAGCCGGGATTTTGGCACTGGCTTTTATACTTTTCAATCAGGTGTAACAGGAGAAAATCATGAAGAAAAACCAGAGAGCACTTTTGGTAACCACATTACTCGCCCTTTTTATTCTAGCCGGTTTCGTTTCCATCGGTTTCGCCTGGACTCCTTGGGGAAAAAAGGATTCAGACAACGAATCAGGCCAGAAAGCAAATGGTATATTTGGGGTTAAAAAACAAAGTGGCGGAGATGTAACAGTCGATTTGACCCCTGTATCATTTGATGATGGGGAACTCATTATAAAAATCAGTATCAATACACACAACGTCGATGACTTAAGCAAGTATGATCTTAGAGAGATCATTCAACTTGAAACGGGAGCGGCCTCTATCAAACCGGTAAAAACCCCCAGGCTCGGCGGGCACCACAAT
Organism: bacterium; assembly: GCA_018830885.1. GTDB lineage: Bacteria > SAR324 > SAR324 > XYD2-FULL-50-16 > XYD2-FULL-50-16 > JAHJRI01. The sequence continues at coordinate 8,846 of JAHJRI010000475.1, read as the reverse complement.
TCAGGCAGAATTGTATTTAAAGTTGCAGAGCTGCCGGATAAATTTTCGATCGGGATTACCGGACTGAATTCAGCCGATAAAAGAGAATTTAATTGGCCTTAGTACTATTTGGACTCAGCTGAACAGAACTCGGATTCTCCAGGCTTTAATTTTATAAGACGGCTGGCAACTTGTCCTTTTCGCAGATCAGGGCACACAATTAAACATGAGTCAATTGATGTCAATTTATCTGAATAAAATGTCTAAAAATTCTAAAAGAAGAAAGACCCAAAAACAAAACTTCAAAGGAAAACAGCCTGTGAAGCAAGAAGTTAAAAAAAAGAATAATAGAAAAATATCTCGGCCGTTACTGGCAACCGGTATGGGGGTGGTACTGATACTGGCTTCCATATTTGTCTTTGATATTGAAAATGGAGAGCTGAAACTGGCATTTGCAAAAGAAAAAGCCATGAGCCCAATTGGATTGTCCGATAATACACCCAGGCTGACAGTTGACCAAAGCAGAATAGATTTTGGCGATGTCAGACATAATACACGAAAGTTGTTTTCTTTCACTGTCAGCAATACTGGAAACGATAACTTAGAGTTTGAGCGGCAGCCTTATATCAATGTTGTTAAAGGGTGTTGACCACCAAACGTGACCATCGGTTCGATGGTGTTAAAACCAGGGGAAAGCACGAAGGTAAAATCAACAGCCTTTGTAATGCATGTTGGAATGGATGGTCTACACCATTTTGCAGTGCATCTTCGGACCAATGATCCCTCAGAACCGGATAAAACCGTCAATGTCATTTCAAATTGGATCCCCTGAACTAAAAGAAAGTCGTTTTGGGGATTAAAAAAATCAGGACTTTATTGTTGAATCATTCTTTACCACTAAGGAATGATTCTGAATGTGGCTTTGACGACATAATTCAGCGAAATTTTTCAGGATGAACCACTTGAATAACAGACAGAACTACCACTTCTGCCATCCTCTGAAGTTAAAATAATAAGAAGTCGTATCCCAATAAAATGTTTGCGATTTTAGATTCCTCAAACTGGTCTAATAAAGGAAAACGAACCATGAGAGCCAAAACCTGTAGAACTTTATTGATACAAACAACAAGTTTGATTCTATTTCTATTCGTTAGTATTTCAACAGCAAATGCAAACACGGTAGAATATGATCTGGTAATTGCCAGCCAGGAGATTAATATAACAGGGAATACCGTTCTCACCATGACTGTGAATGGCGGTATACCCGGACCCACTTTATTTTTCAAAGAAGGAGATTTCGCCCGTATCCGAGTACAAAACGAAATGGATGTTGATACTTCCATCCACTGGCATGGTTTGCTTGTTCCACCTGGCATGGATGGGGTCCCGAATGTCAGCTTTCCTCCGATTAAACCGGGATCAACCTTCACTTATGAATTTCCTATTCGACAACAGGGAACTTACTGGTACCATTCCCATACCAGTCTTCAGGAACAATCAGGAGTCTATGGTTCCATTGTCATAGAGTCGCCAGACAAGAGTCTAAATGTAGATAGCGAACATGTTATTCTTCTCTCAGACTGGACGAATGATAATCCTGATAAAGTCAATCGAACGCTTAAGCGCGGCAGCGAATGGTATTCTTTACAGAAAGGCAGTAGCCAAAGCATTTTCGGAGCAGCCAGCCTTGGCATGCTGGGTGAGTATTTTGGAAGAGAACTTCAAAGAATGCCGGCTATGGACATAGCAGATGTGGCCTATGACCGATTTTTAGCGAATGGAAAACCGGAATCGATCATAAATGCTGCAGGAAATAAAACCTTGCGGCTTCGAATAATTAATGGTTCCGCCAGCACCTATTTTTATGTGGAATTTGCCGGTGGTCCAATGACAATTATAGCCGCGGACGGAATAGACGTCCAGCAGTTTAAAGAAAAACGATTTCTTATTGCCGTTGCCGAAACATATGATGTGCTCATCAAAGTCCCTGCAACTGGAGCGTATGAGTTCAGAGCCACTGCCCAAGATGGTTCCGGGTATTCTACCGTATGGATAGGTGACGGCAAAAACCATGCGGCTGCCGAGATACCAAAACCCAACCTTTACCAGACGATGGGTCAGAGTAGTTTAAGTCAAATATTTTCGCTGACACCCGCAGGTACCATGAATATGACTGACCAGATGGTTGAGTCTGGAAAATTTGATAGTCCCGGAATGATGGGAATGGATATGATGCACATGGGTGGTATACAGGGTATGGATGCCCCCAAAGATATGAATCACATGCAGGGTACGGGTGCCCCCAAAGATATGAATCACATGCAGGGTATGGATGCTTCAAAAAACCAGACCGCTATGCAGAAAATGGGCGACACGAATAACATGCATAATATGAAGGAGATGGAAATAAAAGACACTTCAAAGATGGAAATGAATGCCGGAAAATCAAAAGATCTAAAAAATAATCGGACTCCAGCATCATCTGGTTCTGAAGTGTCAATGGAGATGTCTGCCTCGCCCACTGCCGGAATGAATAAGACTGTTCAATCCAGTAATCCAGATTCCCGAAACGGTAAAAAATATAGTTGGGATTTTGGTATTATGGCCGCGGATGTTGCATCTTCTGGTACGTTGGCAATTGATGGCAGAGACGAATCTCGACCCTGGCCTCCATACCCTAAACTTAAGGCTGTTAAACCAACCAGTTTTTCCAGTAAGAAACCGGTTCGTAAAATCCGACTTACACTGGATGGAGATATGGAACGTTATGTATGGTTTCTGAATAATAAACCCCTTTCAGAAAGCGATTCAATCAGGATTCGCAAGGGAGAGGTAGTGCAATTTATCATGATCAACCGAACGATGATGCATCATCCGATGCACTTACATGGTCATTTTTTCAGGGTTATTAATAGGCAGGGTGACTATTCCCCTCTCAAACACACAGTAAATGTTGCACCCATGTCAACGACCGTGATTGAATTTAATGCAAACGAAGTCGGAGATTGGTTTTTTCACTGTCATCTACTTTATCACATGAAAAGTGGCATGGCACGGGTAGTACATTACGACGATTTCACCCTGGATCCACAAACGGCAGGGCTTAGAAATGATCTTTATAAAGATCCGTGGTATTTCTGGGGTCAGGCCTCAATTCTTAGCAATATGTCCGAAGGCAACATTATGCTATCCAACACCCGCAATATTCTGACTGCTGAATGGGAAACCGGTTGGCAGCATGTTGATAATACAGAGTGGGAGGGAAATATCCTTTGGAAAAGGTATGTAAACCGTTTTTTCAGTGTATTCGCTGGTGGAAATCAGCAGAATGAAGAAGACAATACCAACACTTCCCGCGGCGTTTTTGGGATTGAGTATTTGTTACCCTTTAATATTGAAACGCGAACCTGGATTGATTCTGATAGCGGCGGAAGAGTTAGTTTTGAAAGAGCATTTGAATTAACTCCTCGGTTATCTTTATTCAGCGAAGCACAATACGATAGCCGTAAAAAATGGGAAACTGCCATCGAGCTATCATATATGGTTCATCAGAGTTTTTCAGTGATTTCCAAAACCCATTCTGATTATGGCTTTGGGGGAGGTATTCAGGTTCTGTTTTGAAATCAGAATGAAGTCATGGACGCAGATCGAATGTTCAATAACGTGTGTTTTGAAGTGTTAATAATTGATTGATTCGACAAACGAGATATAAGGAACCTATTTGACATGAAAAAACACTTTTTTATACAGATGGATTTGAGCTTGTACAATGCAGTATTTTCGTATTGTTATGACATCTATGATTCGATATTTTGGCCTTGGGCCACGTCAGGGGAATTGTATTAAAGCAGATTTGCCCAACTAGGATTTTTTAGTGAAACTAATATAAGGACTATCATGATAATCAAACGTATATTTTTCCGCTCATTTATCGGACTTATTCTTACAGTCTATTTGTCTGTCAATGTTTATGCGGGGCCAGACTCATTTTCTCCAATTGTAAAGTCTGAAAAGGGAAAAGTTGTTCATATCAGTATCCTTTCATCGACTGGGCCGTTGCAGAAATCTAAAAACCCACTTTTTGAGCGTTTTGACAGTCAAGCTCCCCCTGAAAAAAAAATGGGCGCTGGGATCCGGTTTTGTTGTGAGCTCTGATGTTTACATTGTCACAAATGACAGGAAATGTATCGGTTTTCAACGGGACTTTCAATTGGAAATGGGGCTAAATAACTAACTGTAATTTTAAGGTTCAGAAGTTTCCGAGGTATAAACGTTGCGCACCAAACCTTACTTGATTATCTTGATTGGAAAAACGGTTAGTGAACGATCATCGCTGATGAGAGCCAGATCCTCCAGTTTAGCTTGAGCGGCCAGCATTCGATCAAAAGGGTCCCGATGGCGAATATCCCAGCTACCCGCTAACTGGGCATGTTCCGGTGAAATAGCCAACGGTTTAAATCCAGCTTTGACGATCCAGTAGGGGACATTTTCAGCAACCGATGATGCCGCGGGGAGCTTCCCCAACCGGTATTTGGTGGCAACCTCCCACACAGTTGCGGCGCTCACAAAGACAGGATTGTTCAAATCACACAATATAGTTCTGATTTTCTTTGAGAGTTTGGGGTCATCAAACAACCACCACAAAAATATGTGTGTGTCCAATAGCATGTTTTGTCACTCCCACTGCTCAAGCTCACTCTCCGGCAATGGCTCGAAGAACGCTTCAGTTACCCTGCCCAACGCTATGCCTGGAATCCTTTTTTTATCTTCCGTATAGGGTGTCAATTTTGCCCAGGGAACACCTGCTTTGGAAATAATAATCTCTTCACCAGCATGAACCCTTGCCAGCAGTTTGGAAAACTGGGTTTTTGCTTCGTGAACATTCACTGTTTTCATGGCTGACTCCTTTTTCGACTATTAGACTTAGTCTATAACCTTAGTCTAATTATATTGCCGGACTATTTCAAGTTTTTTTTGTCCTGAAGCCAATTGAATACCCCATGAAGAATTTGACTTTCTGGCAGGCATCCATCGGGTCTGGTTTGCACCTGCTATAAAAAATCACCCGGGGGATCAGCAAGGATAAATCACTGGCCAATGAGACCCGCTTAAAGAGGCTGGTCAATGATGTTGCTGCTGAACCGACAGCACGGGATGTTATCTCTGTCGCTGATCGGTTGCAGAGGTTCCGGAGGAGTTCGATATGCCCCGGAGCTTATCGGAAAAATTGTCTTGCCAGTGTTCCGGCATGGCGCTCTGGATAAAGCTGGATATCCCTTTCTTTTCGATCTTTTGGTGCGCTTTTTTGTCGAACGTCAGCCAGCACCCGTCTAAATCCATTGCCAGGGCAGCATAGCAGGCATCATAACCGGTCAGACCCAACTCAACAAACATACCGGCTTTTTGAATCAGATTGTCCGAGACGGGCTGCCTGAAGATGCCACTGTTCATAATTGGCAGGACCGCTTCCGAAAAAACCCTCAGCCCTTCCGGGTGAATTCGACACAGAACGGAAAAAACCTCAAATCCGAACAGTTCCGGTACGGCAAAGAACTCTGGGGAGTCCACAACACGTTGTAATACCTGGTCGGCATTGGCATTGAATTCTTCTTCAATAAACCAGCGGATAGCAACTGATGCATCGATAATCCAGATCATTTTTCATAACCCCTGACTTGCCTCAGAACGGTTAGACTATCCGTCTTACCAATCCTTTTCTGCTTCAATTGTTTGATGTTTTCAAGGAATTTGACTTTTTCCTTTTCGACCTGCCAATCAACGAACCTTTTTTTGTACTGTTCGGGCGTAATGAGAACGGCCCTGACCTGCCTTCCCTTGCTCACCAGTATCGGTTCGCCGGTTTCTGTCAACTGGTCCAAAACGGCTCCAAGATTGTTGCGCAGTGTTAATGCATTGACTGTTTCCATTATTATCCCATGGCTGAGGATGCGATACACGGGTTGTTTTTCCTGGCCCAATTCTAAAACAGATATATGCCTATGTCAAGTGCATAGCAACATATACACTTAGGCTTGGATTCAAAGCCCTTTTTGTATTCAGGACACCTTGATCAACTGGAACTCAGTCGGCATCAAAGGGTTGATGTTTCAAGAACCCTGGAATCCAGGGATGGCATCCCGGAGCTCCCTGGATGGACTCGTGCGTTTCCTTTAAGGTCAACCCTTTGGTGAGGTAAATTCGTGCAATTGAATTCATCAAGGTCCCCTTTGCTAAAACTGCTGAACCCGCAAAAACCCAAAAATGGCCCGATTATGTCACTCCGGTGGTAGACGAAGCCATACGGTTAGGTTATGAAAAAGGGGGATACGGGCCTGTTGTCCTCACCGGTCATACCCGTTTTCTCTTGACGGCCCAAATGGATGAGCAACTGTCGAGGACGTGCGACATGATCGGTTTTCCCGTTGACTCCAGGTTACAGAGAATTGTTACACACTTCATTCATCATCAAAGGAGGAGGTAACATGATCGATAAGGACGTTTTAATGGATATGGTCGTCGTCATGATGCGTATTCGGCGATTTGAAGAGAAACTGCTCCGACTGACGGCGGAGGCCAGGATTTCCGGGTTTGTTCATCTTTATATTGGTGAAGAGGCGGTCGCAACCGGTGTCTGCTCACTGCTCCGGGCAGACGATGTTATTACCAGCACCCACCGGGGACATGGACACCTGATTGCCAAGGGCGGACAGACAAAATTAATGATGGCCGAACTTTTCGCCAAAAGCACCGGGTACTGTAAGGGGAAAGGCGGGTCGATGCACATTGCCGACCTGGATATCGGTATCCTCGGCGCCAACGGCATTGTGGGTGGCGGTCCTCCCCTGGCTGCCGGCGCGGCGCTGGCACAACAGTATCAGGGCACCGATAATGTCACGATCTGTTTTTATGGTGACGGGTCCTCAAACCAGGGAACGGTTCATGAGGCCATGAATCTGGCATCCATCTGGAGTCTCCCGGTCGTGTTTGTCGGTGAAAATAACGGGGTTGCAGAATTCACCCACCAGTCCGATCATCAAAATATCCAGTCGTTGGCCGAAAGAGCCACTGCATATGGTATCCCGGGCGTATCCGTGGACGGGAATGATATCCTGGCGGTCCGTGAGGCAGCCAGTGAGGCGATTTCCCATGCCAGAAAGGGAAATGGCCCGACGATCCTTGAGTGTAGAACCTTTCGCATCGGCGGGCATTTTGTCGGTGACCCGGAGCCGTACCGGTCCGCCGATGATGTCAAGGCGTGGCAGGCTGTTGACAAGGATCCGATACTGCGGTTTCAAAAATACCTTCTTGATAACCAGGTTTGTACCCAACATGATCTGGATGCCTGCCGCACTCGAATAGATGAGGAACTGGCGGCAGCGGTCCGGTTTGCTGAAGAGAGTCCGGAACCGGACGTCAGCGAACTGCTGACAGACGTTTATGCCAACTGATGCATCAATGTCGTCAACTTATGCGAATGGTTGGGTGCACCAAAAACTTGTGGGTATGTGATCATTACCGCTTCAAGAGGTTATTTATTCAGAAAAGCGCATGCATCCATTCTTGGAGTTCCTGGAAGCCATCCCTGGCTTCCCAGGTTCTTGAAAACCGGAACTATTGGTGCTTAGCAGGAAAAGGGGGTTTAAGTTAACGGCATTGACTGATTCATTACCCTGGAAACAACCAGGTGACCCTAACAAGGAGGAAAACAGATGTCCAATATGATGATGTCAGGCGCGATCAACAATGCGCTGAAGTTGGAAATGGAAAGGGACCCGAATGTTTTTTTACTGGGGATCGATGTCGGATTTTATGGTGGTGTCATGGGAGTTACCGCGGGCCTTCAGAAGCAGTTCGGCAAAAAACGGGTTCGTGATACACCCATATCTGAAAGCGCCATTATTGGCGCCGCTGTGGGTTCGGCAGCGATGGGGCTGCGCCCGGTAGCCGAATTGATGTTCATGGATTTTATCGGTGTGATGCTGGATCAACTGATGAACCAGGCGGCTAAAATGCGCTATATGTTTGGCGGCAAAGCCTCCATACCGATGGTCATGCGGACCTGTTACGGTGCCGGTATTGGTGCTGCCGCCCAACACTCCCAATCTCTGGAAGCCCTTTTAATGCACATTCCCGGAATTAAAGTCGTGATGCCCAGCACCCCCTGTGACGCAAAGGGGTTGATGATTTCTGCGATCAGGGACAACAACCCGGTGGTATTCATGGAGCATAAGGTGCTTTACTTCACTGATGGCGAGGTTCCCGATGAATCCTACACCATTCCGCTGGGAGTAGCGGATGTTAAAAGAGAAGGGACGGATGTGACAATCGTTGCCACCGGCCAGACGGTATCCTTTTCATTGAGTGCCGCCGATAAACTTGCGGCCGACGGGATCAGTGTTGAGGTGGTCGACCCCCGCACCATTTCGCCTCTGGATGAAGCCACCATTCTGGAATCCGTCAAGAAAACAAATCGCCTGATCATCGTGCATGAAGCGGTTCAATTTGGCGGACCGGGAGCTGAAATTGCGGCCATGGTGTCTGAAAAGGCGTTTGACCACCTGGATGCGCCTATCACCCGGATTGCGGCACCCTTCTGCCCGATTCCGTTTTCACCAAAACTGGAACGGGCATTTTTACCGAATGAAAACCGGATCATGGATGCTGTTAAAAAACTAATGGCAAGGTAACTATTCAGCAAACTAACAAGGCGGGGTCGCCACAGTCATCAAGTTCAGAACTCCTGAGCTTAGCCCCTGCCAACAGTGGCCCTTGTTGCCAAGGTAAGGGGTAAAAGGTCAAACAATACAAAGAGATTTACAATTATTGGCAGACCCTATAAGCCATCATTCCCTGAAAGGGCCGGATTT
>JAHJRI010000474.1 GCA_018830885.1 bacterium | reverse complement strand
TGGCTGGAATTCCCTGGGCAGCGATTTTTTCTGCATCCACCTTGGAATCAATATCCGCTTCCATGACACCGACTTTGACCGCATCCTTGATCTGCTCAATGCTTTTCAGCAGCAGGGTTGTTTTCCCGGCTCCAGGAGAAGACATCAGATTCATCAGAAACGTCTTCTCAGTTTTGAGACTGCTTCTCAGATCATCCGCCTGCACCTTGTTATCGGACAGGATATCCTCTTTGACCTCAATTAACCGTACTTCGTCCATTAAATGACCTCCATATTTTTGATATAATAATCCTTTCCAGAAACCAGGGTATAGTCCTTGCTGTCGCAGTCGGGACACTGGATCTCCTTCATCTCCTTGATATCGACCTGAAAGCTATTGGTGCAGCCGTTACAGCGCATGACCACCGGGACCCTTTCGATGACCAGTTTGGCACCTTCAGCCACACTGTCCTTGGCCAGATAATCAAAATAGTGCTGGATCCATTCATCCTCCAGGTCGGACAGCTCGCCGACCTTCAGATTCACGCTGACAACCTTCTGAACCTGGTTTTTCTGGGCGTGTGCCACAATAATATCGAGTATTTTTTCCGTTACCGGCAGTTCATGCATTCGAGACTCCCATGTTGTTCCATCCTTTTTTAAAATAACCGGTGCCAAAGACCTGGGCAGCATCCTCCAGCCCGGTTCCCGCCCAAGCCCGCCCAATCAGATCAGCGCACCACCATCGCAGACAATCGTGGTCCCTGTCGTGAACGATGCCGCATCGGATACCAGATAGAGCACCGCCCCTGCCATCTCGTCCGGAACGGCATGCCGTTTGAGGGGAATCCGCTGGACAGCGTAGTCGTAGATCTCCTTGTTGTCAAACAGGGCGCCGGCGAATTTGGTTTGCGTCAATCCGGGCAGGAGGGCATTGACACGGATATTCTTGGCAGCCAGTTCTGCCGCGTAGGCCTTGGTCATGGAAATCAGCGCGGCCTTGGTAATCGAATACACCCCCTGGTAGGGTGCGGGAGAGATACCATTAATGGATGCCACATTCACAATCGCACCCCCGCCGGATTTCTCCATCAGCCTGGCGGCATGCTGGATCATGAAAAAAGGCCCCTTGAGGTTAACATCCAGGGTCTTGTCCCAAACTGAAGCGGTAACGTTGACCATCTCCCCGAAAAAAGGATTGGTTGCCGCATTGTTCACCAGAATATCCAGTTTGCCGTAGGTTTTTTCTACCTCAACAAACAGTCTCTCAATCTGATCCAACTCTCCCATGTGGCAGGCCATCGGATCCGCTTTTCCTCCCTGGCCATTGATTTTTTCCGCCACTGCCTGCAAGCTGTCAATTTTCCGACTGACCAGAATACAGTGGGCCCCTCTTTCCGCCAGTGTTTCTGCGATCGCCTGCCCGATACCTCTGCTCGCCCCTGTAATCAGCGCGATTCTGTCCTTGAGTGAAAAGTCTACCATTATTACCTCCATTTGGCTTTGAGAATATGCCGCCGACGATTCCAGAGAAACCCGGCTTTCACACCGGGTCGCTTCGATTGTCATTGCTTCAGGTGTTTGCCCTCTATTCTAGTTTTCCCTATCCTATCCCGTCAAGAAAAAACGAGCAAATGTTCCATTTTGAATGTGCCCCGGAATTCGCCCTATCTATCTAATAACATGTAATTTTTAAAAATTTAAAAATCGAACACATGCTCGATTTATCTTGACGCCCTCAAATGGAATCCCCTATAAAGAGAGTATGGACCGATAAATTGCCGAAAATCCGTTCAAGACAGGAAAGAGAGGGAACGGGATCAGGTATAATGGCTGTGAACACCTTAGATATCTGGAATGACCAGAAAACTTATTAAACGGAAAAGAGTACCAATGATACTATCCATCGAAGAGAGTCCCCTGTATCGTGTAGCCAATCCCAGAAGCATCGCCTTCTTCGGAGCCTCGAACAATTACTCCGCCATGGGATCCATGCTCATGACCTCCACCCGGGAAGCCGGATTTGCAGGACCGATCTATCCTGTCCATCCCAAAGATGAGACGATTCAGGGGCTGAAATCATACCGGGCGGTCGCTGACCTGCCTGAGACGCCCGATCTTGCCGTGATTGTCCTGCCGGGACGGATTGTCGCTGAAATACTCCAGGCTTGCGGCGAAAAGGGCATCAGACAGGCAATCATCGTCTCCGGTGGATTCAAGGAGGTCGGGGACGACGGGATTCAATCGGAACAGATGTTGCTGGAGATCGCCGAGAAATACGGCATCCGCCTGTTGGGCCCCAACTGCCTGGGCGTCGCCAATCCCTATGCCAAGATAGCCACCACACCCATCTCCATTGAAGGGGATCCGGGGTATATCGGGCTGGCCTCTCAAAGCGGCAGTTTTATTGTTCAGATGTACAACTATCTTGCCCGTAACGATATCGGGTTCAGCACTGCCTTCAGTGTCGGCAACCAGTTGAATGTTGACCTGGTGGACTGCATGGAATACCTGGCCGTCTGCCCCCATACCAGGGTCATTGCGCTCTATATAGAAAGTATCAATCGGGGAGCGGATTTTATCAATATGGCAAAATCCATCATCCCCCACAAACCCATTGTCGCGCTTTACGTGGGGGGATCCGAAACCGGCCGTCGTGCCGCATTTTCTCATACCGGCTCCATGTCCGGCCCGGATCATATTTATGATGCCATGTTCAAACAGTGTGGGATCATCCGCGCCCATTCCATCACCGAGATGTTCGATATCTGCTGGCTGCTGGGCAGCATGCCCCAGCCGGCGGGATCCAATGTAGCCATCCTCAGTCATTCGGGGGGGCCCGGGGCGACGGCTGCAGACATCTGCGGACGGGTGGGACTCCATCTGCCCTCTTTTACAGCCAAAACCCTGGAAAGATTGACCCCCTATATCCCGAACACCGGCAATGCCAACAACCCGGTGGATCTGACCTTTACCCGGGATATCCGCGATTTCTTCCTGAAGATACCGCAGATTCTGCTGGAAGATGAGAATATTGATATGCTTCTGATCTATCTTTTCATGCCCCACGACATCATGAAAAGACGGATGCGCGGTATTGGCATCCCGGAAGAAAAGATTGATGAGACCATTAATGAGATCATTCAAGCCACCGGGGATATCGCCGGGGAATTGCGACAGAATTACAACAAACCAGTGGTCGGATTTACGTTTCGCAGCATGGAGGAGCCTATCAACCATGCGTTCATCAAAAAGGGGGTTCCCATTTTTCCCAACCCTGAAAGGGCTGCCAGATCCATGCGGGCCCTGGTGCAGTATTACGAAAATCGAGAACACTTAACAACTACCGTCCAGAAGGAGAAACAATGAGAACCTACGGTCGATTAACCGATAAAGTGGCTATCATCACGGGCGCTTCCAGCGGAATTGGAAAAGCCACGGCATTGCTGTTTTCAAAGGAAGGGGCAACGGTCGTCCTGGCGGATGTGAATGAAAGCACCCTGCAGGAACTTGTATCCGAAATCGGACAGAACGGTGGCACGGCGCTGGCAAAGAAAACCGATGTATCTGTAGAGGCGGAAGTCAAATCCCTGGTCGATTATACCCTGGAGCAGTTTGGCCGGATCGATATTCTTTGCAACAATGCCGGTATTACCGGCGATCACAAAGGGATCGAGGATGACGAAACAGACAACTGGCAGAAGGTATACAGCGTCAATGTCCTGGGAGCCATGCTGGGAATCAAGTATGTTGCCCGGCATATGCAGTCCCGAAACAGCGGCGCCATCGTCAATACGGCATCCGTGGCCGGGATCCGCGCCGGCGCCGGCACCAATGCTTACAGTGCCAGCAAGGCCGCGCTCATCAATTTCACCCAGACAGCTGCCTGTGACCTGGGAAAATTCAATGTCCGGGTTAATGCTGTTTGCCCCGGACTGACGGAAACCGGTATGACCAAACCGATATTTGATCTGGCCAGGGACTCCGGTAAAGCATACAAATTGGGGAGCCGTTGTGAATTAAGACGTTACGGAAAACCCGAAGAGCTTGCCCAGGCCATTCTGTTTCTGGCCAGTGACGACGCCAGCTATATCACCGGGCAGGCCCTGGCCGTGGATGGTGGCAACACCGCCTCCCTCAACCTGCCGGGAATGAAGTATTGATCCGGGTTGTAAAACCCCATCCCCAGTCTCGTTGAAGGCTGCCCATGAATCTGACAGGGGTTGAAAATTGACCCCCGCCATCGATGCCATGCGGTTTTGATTGTCCGTTCGACGGAATTTCTTTACACTTTGACTCGTCGTTTCCCGAGACGGGCAGTGACACATCAGCACTACGTTTTTTTGAATTCGAATGAAAGCCGGGGAAACAAGTCCTATATCCGGCATAATAAAAACAGAGGAATGAAAGATGTCCCAATCCAATGAGAAGGTGATGAGCGCACCGGAGGCCATCCGACAGTTTGTCAACGACGGTGACGAACTCATTATCGGTAACTATACGCTGGGTGCCTGCGCCGAACTTGTTTACGAAGTCGTGCGGCAGAAAAAAAAGAATCTGACGGTTTACTCCCAGTCCGGCATATTTGATGTGGAAGTGATGGTGGCTGGCGGCACCGTAGGTCGGCTGGTAACCACCTACACCTTGCGTTCAGGTGGCAAATCCGGGGGATCAGCTGTGGAAAGAGCCCTGCAGGCAGGGACACTGGAGCTTGAAGACTATACCAACTACAACTACAACGCCCGTCTCATGGCCGGGATGCACGGATTCAGTTTCATGCAGGTATTCGAAGGGGTGATGGCCACGGACCTTTTCAAGGTCCGGGGTTTCATGGGCGATGATAAATACCGGGTGATCGACTGCCCCTATACCGGTAAAAAGATCCTGACGGTCCCTGCCCTCAATCCGGATGTCTGCATCATTCATGTCCAGAGAGCGGATAAATTCGGAAATGCCCAGTATTGGGGCGCCATGGGAAGTGTCGCTGCTGCGGCGCTGGCCAGCAAGCGGATTATTATCTCCTGTGAAGAGATTGTCGAACACGACGTCATCCAGTCCAGTCCCCATCACACCATCATCCCCGGTTTCAGGGCAGACGCTGTGATCGAGATTCCCTGGGGGTCTCATCCCACTGAAGTGCTGGGTTATTATAACCAGGATCGTCTGGCATATGGCCTTTTTCAGGGAGCCGCCGCCAGCGAAAAGGGGATGCAGGCCTGGATGGACGAGTGGGTATATGGCTGTCCCGACCGCAGTGCTTATATCAATCACTATGTGAAGCAGTTCGGGGCTGAATTCCTGGAAAACCTGCGGGCCAAAACCTTTTTCTCATCACCTGTCAATTACGGGTCCGCATTCACCTCATCCTGGAAATTCGACGGTACCGAGCGGGGTATGGGTCTGACACTGGAGGAACTGGAAACCATCATGCAAGAAAGGGGGCTATTCCATGACTGTTAAATATACCTTGAATGAACTTCTGATCATTGTTGCAGCCCGGGAAATTCATGATGACGAGAACGTCATCCTGGGGGTCGGCCTGCCGACCATTTCAGGCGCCCTGGCCAAGGCGCTGCACGCCCCCCATGTCAACCTGATGATGGAAGCCGGCATTATCGATTTCGAACCTCTGGTACGACCGAACCATATTGCGGATGTGATGAGTTGCCGGGGTTTTTCCTACTCGACGGACCTCTTTTCCACATTTACCACCACCTATCGGGGTTTTGTCGACGTCTGCTTTCTGGGGGTGGCACAGGTTGACAAATACGGGAACCTCAATACAACCGTGATCGGGGATTATTTCAAGCCGGATATGCGTCTGCCCGGCTCCGGCGGAGCGGCTGATTTTATCAGTTATTCCAAAAGAACCGTACTGACCATGCGGGGCGGCAATTTTGTGGAAAAACTGGACTATTTCACCTCCCCCGGATACCTGGAAGGTGGCAGCGCCCGGGATGACTCCGGTCTGTTTCCCAAAGGCTCGGGTCCCTCCATGCTGATCTCACAGAAGGGAATATTCCGGTTTCATCCGGAAACCAAGGAGATCTACCTGGCACAGATTCACCCGGGAATTTCCGTGGCGGACATACAAAAAGATGTGCCGTGGGAACTGAAAATCGATGAGAATCTTTCAGAAACGACGCCGCCCAGCGTGGAAGAGGTCTCCTTCATCCGCCGGTTCGCACCGGCAGAGTCGGCAGGTCGTGAGCTGGCGCTGGAGCTGGCGATGGCCAACATCAATAGAAAGATAGAAGCGCGGAAGAAACCCTGACAGGAACCCGGTACCTGCCCCCCCAAAAAACCGGGGCAGGGCTATTCTCCTCTGTTGGCGCAGGCGTTATTCCACATCGTCTGCAGCTCCGATAATTCTGCATTCCCGTTATGATTTCCGTCCTGGTCTGCTTTTTTAACGACCCACTGGAAAAACTTATCGTCACCGTCCAGCTCGATATATCGGATCATTTCGCTGGTGCATCCCGATCCGGTTTTTCTGAGCCGGGTATACCCTCTGAAGAAGCTGGCCAGTTCATAAACCAGGTTGGTTGCTGAAGCATCAAGGGTATAGCCGTTGGGCAGTCTTTTGTTCTTTGCAGAAACATTTGCTGAAAACGCGGTCAAGATCAACAAACCCGCGATCAAAACAAACAGACGTTTTATCATAGTGACCCCCTTTGCTGTTAAATTCCCCGATAAACAATAGCCGATACAAACATTCACCCCTTTTTTCCCATTACCGGTCCGGGATAACGCCTTAAAAAAAACACGGCAAGCCATGATCCCACCTTCCACCCTGGCCCCGACATGCAGTGGCGGTAAAAAAATCCTGTCTACCACCAGAGAAAGATCTCATCCAGGGACCTCTTTTTTTGGTGTTCTCTTCAGACATGGGTCTCCTGCAATTCCGCCTCCAAGGCTCCGTATCAAACCTAGCCCAATCACAACTGCATTGACAACGGTTTTTTGGAAGTCCCCCGGCGGGGTCTCCCGTGGAAAACGTTCTGCCCCCGGTCCCCGGCTCACCACCCTGTTCGTTATCTCAAATTCGTATCTATTCACCGCTTTATCAGCCATGGGTGCCGGGACCTGTGTGTGATTGAACGGATTGGGAGTGTTTAAACGGCGCCAGGATGGCGAAGTTAACGACCATTCTCGGAAGGCGGCCATGGGTGGTCGTCGAGGATGAATTCAATGACATACAGGTCTTGGGGTTCATGGCGAGACCTATGCTGAATAGATACTCAAATTCTTTACCAACAGGGTTTTCCCTGTTATTCACCAAAGTCTCAAAACAGGCCGGATCTGACTGAATTAAAAACCTTTTGAGCAGTTCAGAGATCGTTATGCCCTTTACATAGAGCCTCTATTTATGTCATATGGTTCGGAATGATCAACCAGCCGGAACCCGGCTTCCCTGATCATTCCCGTCCCTGGTATACCCGAAAGGGTATGAGGGTTTATGTGAAAACGGCCTGATGCAGGCCCCCAAATCAAAACAATGGAAAATCCCAGGAAGAATACCGTTCAGCAAAGCCCCCATCATCGACCCAGAGGTCGTCAACCCTTTGTTCGATTACTGATTATGATGGTTTTTCTTTCATGGACGCTGATCGGTTGCACCCAGCAGGCAAGCGAACCATCGCCTTCCTCTGCCGGACAGCCCGAGACTGTCAGTAGAAAGCCGCCTCAGACGCAAAACAGTATCAACGCAGAGGGCAGGCAGTTGCAGAGCGATTCAAACGGTCCCAACACTAAAGTGGCGGGTCTAAATGGGAATAAGCATTCCGCATCTGGCAAAAAACCCGAAAATGACGACGAGCTGGACGAATTCGAGGCTGAATTCGAAGCAGCGAAACAGGAGGTCTCAGACCCGCTTGAAGGGTATAACCGGGCGATGACAACATTCAATGACAGGCTTTACCTGTGGGTACTGGTCCCCGTTGCCAAAGGTTACAGTGCCGTCCTGCCTGAAGCGCCCCGCAGAGGCGTGCGGCATTTTTTTCACAACCTTCTCTATCCCCTGCGCTTCGTCAACAACCTGCTACAGTTCAAGATTAAGAACGCGGGTGAGGAGACCCTCCGGTTTGTTACCAACACCACCATCGGGATTCTGGGGTTCTGGGACCCCGCCAAGGAGTGGTTTGGGTTGAGACCTCATGACGAAGACTTCGGTCAGACGCTGGGCTTTTATGGCGTTGGTGCCGGCCCACACATCGTGTTGCCCTTTTTCGGTCCCTCCAACCTGAGGGATACCTTCTCCATGGTTCCAGACAATTTTCTGGACCCGGTCGGGCAGGCAAAACCCATCGGCCAGACGGATTCCTATGTGGCTGAATACGGGGTTCGTGGTTTTGATGCCGTTAATGAAGCCTCCCTGCGACCGGGGGAGTATGAAAGTCTCAAGAAGGATGCGGTTGATTTCTATCCCTTCCTGAGAGACAGCTATGAACAGATGAGGAACAAACAAATCAAGGAGTAATTATGAGAACAGTGATTTTATCCATGATCTTCGCCCTGGTATTCGCCCAACCCTCCATGGCCAGTGATCAGAGCGAAGTCAAAGACATTGTGGAGCGCAATATCAAGATTGTCATCGATTATGTCAAGGACAAGGGGCTCGACAAACAGACCCGAAATCAGAAAATTATCGATACCGTTGTCCCGTTTTTTGACTTTGATTTTATGGCCAAGGTCTGCCTGGGCAAGGAACAATGGAACGCGCTCAATGATGCCGACCAGAAAAAGTTCACGGATCTGTTTGTCAAGCGTTTGCAGGAGTCATATCTCGAGAAACTGGATCTCTATACGGATGAACAGGTGGTGGTTGACACCGCTAAAAAGGTAAAAAGCCGGATTTATGTGGTCACCTACCTGGTCTCCAAAGGGGACAGAATGGAGATGATCTATAAATTCAAGGAATCCGGAAATGAATGGAAAGTATATGACCTGGAGATTCTGGGTGTCAGCATGGTATTGACCTACCGCTCCCAGTTTGCCGGTTTTCTGAAAAGCAACAGTATGGATGACCTGATGAAAAAGCTTGAACAGAAAGGCTCTTTTGCGGTTCCGACCGGCGAAAAAAAGTAATAATCTTATCCCCGGGAATGATATGTTAAGACGATTCTATGACAAGGTGATTCTTCAATATCCGATAACGGTACTGTTATTAATTATCGTTGCGATCGGTCTGCTGGGGTATCAGGCCCGAAAGCTGGAGATCGATGCCTCGGCAGAAACCCTGACCCTGGAAGATGATAAAGACCTCAGCCTGAGCCGGTTGTACAACGAACGGTTCAAAACCCAGGATTTCCTTGTTATTACCTTCACCCCCCAGGGTGATCTGCTGGCTGACGAAACATTGGACACGATTCGCAAACTCAGGGCTGACCTGCTGAAACTGGAGCGGGTGGAATCGGTCAATACGATTCTGGATGTCCCCCTCATGGAAAGTCCACCGCTGCCGGTCAAGGAGATGGTCAAAAACGTACCGACCCTGGAATCCCCCAATATCGACAAGACCCTGGCCAGAAAGGAGCTTCTCAGCAGCCCCATTTACAAGAACAACCTGGTCAGTCCGGATTTCAAGAGCACGGCCATTCTGGTCAATCTGCATGACGACACAAAGTGGCAGGCATTTATCAAGCAGCGAAACGCCCTGCGGGAGAAGGAAAAAGACGGTACCATCACGGCGGCTGAGCAGCAGGAACTGGATAACATCATCGTGGATTTCAAGGCCTATCGCAATCTGATGCGGGACAAGGATCACAATAATATCCTGCAGGTCCGGGCGCTGATCAAAAAATACAGTAGCCATGCCAAACTGTTCCTGGGCGGGGTGACCATGATCGCCGACGATCTGATCACCTTTATCAAAAACGATCTGAGCACGTTTGGACTGGGCGTACTGGCGTTTCTCATTATCACGCTCTGGACCATCTTCAGGCAGTTGCGCTGGATTCTGCTGCCGATCCTGTGCTGCAGTTTTTCGGTGATCGCCACCTGTGGTCTGCTGGGGCTGTTTGACTGGGAGGTCAGTGTGATCTCATCCAATTTCATCTCCATCCAGCTGATCATTACCATGGCCATGACCATCCACCTGATCGTCCGTTATCGGGAGCTGTCGGAGGAGATGCCCCAGGCCGACCAGCGGGAACTGATTCTGGAAGCGACCCTTTCCATGGCCAAACCCTGTCTCTATGCCATTCTGACCACCATGGCCGGGTTCTGTTCCCTGGTTCTGTCAGGGATCCGGCCGGTTATCAGTTTCGGATGGATGATGACCGCCGGTATCGGGGTCTCTCTGATTCTGACGTTTCTGCTGTTTCCCACCGTGCTGATGCAGATGAAGAAGATCCTGCCCAATCGGGCTTTCGAGTCCCATTTCACTGTTACCAAAAGAATGGCGGATTTCACGGAGCACCACGGCAGCGCGATTATCGGCGTCAGTGCTTTGATATTGATCCTGAGTATTGTCGGCTCCTCGAGATTGATGGTCGAGAACAGTTTTATCGACTACTTCAAAAAGACGACGGAGATCTACAAGGGCATGAAAATGATCGACCAGCAGCTTGGCGGCACCACCCCTTTGGATATCGTCATCGATCTCGAGAAGGATGACGCGGGCAAAAAACCGGCCCCGGTGGCAGCCAAAAAGACTGAGAGCGGAGAGAAAGACGAGCTGGACGAATTTGAAGAGGAGTTCAAGGCCGAGGGAAAACAGGCCCAGTACTGGTTCACTTCTGAAAAAATGGCCCGGGTGGAAAAAGTCCATGACTATCTGGAATCGATTCCCGAACTGGGCAAGGTCATGTCCCTGGGAACCATGCTCAAGGTCGGCAAGACACTCAACGATGGGAAGCCACTCGATAACTTCCTGCTGGCACTGATCTATAATGAACTGCCGGAACAGTTCCGCAAGATCGTTCTCAGCCCTTTCGTCTCAGTGGAGCACGATCAGGCCCGGTTTACCGTCAGGGTTCGGGATTCGGAGCCGACACTGAGACGGGATGCGCTGCTGAAGCGCATTCGGCAGGAGCTGACAACCAAAGTGGGGATCAAACCGGAAAATGTCCATCTGGCCGGGATGATGGTGCTGTACAACAACATGCTGCAGAGTCTGTTCGACTCCCAGATTCTGACACTGGGGGCCGTTCTGCTGTCACTCATGGCCATGTTTCTGATCCTGTTCCGCTCCTTCCGCATCGCCCTGATTGCCATTTTCCCCAACCTTCTTTCGGTGGGGGTGGTTCTAGGCTTTATGGGCTGGGTCGGGATACCGCTGGATCTGATGACGATCACCATAGCGTCCATCAGTGTGGGGATCGCCGTGGATGACACGATCCATTATATCCATCGGTTTAAAAAGGAGTTCGCCAAAGACGGCAACTACATCGCCGCTATGCACCGCAGCCACGAAAGCATTGGTTATGCGATGTACTACACGTCCATCACGATTATCATCGGCTTTTCTATCCTAATCCTGTCCAACTTCATACCGGGGATCTATTTCGGGCTGTTGACCGGCTTGGCAATGGTGATTGCGCTGATTGCCGCATTGACACTCCTGCCCCAACTGATCGTTTTTCTGAAGCCGCTCGGCCCGGACAGATCATTGCCCCGCACCTGACCTGAAGCTGGGGCGCAAAGCCCCTCCTCAGCTTCTGAGACAGCCGGAGGTGAACCCGCTTCACCGCCTCTGATTGTCAGCCAACATCCCGGAAATGTGCCAGATCGAGATCAACCATGGTTTTGGCCGTTTCCGCGTTGAATTTCTGTTTGTAAATTCCAAAGATCTGCCGGTCCTTCCTGAATCCCCTGGCAAAATCCAGGGCTGCCGCTAAGGTCGCCTCAGCACCGGCACAGGTTTTTTCGACAATGAAGGATCTTTGCAGTTCGTCTGCGGTCGTATGCTTCCCGGAGAAAACCAGGTCTGCCAGCTTGAAATCAGGGAGTTTGTGCTGCATCATGCAGAAGACCCCGGGGAGAAAATCCATCTTCAAGTCCACCTCCGGAAAACAGAAAAAACCGCGCTCCGCATTCATCAAGCGATAGTCGCAGGCGGTGGCCAGAAAGGCCCCGGCACCAAAAGCATGCCCGGTTATAGCCGCGATGGTGGGAAAGGGGACCAGCATCAGTTTGTGGTATACCTGATCGAGGGTCTGAAAAAACGCCCGTACATCCTTCATGTTCCCTGCAGCCATTGCACCGTTCATCCATTCCAGGTCGATGCCCTGGGACCAGTTTTTTGCATCCGTGGATGTCACCACCAGGGCGGTGACCGTTTCATCCTGACCAGCTTCAGCCAACAGTCTATCCAGGGTCTGAGCGAATACCAGGTTTTGTGTATTCTTGCCATTATTCATCCGAATGATGGCCACCCCGTTATCGATTTCCAATTCCAAAACTGCCATTTTTAAACCTCCTTCTGCGGTGTTCCCGTAAACGGGTGTGATTGGTGGTACAAAAAATTCTCGTATATCCAGGATCTGCCATCGATGCTAAGATCTGTTACAGGGCCTGTCTTTCGGATTTAAGGCCCATCCGGCCTGGGTCTGATAGCGGCAGATCAAAGTCCCCCGGCCGGGATAGAATCCCGGATCGGATTTTCTGTCGACCGGGCGGATTGATTCCCGTTTGACTGTCCTGGGTTGTTGAGGGTCGTGGCGGGGGTGGGGCAGGGAGACGCGACCGGACATATCCAGCAGGTTAGAACACGACAAGCCTGAGGCAGGATCAGTTGACACCGGGGGACGGCTATTCAATCCGATAGGGAAGCACCAGGAAAAAGGTGGCTCCGCCATCCGGGTTATTTTCTGCCCAGATCCTCCCCTGGTGGGCAGTAACGATCTTCCTGCAGATGGCCAGTCCCAGTCCCGTGCCCCCGGCACCGGTTTTGGTTTTGCTGCTCTGGGTAAACCGATCAAAAATAACCTCCAGCTCACTGTCAGGGATGCCGACGCCCTGGTCCCGGACAGACACCTGCATTGCCGAAACCGGGTTATCCCTCATTTGCATCAGGGTTTTCTGGTAGTCGATCGTGATGGCCCGGTCCGCAGGGGAGTATCGGACTGCATTGGAAAGCAGGTTTCGTATAACCTGACCGATTTTGAAGATATCACACTGGACACTGGTCGGAATGACCGGTTCAGCCATCAGGAGCCGGATCCGTTTTTCATCCAGCGACGGCCCCAGCTCGATCAACACTTCGTTGACGGCCTGATAGACATCATTCAGCTGGATGTCATAATCCATCTGACCCGATTCCAGTTTTGAGAGATCCAGCAGGTCGTTCAGTAAAATCAATAGACGGGAACCGGAGGTTCGAATCTGGGTAAAATAGTGCTGCAGCTTGTTCTGGTCGACCCAGTGGATCTTTTCCACACCCATTTTGGAATAGCTGAGGATCTGGTGGAGCGGGTTCCGCAATTCATGGGAGATATTGGCCAGGAATTCACTTTTGGTAATATTGGCCGCCTCTGATTTTTCCTGGGCCAGCTTCAGCTTCTCCTCGGTTCGTTTACGCTCTTTGATCTCCCGTTTCAATGCCTCGTTTACCTGAACCAGCTCGAAAGTTCGCTGTTCGACCCGTCGCTCCATTTCATCCGAGGTCCGTTTCAACTCGGCCACAATCTGTTTTTGAAGAGTGATATCCCTGGCAAAGACGGCCAACTTGGTTACCCCGCCCTGGCTGTCTTTGACCGGATTGAAAGAAACCTTCAGAACCCGGTTCCCGGCATAACTTTCAAATTCAACCGGTTTCCCTGTTTCCTGCACCCTGCGGACCTGTGCCCTTCTCTCCTCTGCCGTTGACCGCGACACCAGACTGAAATAATCCTGTCCGACCAGATCGGCAGCATCCTGCTTGAAAAAAACCGCCGCCGAAGCATTTATGGCCAGGATGGTACCCCCCACCATGATCAGCAGGGCGCCATCAAAACTGGAATTGATGAGGGTGCGCAACACAGCCTCGCTCTCTGCCAGGGCCGACTGGGCCTGATGTCGAAGCGTGATATCCCTCACAAATGTGATCACTGCCCGTTTCCCCTTCAAATCAAACAGGTGTCCACTCACTTCGACCGGCAGCTGCCTGCCGTCCCTGGTTTGATAAACCGTTTCCACAATCAGCGATTTTTCCTGCACCAGTTGCTGCATGTCATTGAATATCCGCCCCTGAAGCTGTCGGGCAACCAGATCCAGCGGCGACATCTGAAGCAGCTCTTCCCGGGAATAGCCAAGTCTTTTGCAGGCGACATCGTTGACTTCAATAAAACGGCTGGGCTGGTCATCCCTGGTCGGCAGATAGACAAACACAGCATCATTGCCGTTATTGAAAAGCAGCCGGTACCATTCTTCCTGCGCTTTGATCTCTTCCAGACGCTTTTCATGACCGGCGATCGTACGTTCAAGATCGCTTAAAAGATCCGGTTTTTCGTTACTCTGCATGGGTAAATATCCCTTCCTGGATCCATCCCCTGAAGGAACATCCACAATAGACTGCTCCCCGGGCTATACTTAAACTCTATTGTAGGTGGCCCGTCAGTAAATCACAATCAAATTCCGATTCAGAACCATCAGGAACCATGCCCCCGTCGATCCCGACGTTTCACTTCAACCCGCCGACCGGCCCTTTCCCAGCACAAACACGGCTATTTTCAACAGGAGTAAAATCCATGGAAACCCGTGCAGCAGAAGATCAAACCAGTCAATGAGCCGCCGCAGGTCCCCTGCAAAAAGCATCTGCAGTTTTTCCCAGACATGGGGTGGAAAAAAGGGGGCCAGACCCAATGTGAGACACAACACAATGACGATTGACCAATGAAGATTCGCTATCCAGTTCATTTTGTTTCTGATTGAAAGTCCGTTTCTGAAACAGAGTGTGGCAGATATTGATTTTCCCGAAGATCCGGGTCCATCCTCGAACCCGTCGTTAAAACAGACTAACCAACCCGTTTGGTTTTGTCCAGAGAGACAGGGGTTGCACATCTCTGTAAAAACAGAATGACATCCGATACCGGATATTGGGCAGGGAGCTGGTCAGATGTTCGAAAAACCGGGGGACATTAATCGCAGGACTGCTTCAGGCAGATTTCAACAGGTGGGATCGGCCGGGATCCAAATCATCCCTGAATCGGATTTGCCCCCGGCCATAATAAGCCTTAATGGCTTTTTGACAGATACTACACTTTTTCGATCAGCACCGCATTGGCATTCCCGAAACCACCGCACAGGGTTGCCAGACCATATTTTTCATTGGGATAGTCGGTCTTCATCCGATTGAGCAGGGTGACAATAATCCTGGCTCCCGACTGGCCCAGTGGATGGCCCAGGGCCATGGCACCACCCCAGGTATTCACTTTTTTAAACGGCACGTTCTCATTATCCAGCTTCAATTCCCGGATGACTGCCAGGGATTGGGAAGCAAAGGCTTCATTCAGCTCGATGGCACCAATATCCGCCGGTCCCAGACCCGTTTTGGCAAAAAGTTGTTTCACCGCAAAAATGGGTCCTACCCCCATCACAGACGGATCGTTACCCGCCTGGGTTCCAAAACTGTACTTGTAACTGTATGATAAGCCCAGTTCATCCGCCTTTTTCCGGCTCATCATCAAGACAAGAGCCGCACCAGCCGTCAGAGGGGATGACGTAGCCGCAGAAACGACCCCACCCTCTTTGAAGGGCGACTCCATCAGCATCATCTTCTCTTCATTGGGATTGTCCCGGATCCACTGATCATTCTCCACCAGAAAAGCGGTACCATCTTCCTTTTTACCCATCACAGGGATAATTTCATTCTTGAACTTGCCTTCATCCCTCGCCTTGGCAGCCAATCGATTGGAGTTGGCAGCAAATTTCACCATGTCCTCTTTTGAAACCTTGTACATCTCGGCCACCTTTTCGGCCGTATTTCCCATGGGAATTTCCGCAGGTTTCAAATACTCCCACAAGCGGGGCGGGAAATCCATATTGGCACCCATACCCACCTTTTCCATATCCTCTGCCCCACCTGCCAGCATAATACTGTTCTCACCTGAAATAATCGACCGTGCCGCATTCATGATAGCCGACATCCCGGAGGGACACTGATTGGTCACCGTCTGCGTCGGAACACTGAGGGGAAGCCCGGACGCGATCCAGGAAAGTCTGCCCAGATCGTTCTGCATACCGGACGGATTCGCAGTTCCGATAAAAACACCTTCCACATCTTCCGGCTTCACCTTTGGATTTCTGTCAAAAATCGCCTTGTACACAGCACTCAGCAATTCGTCCGGTCGGACATCCTTAAACCACCCTTTTTCAGCATGAGCCCTGCCATTAGGGGTTCGCACGCCATCAATAAATACACACTCATTTAATTCCGCCATTTGGTTCTCCCTTGAGTTGATCTGAAATGTTCAATCCCACACTGTAAAAAACCGATGCTGCTTCATTCCGACCGGTTTCCGATTTTTCCTGATGTTGAATGCTCAATCGCCCCTGCCGTTTCAAACCGATCAAAAAACGATTTCTCCCTGCCGCCCGATACCAAAAAGTTGAATACCCCGGTTATGGGTAATCGCCCATAACCGGGGTTTCGCAGACGATACTTCCGTGTACCGCCATCTCTAAGACTCCATATCTTATGCGTTCTTCAAATAGTTACCAATGCCGTTAATTCCTGTCAAGACAAATCGAACGTTCGTTCGTTTTGACCGCCAAAAAAAACCCTCCTCCTGACACCCCAATCTGCCGGGGGCCCATGGGCGTTCCATATGGCCGCTGAACCCGGCTCACACTTCGTTTCGATCGTGGCTTGTCTGACGCATCCGGTTTTCGTGCTGAAAAGGGTCAACAAAGGGGGATTTTGGACAGCAAACCGGGAATTTACAGAACCTGATGGGCTGGGACAGGTCGTTTCTGCTGGAAATCCCGGTTTGCCGGAGCGGACTATGGCTTGAGTTTGTCCGCCTCTTCCTGGCGGAGGACTTTCCGCAGAATTTTACCCACGGCGGATTTGGGCAGTTCTTCCCGGAATTCCACCAGTTTGGGAACCTTGTAAACCGCCAGTTTTCCCTTGCAGAAATTGATGATCTCCTCTGGGGTTGCCGTTTCGCCCGGTTTCAGCACAACATAGGCCTTGACGGTCTCTCCCCGGTATTCGTGGGGGATACCGACAGAGATGGCATCCGCAACCTTGGGATGCTGATAGAGCACCTCGTCGATATCACGGGGATAGATATTGTAACCACCGGCAATGATCATATCTTTCTTCCGGTCAACGATGAAAAAATAGCCCTCTTCGTCCATGATGGCCACATCACCGGTATAGAGCCAGCCATCCTTCAATTCCGCAGCGGTTTTCTCCGGGTTATCCCAGTACTCCTTCATGACCAGTGGTCCTTTGACGAGCAGTTCACCCGGTTCTCCGATGGGGACTTCCTTTTCTCCGGTTTCGATGTCCACCAGTTTGGCATCCATCATCGGAAACGGGATCCCGATGGAACCGACTTTTGACAAGCCCATCACCGGATTGGCGATCCCCAGCGAGGTGGTCTCGCTCATGCCCCACCCTTCACCATAGAAAATGCCCAGGTTTTCGACCTTTTCGATCAGTTCAACCGGAATCGGACCGCCACCACTGTTCAAAAGGTCGATCTTTTTGGCCAGATTGATTTCAGCCGCCCTGGGGTGGCTGACAATAGCGTTGATCATGGTGGGAACAGCCGGGAAAAAGGTGATGCGTTCAATCCCTGCCAGAAGATCCATAAAGGGTTCGATCTCAAACCGGGGAACCAGGATCATGGTCGCACAGTTGATCATCGCCCAGTTCATGGCGACGATATTGGCATAGACATGAAACAGGGGCAGGGCCACCATGACGACGCGCTTTTCCGGCGTTGTCAGCTGGACTGTCGCTGATCCCCAGAGACTGCAGAGGAACGCGCCGGTTACCATGTTGCGCTGGGTCAGCAAAGCCCCTTTGGGGATTCCGGTGGTCCCGCCAGTGAACTGAATCATCGCCGGATCGTCCTGGCTGATTTTCACTTTCGGCTTCTTGTTGTTGGTGCTCTTGTCCAGAATCTGGGAGAAATGAAACCAGCCCGGCTCGAGTTGCAGGCTCTCCGGGGTGCTCACTTCAGCACCGGCCATAAAATCAAAGACAGAGGTCCCGATGACCCTGGGGATGCTCGTCCGCTTGCAGACTTCCTTGATCAGCGGGATGGTCATATCGAAGGTAATCAGGGTTGTCACACCGGTCTGATCGATCAGGGGCACCAGTTCATCCGGGGTGTAAAGCGGACTGAAATTAACCACGACTGCGCCCAGGGACATGGCGGCATAATAGGCAATCACATACTGGGGGATGTTGGGCAGATGGAGCCCGACCCGGTCCCCTTTCTGGACACCCATCTCAGTAAAGGCGTTGGCCATGCGCAGGGACATCTGGCGGAGGTCATAAAACGTGATCTCCGATCCATAATAATTCAGAGCCGGTTTATCGGGAAATGCATTCGCCGGAATGCCTAACAGGTCAAATATTGTCAGACGGGGAATGCGATAACTGGTTTCGACGTTATAGTCGTAATGCTGGTGCCAAATTCGTTCTTCCATTTTCTCTCCAGATTTTCATTGATTGTTTTTTTTAATCCCTGATAGGAAACCGGCTTCACCAAAATCACGAAATTCAGATGTGAAATATCCCTATTTCCGGTATTCGATTTCAGTCCTGGCCTGACTGAAGTCAATGGTCATTCATACTGAATTCATCCTGTCTGAACATAGTATGCCTCGACCCATTCGATGATCATATCCGCGTATTCTTCGACTGTGACAGCCCGTTTGGCATATTTGCCGCGTTTCAGATACCAGTCCTGGATCATCGCCTTGATCACGCTGGCCGCCATTTGATGGTTCCGGGGACGAAGCAGATTCACTTCTTCCCCTTCCACCAGAATATCAGCAATGATCTGCTCGGTTTTAAGCTCTGCCTGT
>JAHJRI010000043.1 GCA_018830885.1 bacterium | reverse complement strand
TCAGTTCAATTTCCGCAAAGCCCCGAAGGTATTGTGTTTCAAGAACCTTGGAAGCCATGGATGGATTCCAGGAGCTCCAGGAGGATTCATGCGTTTCTTGAAACACAATACCTTTGGGGCGTATATTAGGTGAATAATTACAAATTAGATATCAATATGGATTTCATCAAATTTGAAGCAACGGATCATATCGGGATCGTTACACTGGACAGACCACGTCAGAATGCATTCAATTACCAGATGTATAAAGAGCTGAAAGATACGTTCGAGTTGATAAACCGTTCGCAGGATATCTGGACGGTCATCATCCGAGCTGAAGGGAAATATTTCAGTGCAGGGAATGATGTGACCGATTTTCAAGCCGGGGTCATCAATGTCAGTATGGAAGATTACGGAAATATGGTGGAAACCGGGCTTGGGTCGGTTGTCAATTGCAAGGTTCCCGTCATTTCGGCCGTTCAGGGGGTTGCGGTTGGCTCCGGGTTCTGTATCCCCACATATTCTGATATTGTTATTGCCACGCCAGAAGCGAAGTTCGGCATCACGGAAATCAAAGTCGGGATAATCGGAGGCGCCCCTGAAGCCAGTTTTTCACTTCCACCCAAAATTGTCCGCTATATGGCACTGACAGGGAATTTGATCACTGCCGAAGAGATGGAACAGTATTCATTTGTCCTGAAAATCGTTTCCAGGGATGACCTCCTGGACACAGCACTCGGGATTGCACAATCCATCGTCAGTAATCCGCCGATCGCTTTGAAATATATGAAAGAATCGCTTAATAATATTTACAGACCCGATATCATCGCCAAAAAAATTGAATTTGATGGCGAAAAGACAGGTCTGCATATGCAGACTGAGGATTTTACTGAAGCGATAGCAGCATTCATGGAAAAACGAAAACCGGTATATCACGTAAAATAAAAGATATCTATTCACCACTTTTTCAGCTATGGGAGCCGGGGCCTGTATGTCATTGAACGGATGGGGAGTGGTTAAACGCAGCCAGGATGGCGAAGTCAACGACAGTCCTTGGAAGGCGGCCTTGGATGGCAGTCGAGAATGAGTTCAATGACATACAGGTCCTGGTTTTCATAGTGGGACATATACTGAATAGCTGTCCAACGGGCCCACAGCCCGCCCCAATTCTCAAGCAACAACCGAAAAATGACCGGTTGTTGCTTAAAAGATGCCACTTCAACCGAGTCTGAATTTGAGTTCCGTCAATGTGTGGTTCCTTCACCTGAAAGTGTCGACAAGCTGTATCCATGATTAATTCAAAGCAAAAACTGCGGATCCGCAATGCGACCATCCTGACAGGAAGCACCATGACCGTGATGGCCGGGGCAACGATCGCACCGGCCCTTCCCTCCATGCACACCTATTTTCAGAATATCCCCCAGGTTGAACTGCTGATTAAACTTGTCCTCACCCTGCCAGCGCTTTTCATAGCGCTGGCATCCCTGCTGATGGGCCTGATACTGGATCGATGGGGGCGAAAACCCGTGCTGATGTTCGGCCTGTGCCTCTATGGGGTCGCTGGAAGTGCCGGGCTCTATCTGGACAGCCTGACCTTGCTGCTTGTTTCAAGAGCCCTGCTGGGAGTAGCCGTCGCCGCGATCATGACGGCATGCACAACGCTGATCGGAGACTATTTCCCCGGGGACAAGCTGCTTCGTTTTATGGGACTGCAGGCATCATTCATGGGGTTCGGCGGAGTACTTTTTTTGGCGTTGGGTGGGGTCCTGACCGATATCGGGTGGCGATACCCGTTCCTGGTATATTTGCTGGCGTTTATTGTTTTAGGCTTTGCCGGATATTCAGTCAGTGAGCCCGATCGTCGGCTGGAAACGTCGACATCAGGTGTGACTGGCGCCGATAACCCGCCACAACTGTTTCTGGTCAAGATTTCAGGTGTCTACCTGATCGTTTGTGTGGGAATGATTGCCTTTTACATGTTCCCCGTGCAGATCCCCTTTTATCTGCAATCCATCGACCCCGTTTCCAGTTCAACCGTAGGCCTGGTGATGTCGACCATGAACCTGATGTTTGCTGTTGTTGCCATGAGCTATCAACGGCTGCGGGTCGTGTTTTCATCCTCTGCGATCTTTATCCTGTCCGCCTGTTTTCTTGGGGGCGGTTTCTGGACTGTCGGTCAAAGTCTGAGCTATCTGCAGGTTATGGTGGGCCTCATGATAGCAGGTATCGGTATGGGTCTGCTGATGCCAAACCTGAATGTCCTGTTGCTGACCAACCTTCCCGGTCATATCAGGGGTCGTGTTGTCGGTGGTTTTTCCACTTTTGCCTTTCTGGGGCAGTTTCTATCGCCGGTGGCGGTCACACTGCTCAGCTACCCGTTTACGACCGCCCAGACCTTTCAGTTCTTCGGCGTCCTGGCAGCCGGTCTGGCCCTGGTTTCCCTCTCAGGGATCGTCATCTACCGGTTTTCAAAACGATAACCGTCTTATTTGGTATTGATGGCGATCATTGAAGGGTTCCGGGCGGCTGTGTCCAAATAATGAATCCGGGCCTACAAGACCCGGTTTTGGCATAAGCCCAAAGGAAGAATAACTTGACCGTGCCCAAAGGACACGGTTTTCTGTGTTAAATCAACCCCTATCAACCAAGGTTTCAACCATGCCAGAACCCGTCCTGCTGATTGAGAAAGAAGATGGCGTAGCCACCATTACCCTGAATCGACCCCATGCCATGAACGCCCTTTCGTCGGAACTCACAACCGCTATTGCCGATACGTTTAGCGACCTTCAACAAGACGCCTCAATCGGGGTGGCCATCCTGACCGGAGCCGGTCGCGCATTCTGCGCGGGTCTGGATCTGAAAGAGCTGGCCGAAGGGAAAAACATGCTGGGGGAGTTGACGGCGGGTGGGGCTGTCGAAGCCAATATCGCCATCCCGATCAAGGCATTCGGCAGACCCGTGATCGGGGCGATCAACGGTGTTGCCATTACCGGGGGGTTTGAACTGGCGCTGGCCTGCGATATCCTGATCGCTTCGACTGAAGCCCGTTTTGCTGACACCCATGCCAGGGTGGGGATTATTCCCGGATCCGAGCTCAGCCAGAAATTGTCCCGGGTGATTGGCATTTACCGGGCCAAGGAGGTGTCCCTCACCGGAAATTTCATCGATGCCCGTCAGGCTGCTGCCTGGGGTCTGGTCAACCGGGTAGTGGAACCGGCAGCACTGCTCCCCGCCTGCCACGCACTGGCAGCAGATATCCTCTCCTGCCCCCGGGACATGGTCCAGAAGTACAAGAAACTGATTGATGACGGATTCCAGATGACACTGGGAGACGGCATTGCCCTTGAGAAAAAAACCAACCTGGAACACTTTCTCACGGTTAATCCGGAATCCATTGCACAGCGCAGGAACGGAATACTGGAACGGGGCAGAAAACAGAAGGATTAACCGCCACACGCAGGTCTCAGCTTCTAATCAGAAAAAGGGCTGGATCGTTACGAATACTTTTCAGAAGCTGTGTCTCTCCCGTCATGCCCACGGAGGTGGGCATCCAGGTGTATTTCACCGTTTACACATCCGGACACCCGCCTGCGCGGGTGTAACAGACTACCCACATGATTTTGGTGCACCCTTCCAGGCAGGCGGATTGACAATCCGGGAAAATGGCGTTAACACTATGCCCATATCCAACACGCAAATTCAGTTCGGGCCAAATGATGATTGCACCTATTGCTGCACTGGGAATCATTGCTGTGGCATTTCTCCAGATGCCCGTCCATGTGATTTTGCCCACTGGCCCGCGGGATCTGAATATCATCGGACCCGTCGCTGTTGCCGTGATGATGCCCACCACCAAGGATACCCTCCATGGGAGGGAACCGGGCGGAATCCAGGCAGGACCATTGGGCGAACGGCGGCTGAGTTCTTTTAACCAACTGAAGTTATACAGGTTGTTACATAATTTAACCAGTTTACCCGAACGGAGAAATCGACCATGAAACCGAATGTGATCATTATCCACCCAAAAGACAATGTCGGCGTGGCCCTGACGGATATCCACAAAGACGAATCGATCGTACTGCCCGATGGCGAAGCCTTTCCGGCCCTGGCAGATATTGGATTCAGTCATAAGGTGCTTCTCACCAATATCAGCCGGGGCGCTGATATCATCAAATATGGCGAGACCATCGCCAAAGTCGGTCAGGATCTGAGAAAAGGCGACTGGGTGCATGTCCACAATCTAAACCTTGAAGGGGAGTGACGCAATGCAGACATTTATGGGATATGAAAGGGCGGACGGTACCGCCGGGATCCGAAATCTTGTGGCCATTCTGCCCAGTGTATCATGCGCCAACCCCGTAGTAGAGGCGATTGCCAGGGAAGTACCCGGCGTCGTCCCCCTGCTCCATGGCCACGGATGTGGGCGAGGCGGGTGTGACCTGCCGGGTCATTCCGGCACGCTGCAGAATATCTGCAAAAACCCGAACCTGTCTGCGGTCCTGGTCGTGGGTCTGGGTTGCGAGAGCCTTTCGGCTGCAAGGATCGAGACGGTAACCGCGGTTGCCAATCGACGGGTGGAACGGATCATGATCCAGGAAGCGGGAGGTTCAGGAAAAGCCACTGCCAGGGGGATTGAGATTGCAAAAGAACTTCTGGCTTTTGCAGCCACCCAGGAACGGACACCACAACCCATCGACAAACTGATTATCGGACTTGAATGCGGTGGATCGGACGCATTCTCCGGTATTACTGCCAACCCCGGTGTTGGTGTTGCCTCGGACAGGTTGGTGAAAATGGGGGCCTCGGTCATATTGACCGAGACCACCGAGATGATCGGCACATCCCATATCCTGGCAAAACGCGCCGTGGACGAAAAAGTGGCGGCCCAACTGGTGGCAATGATCACCAACCAGGAGAAAAAAACGCAACAGGTACTGGGCCCCATGGCCAAACGCATCATCTCTCCCGGCAACCAGGACGGCGGCATGAGCTGTATTCAGGAGAAAGCCCTGGGGTGCATCTGCAAGGCAGGCAGCAGCCCCATCAATCAGGTGACCGCCTATGGGGAAATCCCGTCACAAAAAGGTTTGATTGTCATGGACGGTCCCGGATACGATACCGAATCCATGACCGGACTGGCCGCCGCAGGTGCACAGATCATTATTTTTACAACCGGGCGGGGGAATCCCATCGGTTTCCCCTTCGTACCGGTTATCAAGGTCGTCAGTACGTCCAAGGTCTACAACCACATGAAAGACGATATGGATATCAACGCCGGCACAGTCCTGGAAGGACGAGGCATCGAGAGCGTCGGCGATGAGATTATAACCCTGATCGAAAAGGTTTTGACGGGTGAACAGACAAAGGCGGAATTGAACCGGCAGAACGGGATTCTCTGTTTGTATACCCAGACAACGGCTTTTTAATCAAGCAGGCAAGTGAGTTCCCGGGTTTCAACCCCAAGCGCATGGATCTGCTGAACCTATTTCAATACCCGATTATGGCTGACAATACGGTCACGAAAATGACACCGGTGGGAGCGTTTTTCAATGAACTGCTTCTCTTCTCAGGTCAATACGCCCTGTTTTACATATTGATGAATTTCACCTATGACAGGCTGAACTATTTTGCAAATCTTGGGCACACGGTGCTGTTGCTGATCCTGTTTCTCCAAACCAGCATTCTGGTAAAATTCGGAAAAAAGCCAACCTATCGTTTTTTAGGATCACTGATCGCTCCATTATGCTATTCAATCTTCGAAATGCGGGAGGGACTGAATTTCTTATTGAATACCGGGCACATCTTCTTTTGGGTTTTTTCAATCATTACCGGCTTGTTGCAGGCATTTGAAATTAAAGCCAGCACCCAGAAATTAAAACTGGTTCTGGAGTTTCTGGTAACCAATATTAACGTGATCACCTTTGTTTTCATCTATTTCTTTTTTGATCTGAAGCTCACTTTTTCCAAGCAACTGGCTGCGGGGGTGATATCAGAAAGTCAATACCTGGAATACCTGGAGGTATATAATATCAAGGATGGACTGCTTCTATTCCTGGACGATCCGGCCCATATCTATATCCTGCTGGGGGGACTGATTCTCAGTCTTTCCCTTTCCATTGGCAGGATGAGAATTATCCAACTGAAAGACAAAATCAATGAAATGTTTGGGAAGTATGTCGACAAAGGCATTCGGGATAAAATCATGGGCGTTGAAGGCGGGGAATCAGAACGAAAAAAAATAGCGATTCTGTTCAGCGATATCAGGAGTTTCACGACCATCAGCGAGCACCATACACCGGATGAAATTACCAAGATGCTGAACTATTACTTCAGCCAATGGGATGAGTCGGTCACAAAATACAGGGGTGTTATCGATAAGTACATCGGGGATGCGATCATGGTTCTGTTCGGTGTTCAGGATAGTTCCAACGCCTGTGGCTGTGCAACAGCGTGCGCCATTGATATGTTGAAAAAAATGGATTCCATGAAAACAGAGATGAAGCGTTTGAATCTACCGGTGATTGAAAACATCGGCATCGGCATCAACTTCGGCAGCGTCATTATCGGGGATATCGGCAGCAAGCAGAGAAAGAACTATACGGTGATTGGGGATAATGTCAATATCGCCTCGCGGCTGGAATCACTCTGTAAAACCTATCGAATTCCGTTGATCATTAGTGAAATTACTCATTCCCGGCTGAGTACGCCATTAAAAAGTCATTTCAACCTGCTGGGTGAAACAGAACTGAAAGGAAAGTCCGATAAACTGAAGATTTTTGGTCTGAAGGTTCACTATTGAGTCGGCAGGTAAACTATCCACACCCCTGACAAATATCTCTCCAGACACAGCGGCAACGATTTTTCCTTCCTGAACCGCCAGCCAGGATAACCTGACTGGCGGGCAGACAGGCAAACCGCTCTCCTTCCATGGATAACGCACACCGGATACGGGTGCAGAATGAGACACCATCGAAAAGAGATGCACAGGCGGAGAGTGACGACGCGCACCGATCTCATTCGAGTGGCCGCTGGCAGGGCAGTTTAAAACAGAAGGTAGCGCCGCCATCCTCGTTATTCTCAGCCCATATCTCTCCCTGGTGCGCCGATACGATATCCCGGCAGATCGCCAGCCCCAGGCCAGTGCCACCGGCACCGGTTTTGGTCTTGCTGCTTTGGGTAAACTTGTCAAAAATTGCAATCAGTTCATCTTCCGGGATGCCAACGCCCTGGTCCCGAATAGAAACCTGAATGGCAGGTATCTCCCTGCCGCTTATATTGAGCTCGTTTTCCGCAAGTGAAACCGCAATTGCCCGGCCTTCCGGGGAATACTGCACCGCATTGGAGAGCAGGTTTCGAATAATCTGGCTGATTCGATATTCATCCCCAAACACACCGGGATATCTCAGATGTTCTGTCAACGTGGTGGTTAGTTCTTTTTCCTTGAACATCGAATAGAACTCATTCATAACGGAATGGACGATTTGCAGCAGATTGGTATCCACCATCCGGTAGGACATCTGCCGGGCTTCCATCTTTGAAAAATCGAGCAGATCGTTTAATAAAACCATCAGCCGGTCCGCCGACCGCCGTATTTGTTTGAAATAGTGCAGCTGCTTGTCTTTGTCGATTTTATCGATCTTATTGATACCATACTTTGAATAGCTGAGGATGTGGTGCATGGGGTTCCGCAGTTCATGGGATATATTGGCCAGAAACTCGGATTTCGCCTGGTTGGCAAATTCAGCCTCATCTTTCGCATGCTTCAGCTCAGCCGTCCGTTCATCAACTTTTCTTTCCAATTCAAAACGGGCAACTTTCAACGCCTCTTCTGCTTTTTTCTGTTCTTTGATATCATAGCTCATCAAAAGCAGGTGGGTCTTCCTTTCAAGCTGTATCGGCGCCAGGCTGGCTTCGAACCAGAGCTCATCCCCCATGGTATTGAATGTGTGAACCTCCCTTTTTACGAGGCGGTTATTTTCCAGGGCATCCATGGCTGCCTGATTCAGGCCCGGATCGATCTGTTTTCCCAGTTCCTCAAAATCGATGGCGATCATCTGGAAGATGTTGCCGCCGGTGAGCGCCAGACCCGCCTCGTTGATGATGACCGCTTTTCCAGTCTCATCGAACAACCAGATACCCGCCGGGGAGGTATCAATAATCGTTTGATTTAATATATCGGTATCATGAATTTTTCTCTCCATCTCCTTGCGCTCGGTAATGTCCTGGTTGGCACCGAACGTCTTTATCGTTTTGTTTTCGCTGTTTTTAACAATAAAAAACAGCACTGATATAAACCCAGTCTGACCATCCGCATAGATGATCCGGTGTTCCAGCTGCCTCGAATAGTCTGGATCCCGGGTTTCCAGGGCAGCTCTCATTTCAGATTCAACGATCGACCTGTCCTCCGGGTGCAGGAACATTTCCGCATACCGGATGGGGTCCATACGGTACCCCCCCACCGCATCAGCAGTGGTCCGAAATAAGGCATAAAACTGATCATTAAAGGTAAACAGGTCTTCTTCAACATCATATTCCCAATATCCCAATTTCGCTATTTTTAAGGCATTGGAAAGCTGGGCCTGGCTGTTCTGTAATGGGTTTTCGGCCCTTTTTCGATCAGCATCCAGTTTCGAGAGACGCAGGGCTCTGGGAATAGCCAGTTTCAGGTCCCGTTCCTGAACCGGTTTCAACAGATAACCGCAAGTCGCGGAGATTTGCGCCTGATCCAGCAGGATGTCATCCTCCGGTGCAACCAGAAATAGAACCGGAATGCCAAACCTTGTTTCCAGTATTTCTGCAGTTCTCAAGCCATCCAGCGACCCCCTGAGACCGATATCCAATAGAACCATGTCCGGTTTTTCAGTTTCCACCTGCTCTATCGTCTTGTCTCCCGTATCAGTGATCCCGGAAACCGCATACCCCAGGGCCTGCAAAACACCCTGAATCTCCATCGCAATGATGGCATTGGTCTCGACAATTTGAATCTTTGTATGTTGCATGCTGCCTCTCAGGATTCCTGCAGGCGGATTTGAGTCGTGAAAACAGGGACCGGACAAACAGGCATCAAGTCATGGAAAGAAACCTGCTTTTCCCGTTTCTGCCGTACTATCGCCAATTCCAGAATGTTTCCCCATTGAACCGGCATTTTGTTGGATAGGCGCGCCACCATGCACATCCACCCATCAGGTTGCATGGTAACAGGTTCGTTAAAAATATCAAACAAGATACGGATACTCTGGCAAGCCATTCCGACCGTTGACCTTCGTTCATCAGCCTGACACCGGATCTTCGCTTGTAGCAGAAATCGGGTCAATTCAGGGAGGCCAGAGAAAAAATCGCGGGTCATCAAAAACGCTTTGCAGATTCAGGGTGTCTGGCAGGTTCAACCCGGATATCGGTGCGGTGGGGACAATGGCCGCTGGCAGGCAATCCCTGCTGGTTCGCAGGACCCGGGGCTCCACTGGCCGGATTTCAGGTGGGCTCGTTTTTCAAAAAGGAAATTATCCGGGGCCAGGCTTTGCGGTCCTGCATAAAGAACAGATGGCCGCCTTCAAACATCTCCAGGGTTGCCCCGGGTATTGCCTGTTGGAGTTTTTCAATGTTTTCCGGCAGGGCCACACCATCATATTTCCCGCCGAATATGCCGACCGGCATCGACAGGCCCGGCAATCGGTCCCAGGTGTCATGCCATTGTCTTGCCTCCAGTTGCCGTCTGGCACCGGCTGCCCGTACTGGATCCCGGCTGATGTATTCCAGTTGAGAGACCCTCAGATCAAATGCCGCTTTGAAGATCTTGCTGTTTGCGGCCTGCCATTGCCTGTCCCATCTGATATCGGACAGTTCGATGGTCCTGCGGGCTCTTTCCGCAATCGACAACTCCGAAAGTTCAAGCAGTGGATAGGAGTCTCCACCGGCACCGCCGGAACTGGTGCACATCAGCACCAGCCGTCTGGTCCGCTGCGGATATCGTATGGCGAACTCCTGGGCCACCATGCCGCCGAAGGAAAGACCCGCCACCAGGCATGACGCCCAACCGAGTGCATCCAGCAACCCCGCGCCATCATTCGCATACCCCGCCATGGAATAGGGTTTATCCGGTTTGCTGGTCTGTCCCAACCCCCGTTGATCAAAAGCCAGCACTTGAAAGTGATCGACCAGGGGAGATTCCAGAATACTGTAACGGTTTCTTAAATCCCCGCCGGTGCCGGTAAAAAAAAGCAATGGCTCACCACTGCCGGCAATTTCATAGTTTATTTCGATATCATTGACAGGTACGGTCGGCATATCTGCGCTCCCAACGACAATTGGTTTTATTCAGGTCCAGGTTCAGGTTCAGCTTCTGTCCCGTCCTATGGGCCCGGAAGGGCCTGCTGATGGGTTGAAGAACGGTCAACCCAGAGCCATGGCTGTCTCGGGACACATTTCCTGGCAGCAGAAACAGGCGATACAGATATCCTTGTCAACCAGCGGATATCCATCAACCATGGAGAGCGCTGATACCGGGCAGACCTGGACACATTCCTCGCAGGCGGTACAAAGGTCTTTGTTGGCCACCGGTCGCATACTGGTGCGACTGTGAAAGAACTCCAACCTCGCCTTGGATGACGATGGCGTGCGCTGAACCTTGGGCGGAAGCCGGAATCCCTCAATAGGCTTCAATTCACCCCTGATCTCGATCTGATCCGCTGCATATTCCCCCAGACCCTGACCCCGTGCGTACTCCAGAAAAGGCAGGGTGGCCGGATCCAGATCCATGATCCGTGAAATCGTCGCATCCAGCGCTACGGCGTTATCTGCCGCCAGAATCTGTCCCAGGTAGCGCAGCTCCGTGGAACCCGGTCCATTCCCCTCCATGCCCACGACTGCATCCAGAATAAACAGGTCGGGGATCCTGAGCTTGAAGACCTCGACCATGATTTCACCAAATTTCACGGGTTCACCAGACCGGGCATGCATATCGGCCTTCCTGGAACCCGGGACGATTCCATAACTGTTCTTGAGAGCGCCACTGATCACGGTCAGACCGTGGGTTTTGAATTTGGGCAGGGAGATCAAGACATCGGCGTCCAACACGGCCCGGGAAACTGCGAGTTTGTCAAGAAATCCGGGTATAAAATCAACCTCCTGTGCTTCTGCTCCGATATTTCGATAATACCCTTTGGCAGCATCCATAAGACCGGATTGCTTGAAGGATTTTTCATTGGCACCGTAGGCAAACATGCCCGGATTGTCCCCGACTGTAATCGAATTGGGACTCATGGATTCAACCTTCTCCACAACGGCCCTGAGCACCGCCGGGTTGGTCACGATGTGCTGCTCGGCAAACGATGAGCGCAGGACATTGGGCTTGATCAGGACATTCTTACCCTTGATTTGAAGCGGAAAGATGTCAAATGCCTTATCCACTGCATCACGGCAATTGGAATAACTGGCAGGTTCAATCATGATGGTATGCATGGTGCTCCCTTGTTGATAGTCAAAATTTGAGAATGGGCAACCATTTTCTATTGATAATTGGGGCTGCTGATGAGAATGAAAGCCATGGTGCAGGGTTCGGAACTGCGGTTGCGCCAGGCATGGCGGGTGGCTCGCTGAAC
>JAHJRI010000473.1 GCA_018830885.1 bacterium | reverse complement strand
TTTAAAACACGCATGAAACCATCCCTGGTGCTCCGGGAAAACGTCCTGTTTTCCAGGGTTTTAAATCGCTATCCCCTTGACTCCACTGAAATCCTCGATTGATTGGTCATGAACTGCAAAAACCTAACCGGACATTGCTGATAAACGATAAATTAAACAGCTGGAGTAAAACCATGTTCGATTTTATCATGACCGAGGAACAGAAGAAACTGCGTGATGAGGCCCGCGCTTTCACCAAATGGGTTCCCAGGGAACTGATCCTGGAGATGGATGCGGAGAAGATCCAGTTCCCCCATGAATACCTGAAAGAGGCCGGGCGCAGAAACCTCCTGGGCACCAGGATCCCGAAAGCCTATGGCGGCAGAGGCTTGAAGTGGGTGGATGCGGGAATTGTCGGTGAGGAGATCGGTGTTGCCAGTTATTCCCTCGCCTGTCTGCATGGTGTGGGCGCAGACCTGGTCTGTGACGCCATCATCAATTTCGGCTCCGAGGAGCTGAAACAGGA
The DNA here is from genome assembly GCA_018830885.1 of bacterium. Lineage (GTDB taxonomy): Bacteria > SAR324 > SAR324 > XYD2-FULL-50-16 > XYD2-FULL-50-16 > JAHJRI01. The sequence goes on along the minus strand of JAHJRI010000473.1, from coordinate 3,131 downwards.
GATCGTTGTGCCGCTGCTCAAGGGAGAGTTGTACGCTGCTGAGGGTCTGACCGAACCCAGGGGAGGCTCCGATTTTTTTGGCACCACCACGCGGGCTGTCAAGGACGGCGACGACTGGATTCTCAATGGTCAGAAACGGTTTGTTGTCGGTGCCGAAGGGGCAGACTGGTTTCTCATCTACGCGTTGACCGATCCGGACGCTCCGGCTCATCAGCGATTGACCGCATTCATGGTTCCTCGAATCGCAGGCGTTGAATCAAAATATATCTATGGCCTGATGGGGGTGCGGGGTGGCGGTGCCGGGCGGGTTATTCTCGAAGACGTCCGTATACCGGGACGGTTTGCCCTGAATGGTATCAATGGCGGGTTCGATGTTTTTCTGAGCATGATGATCCCCGAACGACTGGGGACTTCGGCCATGACTGTCGGTTCCGTGAGGCCGGCCCTGGAAATAGCCACCCAGTATACGTCAAAACGAAAGGCCTTCGGCCAGGCCATCCGCAATTTTCAGGCGGTCGGTTTCAAGGTGGCTGACAGTGCCCTGCAGCTTGACGCCATGCGGTCCATGGTCTACAGCACCTGTCTGGCAGCGGACTCGGGTCAGGTCTCTTCCGGGCGCGTGCGGCGCATGGTTTCGCAGACCAAGAAATTCACCTCGGAAACCGCCTGGGAGATTGTCAACAATTGCATGCAGGTTCTGGGCGGCATCGGTTACACCGACGTCTACCCCATCGAACGCATTCTCCGGGATATCCGTCTGTCCATGATCTGGGTAGGCACCAACGAAATCATGCAGTCTATCATTCAGACCGAGTGGTACAAGGAGTACAAACAGATGAGTGCCGCTCAGGAAACCAGGGATGTGGAACAGGATTCACGTAACGCCGATCAAATTGAAGAGAAAGTATATGAATAAAGCCTACCAACAAAGTGCAAGACTGGACGCGTTGACGTCACCGGTACTGATCGCCCACAGGGGGGATAAAACCCGTTATCCGGAAAACACCCTGGCAGCGTTCGAAGCGGCAGTGAATGCTGGTGCAGAAATGATCGAACTGGACATCAGTCTGAGCCGGGACCGGTCAATGGTCGTCATTCACGATGATACCCTGGAACGAACCACAAACGGAAAAGGACCTGTCAATGAGCGGACACTGTCTGAACTGAAAAAACTCGATGCCGGGAGCTGGTTCGATAAACAGTTTGCGGCAGAGCGGATTCCGACTCTGCGGGAAGTCTTGGAAATGGTCGATCGACGGGCGCTGGTCAATATCGAGATCAAAAAAAGTGCCTTTGAGGCATCGGCCCCTGATGATGCTATCGAAAAACAACTTGTGGTGCTTCTCCAGGAGATGGAACTGACTGATTCCGTGCTCATCTCCAGCTTTGAAACCCGGTTTCTCGAACGGATTGCTGCTCTTGATTCAGCCCTGGCACTGGCAGCCATTTCCACGGAAACGGCGGATGATTCGACGGTGAAATCGCTTCAAGAGCTCGGTATATACTCCTGGCACGGATGGTATGGCATCCTGACCACAGAAATTGTGAAACAGCTGCATGACGCCGGTTTCAGGGTCTTTTCCTTTACCATTAATGAACGGGTGGTTTTCAAAGATTTGATGAATATGGAAGTTGACGGGTTTTTCACTGATGATTGCCTTCTGCTCAGGGGCGCACTTGGAAACGGTGGAGTTCATAACTGAGATCCGCCGAAACCTCCAGGTAGGCCTGGCTTTCAAGCCAGTCGGGTACCACCAGGGCCGTTGTGCCGCCGGATTTCTTGATGATCAGCTCCTTCGGGTGAAAATGGCCGCACAGCAGGAGCCCCGGTGCGACCTTCGCGGCAGCGCGATCCACAAACTGGTCCCACTCAACCACGGGAAAAAACCGGCGATAATCCATATTGGTCTGTTGCAGGTCGGACTCCAGGCGGAACATAATTCTTTTGACCCATGAGGCCGGCATCAGGTCGAAAGCCATTTCAAACAGCCGATTGCGGACAATACGACGCCATCTCAGGTAGCGAATATCCCGGGTGTTGATGGTATCGCCGTGAACTGCCATCAGTTCATGATTGCTGCCGGGATTCAACAATCCGAATTCGGGGAAAATCCGGTCGAAGGGAAGCTGCTGCAGGCGCTTGTTTTCAGGGTGACCGGACAGAAAAATATCCCTGTTGCCGACAACCAGGTAAACTTTTCCCTGCTGCTGCCGGAAGGTCTCCAGGACACCGAGTATGGATCTCACGGGGGGTGTATGGTACTTCTCCGGCCCGGCCCAGATATGAAAAAGGTCTCCCAGAAAAAGCAGATCCGTCTCCGCCGGCTCCAGTGTTCCAATGAATCGGATCATCTCCTCAACATCACCGGGAACAACCCCCAGATGCGGATCCGCAACAACGATGATTTTTCTGGTCACCATAATCTCAAATTCCTCTAAGCGGGGTTACAATAGACACAGCCTACACGAGAAACCACTGAAAATCCATTGCCCAGAACAGAAACCGGAGGTGACCGGCTGAATCACACAATATCAATCAGATACAGATTTTATTGGGTTTTATGGTTGACAGATAACCGGCAATCTCACTATTATTTTTGATTAACGGTTGGCGATGTAGCTCAGCTGGTTAGAGCGTACGACTCATAATCGTAAGGTCGGCAGTTCGATCCTGCCCATCGCTACCAACAACTTCAGTGTTTTAACAAATTATTACCTCCCGAAAATCTGCAATTATTCATATCTGGACTACTAAGAACTATTGTTGGTTCCCGCTTTCAGTTCTATCCACATCACAGATAATAGAGGCTTCAGAATTGTCCTCAAGTAGATTCGATCTCCACAAACTTCTGCCAATTCTGGTTTTAAACCATACCTTACGCACTGAATCTCACACCGAACTCTTTGGTTGATTTTTAAGTGCTGCGGGAAGAATTTTTTTCCTTTGGGGAAAAATCCGTATAATCTCCTCCATTCTACCCCCAATACCTACCATATCAGCTGTCACATCTGTAATTTCAGAACTCCTGAGCTTAGCCCCTGCCAACAGTGGCCCTTGTTGCCAAGGTAAGGGGTAAAAGGTCAAACAATACAAAGAGATTTACAATTATTGGCAGACCCTATAAGCCATC
>JAHJRI010000042.1 GCA_018830885.1 bacterium | reverse complement strand
GTTCATTCTTTTCCCAACCGATTTCATGATTTGATATTGCACATCGACATCCAAAACGCATCTGTTTTTTCTCTCCCGGGAATCAATTCAGCGGGGCACATGTCATCCCAGATCCATGAAGCAGTGTTGACACAACTACCGGGCGCCCGTTTCGCAGATAGCGTCGGTTAGCATATTATTCAACCCCTATCCCATGTATATCGAATTGATAGACTGAGGGCATATAGACCAGGGCTCCGGATTGCGGAGAAAAAGAGTCGGACTACTGTCGGATGAAATAGGACGTTAGCTGAATACTAAAAATTTTGTTTTCCAGAGTCAAGAAATGTTTTTGTTTTCAAAATTTTGTGAGAATACATGTTGATCTGGATCGGTATCATTGTCCAAAACTTATATTTATCAACATGAACGCCGGGAAATCCAAAACCTTCAGGAATCCCATGGGTATGGACTTCAGGAAGGTATCCCAATGATGGATGAGGCCTCACAGACGATGATCTGATGACAAAAAAAAGCAGGATTGGAGTAGTCAGATTAAAAACCTTTAGGTAGGTGAGAAAGAAATAGAAAGACCCCGATCGCAGCACAGACTGCATTTTAATGGGAAATAGAAAACGGGAGCAGCAAGCCGGAGATCAATATGGGCGAACGAACGTTTACCGATAATGAACTGAACGAAATGGGAAAATTAACCCTCGATCTCATTCACGAGGCGATTGATTCGAATGAACCGGAAAAAGCCAAGGGTTTATGCAAACGCATGCATTTGGAATTTCAGTTCATGCATGACCTTTACCGGGATTGGGTTACCGCACTGATGACGCATATCTATGAGAATCATGGAGAGGAAGATCTGTATCAGGGGATGCGCAAAGCCGTTGGAACCTATTTAAAATCATCCGTGGCACTGCATCAAAAATCCAGTTTTCGAGAAAGGGTAAAACTGATGATCGCAGGAGCGCGGGGGCACTGCCAACCCATCGAAGTTGCCGAAGATGACGAAAAGGTCATCTTGAAGTTGAAATGCTGCGCAGGCGTATCATTGCTCAAAGATGGATTTTATGGCCCTCCCCACGATTTTACAATGATCACAAAACCGCATCTCATGACGTTTAATATGACTGATTTTCCCGTCTATTGTTGCCACGCGCCAATCCAGGAAGAACTGGCCATTGAGTGGATCGGAGAACCCGTGTATGTATCCATGCCGGCAGAAAAAATGGCTTTGGAAGGTTGCCGTTGTTTGATCTATAAGGACCCGCAATCTATTCCAGAAGCGATTTATGAACGGGTGAACAAGAAGAAGGCCGGATCCTGAACATCCAGCCAGACACTATTGCATTGACGGAATGTGACGCATTTTCCCTGGAACGCTTGAACTTAATGTGGCGACAGGAATAATGGACGATAAAGTCCCAGAAAGAGGTAATCGATGAACCTGGAGATATTTAGTCTAAAAGGTAAGGTGGCCATTGTCACCGGCGCTGGCAGGGGTATTGGCAAGGCCATTGCCCTGGGGATGGCCGATGCGGGAGCGGATTTGGCTATTGCTGCCCGGACCACGGATCAGGTTGAAACCACAGCCGGGGAGATCAGAAAAAAAGGGTGTCAAGCAATTGCGATCACGGCAGATGTCAGGTTCAAAGACCAGGTTGAAAAAATGGTCGCAGACACCGTCCGACATTTTGGGAGAATTGACATATTGGTGAACAATGCTGGCGGCATGTTTGCAGTCCCCACCATGGAAATGAGTGAGAATCAATGGAATGTAACCATTTCTGAAAATTTGACGAGTGTCTTTTTCTGCAGCCAGGCAGTCGGTAAAATCATGATGACACAGAAAAGTGGGGCTATCGTAAACATTGCGTCCATCGTCGGTATTGTCGCCCAGCCCTTAAACGCTGCCTATGCAGCATCCAAGGCCGGCGTGATCAACCTGACAAAGACGATGGCAACGGACCTGGCAGCTTACAACATCAGGGTCAACGGTATCGCACCGGGTCTGATCGTTACACCAGGCACAGAATGGTTGTATGAAGATCCGAAGGGCGCAATCAGCGAAATTCCGCTGGCGAGGGGAGGCACCCCCGAAGATATCGCAGGCGGTGTGATTTACCTGGCCTCGGATGCTTCCAGGTATGTGACCGGCGAGACCATCGTGATTGATGGCGGTCTTATAACAAAAACGCCGATGAAACAGCCGTCCGTTTCAAGTTAGACCGTTTCAATTTTTGTTTTCGCTTCCATTCTTAAGGTATGAACAGACTTACGGAGAGAGCAGAAATGACCAGTATTAGTTTTTCATTGAATAATAAGGTGGCGATCGTTACCGGAGCCAGCAGAGGTGTTGGCAAGGCGATCGCGCTGGCCTTTGCCGACGCCGGTGCCGATGTGGTCGTTGCCAGCCGGACGGTTCCTGACTTGGAAGAGACAGCTGCGGAGATCCGATCAAAAGGCAGAAAGGCGTTGATCGTCAAAACGGATATCTCTCAAAAACCGGATATCGAAAACCTGGTCAAGCAAACGGTCAAAACGTTTGGAACAATCGATATACTGGTAAACAACGCAGCTCAACTGGTTGTTTCACTGCCATCAAAGCTGAGAGACGACGGTTGGGACAAGATGATGAATATTAACCTGAAAGGCTGTTTTTTATTGGCCAGAGAGACAAGTCAAGTCATGATCGAGCATCAAAAGGGAAGTATCATCAACATCGGCTCGGTGGCCGGCATGATGGCCGTTCCCTATGAAAGCGCCTATGCAATCTCAAAGGCCGGTTTGATTCATCTGAGTAAAATACTAGCCGGTGAATTGGCCCACTATAACGTCAGGGTGAATAGTATTGAGGTGGGTCTTGTTAAAACCAGGATGTCTGCATTGGTGTGGAAAAACCCTGAAAATAGGAAGGTCTGGGAAAATAATATCCCCATGCACCGCATTGCCGAACCTTCAGAAATTGCTGCCGTGGCTGTTTTCCTTGCCTCTGAAGCGGCGAGTTATGTCACAGGTGCTTCCATTTGTGTTGACGGCGGGGCTGTCCTGGCCGGTTTTAACCCGGATATCATGGGCGCGACCCTGCCGGAGGACTTACGGATCCACAAGTAGACATGAATTTAATCCCAATATTTCGTTTTGGAGCCGTTTGATGAGCACATACAATTTTTCAATGCAGAATAAGGTTGCTATTATCACCGGGGCCGCCAGGGGAATTGGCAAAGCCATGGTTCGGGCTTTTTTGGAAGCAGGAGCAGCGGTGGCAGCCATCGATCTGGATGGGACCGTGTTGGAAAAAACCGTGAATGAATTGAATGCTGAGGACAGGAGAATCCTGAAGGTGGTTACCGATATCTCCGTTAAAAACCAGGTCGAAAAAATGGTCGCTGAGGTCGTCGATTCTTTCGGTACCGTTGATATCCTGATCAACAATGCAGCCAGACAGATCTGGGGACCACTGCTGAAGACGAAGGAAGACGGGTGGGACAGTATTTTTGATATCAACGTCAAAGGTGGATTCCTGTGTGCCCAGGCGGTTAGGGATATCATGGTCAATAAACGGTCCGGCATCATTATCAACCTGGCTTCGATGGCGGGGATCCTGTTGGACAGGAACAACGGGGCCTATGCAGCCTCAAAGGCCGCCGTTATCCAAATGAGTCGAGCAATGGCCGGCGAACTTGCTCCATACGGCATCCGGGTGAACACCATTGCCCCCGGCATTACCGACACAAGATTGGCATATGGCGCCGTGGTGGATGGCGAACTCGACGCACGCTTCAAGGGGATTATCCCCCTGGGCCGCGCAGCGGAACCCGGAGAGATGGCCTCTGTGGCTCTTTTTCTGGCCTCGGATGCGGCCAGCTATATCACCGGTACGACCGTGATTGTGGACGGAGGCATGTCGATTTCCGGTATGAATGCGAATACAACGGATAGCTAAAAAGGAGAACAAGCATGGAAAGTGTTTTCGTTGTGGGTGGCGCGGGATATATGGGAAGAGGAATTGTACAGGCCTGCGCCCAAGCTGGATACACTGTATTGATCAATGATCCGGATGAAGGATTGATTCAGAAGAGCATGGCAGAGATCGAGTGGTCTCTCAAAAAGCTGGAAAGTAAGAATCTTCTGAAAGAATCCACCCAAACCGTTCTGGATAGGATAAGACCCGAAAAACAATTGACAGCTGCCGGGTCAGCGGATTGGATTATCGAGACAGTAACCGAAAAAGAAGAGCTGAAACGGTCTATCTTCAAACAGCTGGATTCAATTGTGCCTCCGGAAAAACCGCTGGCGACCAATACCTCGACCATTCCGATTTCTCGTCTGGCAGAAGCTACCATGCATCCAGAACGTGTTGTGGGCATTCACTTTTTTAATCCGATTGCTTTGATGGGGCTCATTGAGATCATCAAAGGCGAAAAAACAACAACAGCCATTTTTGACCGTGCCGCGGATTTTGCCATATCACTTGGCAAACGTCCTGTCAGGGTTTACAAGGACATTCCGGGTTTTGTCTTTAACCGCATATGGGCGGCGACGATCAGGGAAGCCGTCGACCTGGTGGCGGATGGCATTGTGACAGCTGAAGATGTGGATTTCGGTATGTGTGCCGGATTTGGATGGAAATGTGGACCGTTCGCCATGGCCGATGAAGCCGGGGTTGATACCTATGCCAATGCCGCCAACTCTTTAAAAATATTGGGAGAGGAAGGACTGGCCCCCCGCAGCAGTCTGCTTGATGACATGGTGAAGCAGGGACGTCTCGGCAAAAAAGCAGGTCGAGGATTTTACGACTACAACAGGAAATAGCTGCAAGGTACTCCGTCCAGCTGCGGAAAACGCTGTATTCATCCACTGACGACGAAAAAAGGGAGATTGATATGAAAATTACACCGGAGTTTATGGGCATTCTGGAAAACGATGCCATCATGATCGCCACCATGGGTAAGGCCGTCAAAGAAGCCTATGGAGAAGAGGGGCTGAAAATCCTGCAGGATGCGTTGGAAGAAAAATACAAACGCATTGTTCCCGCCGCTGCGAAACACTCGGGTGCGCGACTGAATGACGGCACTATCGAAGACTGGGTCAAGGTCGAACAGCTTTTTGGCAAAGGCATGGGAATTGAGGGAGAGTTTGAAGTCACGCCAACGCGTGGTCTGATGAGAGTAACCAACTGTCCCTATGCCAGGCAATATGCCAAGGTGTTTCCAGGGATCTGCCCGGAGGTATTAATCGGCTGTGAACGCGCCATTGCCAAAACCATCAACCCGAAACTGCAGGTTCGCGGTCAAAAATACTTAACCCTGGGGGATGATGTCTGTGAAATCATCGTTGAATTTGAAAAGTAGTCTGTTTGCGCAATCTTAATGAATCGTATCTATTCAGTTTGATTTCCGCTCAGCCCCGAAGGTATTGTGTTTCAAGAACTCCTGGAAGCCATGAATGGCTTCCAGGAGTTCCAGGAGGATTCATGCGTTTCTTGAAACACAATACCTTTGGGGCGTATACAGGTGAATAGTTACAATTAATCTCTAGTAGATGCCATTTAGTTAAACTTTAAATCCCGTGTCTGCAATGGACCCGTTCCAATTGCGGATCCGTTTCAAGATGATCTAAAACTTGCTTCGCTGAGAGCCCAAAACTCGCTTTGCTCAAACAATTGGG
>JAHJRI010000472.1 GCA_018830885.1 bacterium | reverse complement strand
GCGCAAGATCGGGGAGCTTTCCGGCGGACAACGTCAACGGGTCTTTATCGCCAGGGCCCTGGTCACCAACCCGAAAATCCTCCTCCTGGACGAGCCGACCGCCAATGTCGATACCGAAGGACAGGCCGAGTTATACAAACTCCTGAAGGAGTTGAACAAAGATATCACCGTCCTGGTTGTCAGCCACGAATGGATCGTTATTTCAACCTATGTGAAGTCGATTGCCTGTGTGAACAGAGAGCTGCACTTTCATCACCGCCCGGAAATAGACGCCGACATGATGGACACGATGTTTCCCCACCCCCTGAAAGAGGTCTGCCCGGTCGAACTGGTGGCCCATGGCATCCCCCACCGGGTATTAAAACCACACGAGGACTAGGCTTATGATGGATGTGCTCCAGTTCGAATTCATGCAGAATGCGCTGGCCGCAGGCCTTCTGGCCAGCCTGATCTGCGGTATCATGGGAACCCTGGTGATTGTCAACCGGATTGTCTTTCTGTCCGGTGGCATCGCCCACGCGTCATACGGTGGCATCGGGCTGGCCTACTTCTTCGGCTGGCCGTTTCTGGCCGGCACTTTTGGGTTTGCCGTTGCCGCTGCCGTGTTGATGGCCGCCATCAGCCTGAAGGCAAAACACCGCTCCGACACGATCATCGGTGTCATTTGGGCGGTGGGTATGGCCCTGGGCATTGTCTTGCTGGATCTGACACCGGGATATAATGTGGATCTAATGAGCTACCTTTTCGGCAGCATTCTGACGGTGCCCACCTCGGAGCTCTGGATCATGGTGGCACTGGCCATCGTGATCTGTGTCCTGGTGTTTTTTTATTACCACGACATCCTGGCCATGTCCTACGATGAGGAGTTTGCGCTGATTCGAGGGATCCCGGTCAGAACGATCTACTACATGATGATCATTCTGCTGGCCATCACCATTGTCATGGTCATCCAGGTGGTCGGCCTGATCCTGGTGATCGCACTCTTGACGATACCCCCCTATATCGTCGAGAAGTACGCCAAATCCCTTTTTCAGATGATGGTGGGGGCCAGCCTGATTGGAGCCGTTTTTACGATCATGGGGCTCTTTTTGTCCTATCAGTTCGACCTGACGTCAGGTGCAGCGATCATCCTGGTAGCCGGATGCGGATTTTTTGCAGTCACGGCCATTGAACGGCTCCTGAATGTTCACCCGTGAGTCTTTCCGCGAAACCTGGCTGAGGGAAGCATCATAGCGAGATTGCCATGTGCCATAAATGCGACTATGCCGCAATGCTGAAGAAATCCGGTCTGGAGCCGACAGAAAACCGGCTGCGGGTGCTGGAGATGATCGGAAACAATATCGCCCCCTTATCGGCTGAGGATATTTTCAACACCATTGCCAGAAACCACAGCCTGAACCGGGTGACCGTCTACCGGGTCTTAAAGCTGCTGGTAACCCACACCCTGATCGACCGCTTCAGCAGCGGGGGGCGCTCTTCTCTCTATGGTCTGGCTCCCAACGAAAACCATCCGCCCCACCCCCACTTTTATTGCCGCATCTGCAGTAAAATGGACTGTCTCAATCCGGAAAGCCTCTTGGTGGACACCCTGAATCTGGAGAAAACATTTCCCGGCCAGATTGACAAGGTGGAAGTTCGCATTGAGGGGGTCTGTAACAACTGCATGAAAGAGATCAATATACCGTCAAAGAGGATCTGAATGAAAAACCGATTGGCAGGACTGCTTCCTGTTTTATGGGCAATGATACTTGCTGTTTTACCGTCGCCGCTGTCCGCATCCGGGAGACTCTCGGTGTTTGTCAGTATTCCTCCCCAGAAATACTTTGTCGAGCAGATCGGAAAGGACCGGGTCGAGGTCAGCGTCATGGTTCAGCCGGGCACCAGCCCCCACACCTATGAACCCAGACCGAAACAGATGGTGGCCATCTCCCGGACCAGGCTTTACTTTACCATCGGGGTCGAATTCGAAACGGTCTGGATCAAAAAACTGGCCGCCTCCAACCCTGCCATGGAAATCGTGGCCACCCAGCAGGGTATTCAAAGAATACCCATCTCCGGCGCCCACATAGAAGATGACCGGCATGAACAACAGGGGTCCGACCCCCATGACGGGCTGGACCCCCATATCTGGCTCTCTCCACCCCTCGTCCAGCAGCAGGCCAGAACGATGTTGGCTGCTTTGCAAAAGACCGATCCCGCAAATGCTGCCTTCTACGCAGCCAACTGCGACCAGTTCCTCCAGGCGCTTTCCGATTTGGACCAGGGGCTGAAGGATACGTTCCGCGGGAAACAGAACCGGCAGTTCCTGGTCTTTCACCCGACCTGGGGGTACTTTGCCCATGCCTATGGTCTCCAACAGATAGCCATCGAAATTGAAGGAAAAAACCCCAAACCCGCCCAACTGCAGCAGATCATTCAGCATGCCCGGGAGCATCAGATACGGATCATTTTTGCACAACCCCAGTTCTCCGTCCGGAACGCCAAACTGGTGGCCAAAGCAATCAATGGAGAGGTGGTTCTGGTGGATCCGCTGGCAGAAAACTGGATGGCCAATCTCCGTCTGGTGGCTGATAAATTCCAGCAGGCCATGCAGTAAGCCCCGTTCCCGGTATCGCCTGACCGGTCTTCTTTCATTTTCCAGGGGCCGGCGCGACAACCACCCCGGTGCACCCCACCACCCCCGGTTTTTGCAGAAAATCCGGTTTTATGGTATACTGGACTCGATTTAAACCCCGTGAATCCGGAACCGGGGTAATACATCAAACCCCGAACCAGTCCCTGTTCGCCGGCCGTTCAACCATGGATATGGCCGTGTTGCTGGAACACCGACAAAACGAACGCAACCTGAAAGAATGGAGATCAAATGGAACTGGAAAAAATCCTCGTCCCGGTGGATGGATCGGAACACGCCATGAATGCCGCACGATATTCCATCGACCTGGTCAAAAAATTCGATTGTGAGGTCCTGCTGGTTCACTGTCACAAAGCGTACCCCTCTTACCTGGGAGAACCCTATTTTCAGCAGGTGGTTGATAAAACCCTGCGTCAGGCCAACGATCTGCTGGCACCCTACCGGGAACTGTTCGAAGCGGCGGGCATCCGGTTTAAGGTGATGCTTTTTGAAGAACCGGCCGGTAAGATGATCCCTGAAATCGCCCGCAACGAAAATGCCGACATGATTCTGATCGGCTCCCGGGGAAAAACCGACCTTGAAGGGCTGATCATCGGCAGCGTGACCCACCAGGTCCTGCATCTCGCCACCTGTCCGGTCCTGGTCGTCCGCTAGGGGTCTGTATCAAAATATTGTGCAGTTAAAGTCGAGGGGGTTTTGAATCAGAATCCCCTCCACTGTCCGAAACAGTGGCATTGAAATTAGGGCACCTTGATTAATTAAAATTATCGAGTTCACCGCACCAAAGGGTTGATCTTTCAAGAAACGCACGAGTCCATCCATGGAGCTCCTGGAAGCCATCCATGGCTTCCAAGGTTCCTGAAACATCAACCCTTTGATGCTGACTGAGTTCCAGTTAATCAAGGTGCCCATTAACAGGACGCAACCGCCCGCACCCCCCACCGAAAAACCTGTCCTGGAAATATATCCTTGACAATATCCCCTGAAGGACCGATTTTAGCAGCAACCGGACGAACGCCACTGCAATGCATGCTTAATGGAGAGCACAATGGAAATCGAAAAACTCTGGAAACTGTTTCAAGGGCACATGGGATATACCGATGAGCAAATGGTGCTTTTTCGTTCCGATCCCGAAAAAGTAAAAATGGTGACACAGACACCGGATTTTGTGAAATGCAAAATCATCGCCGAAGTCATCGAATCCGAAAACTGCCACGCCGGACATAAAGTCGGCGATCGATTCGTGATGAACGCCGGTGGTGTCCTGATGGGAGAAGCGTGCCCCAACCGGATGTGCATGTTTGCCCTGGGACCCGTCAGCAATATCCTGCCGGCCCTCTATGAACGAATCATCAGCCAGTCCGATCCCCTGTATGAGAGATCCAACCTCGTCCAGTGCACCGACATCGGCCTCGACAAGGGCGGCTGGGGAAAGATCCTCATGAAAATCACCATCGAAAAACCCACCGAAAATAGGGTGACATGATACCTGTTTCCGTCGGACGCGCCCTGACCGAACGTTTTTTGTTGTTGCTGTTATTCAGGATGTACTGGTAATATAAAAGGTACGAAGCGAATCCGCCTCTTTTTAAACGGGAGGTCCTGAAGGGGCTCACCGGATTTCAGATTTTCATGGGAGAACAGGATGAAAAAAAACGTTGGTACAATAGACCGGGCTATTCGAGTGATTCTCGGATTGGTAATTATCGGCCTGGGAGTGGCTTTTCAAAGCTGGTGGGGAGCGATCGGAGCCGTACCGCTCCTGACAGCTCTGATCGGCTGGTGTCCCCCCTATGCTATCCTCGGTCTCAGCACCTGCAAAGCAGCAGAAAAAAAGGGTTGATCCAGCGCCCCAGCAGCACCCCGTAATCCTCTGATGCTGGGATCATTGTCACACCCAATGGGGGGAAATTGCAACACGATCCCCCCCCATGCAGCCTGAGAGATCCTGTCAGGCACCCCGCAGCAACTCCTTGAAATTAAATAACCACTTGATTTTTTAATGATTCTTATGGTGTAATGGGAGCCATCTGAAGCCCCCCATGCGCGGCAGGCAAGCCCGGGAACGGTTCACTGACATGTTTGCCTGAAGGGCCTGATAAAACCGGTTTGCTGAAAAATCAAATATGAAAACCACCCTTGGAAAACTCATTCCCCTGATCGAATCCTTTCAGGACTACTCCCGTCAGAAATCAAAAGAGGACCTGATTGCCGGTTTGCTCGTGGGGATCATGCTGGTTCCCCAGGCCATGGGATATGCTCTGCTGGCCGGTCTTCCGCCGGTTGTCGGGTTATATGCCGCCACTTTACCGCTGGTGGTCTACGCCCTGCTGGGGACATCCAGACACCTGGCCATCGGTCCGGTGGCCATGATTTCACTGCTGGTTTTTGCGACCTGTTCACAGCTGGCAAAACCGGGTTCGCCTGAATATATTCAGCTGGCCGTGATCATGGCCGGTCTGTCGGGCGTCATACTGCTGTTTCTCGGGATCATCCGGGCCGGTTTTCTGATCAATTTCATTTCCGATTCGGTCATACACGGGTTTACGTCAGCGGCCGCCATCATT
>JAHJRI010000471.1 GCA_018830885.1 bacterium | reverse complement strand
GATAAACAGCTCCTTTCAGATGGATTCTTGGTTTGCGTGCCATGGCTGTTATTGTTTCTGCAAGATTAACATTGAATTGTAGATATAACATTAGAGAAGGTTAACAAGTTTTATACAATTACGCAAGCCTGACCCCTTTATGACCCCTTTACATTGAATTGTAGATATAACATTAGAGAAGGTTAACAAGTTTTATACAATTACGCAAGCCTGACCCCTTTACGCAAGCCTGACCCCTTTACTTTACGGACGACAACACCACAGCGATATCGGTGATTTCCAGCAGTTTGGTATCGGTCACCAGTTTCACACCGATGAGGAGCAGGCTTTTCATCAATGACCAGCAGCTGACAATATTAAGCTCCACCCTTTCAGGTTGACAGAGAAATAAATACTTAGTAACACGTTATTTATATTTGTGCTATCTTATTCACCTGTTTTTGAATTGTGTGTTTTCTAAAAGCGCTCAACCATTAGATCAGAATGAGTCCTCAAATCCTGATTAAGGCCAGAAAAAGTGAGAACAGCATTGAAAATTACAGGGGATTTGTCCGGCGAAAGATTTATCTGATGATTGGATTGGGGTGCCTCCTGGTCATGCTCCTTGTCGTTTCTATCGCGATTGGTTCCTATCATATGTCCCTGAGCAAGATGATCAAGGTTTTATTGGGCCTGGAACAGGGTCCGCAGGGAATCGTGATCTGGCAGATCCGTATGCCTCGAATTTTCGCAGCTATTGTGACCGGAAGCAGCCTCGGCTTGTCGGGACTCATCACCCAAAGCCTCTTAAGAAATTCTCTGGCCTCACCCTTTACGCTGGGAATCAGTCAGGGTGCCGCTTTTGGTGCTGCTTTTTCAATCGTTATCTTGGGAGCAGGTGGCATGCAGGGCAGCGCTCTTCGCACCGCTGACGCCAATATGTTCAATATCAACAGCATCTACACCATTACCGTGTTTGCTTTTATCGGGGCAATAACCGCGACATCCGTCATACTGGCTCTTGCCCGGTTTAAAAGTATGTCTCCGGAATCCATCATCCTATCCGGGGTAGCTCTTTCTTCCCTGTTTACATCCGGAACCATTCTGGTTCAGTATTTCGCCACAGAAGTTGAAATTGCGACCGTTGTATTCTGGACTTTTGGTGATGTGGCTCGTTCGAATTGGTCTGAACTTGGCTTGCTCAGCCTGGTGACCGGACTGGCTTTGATCTATTTTATCTATCATCGCTGGAATTTAAATGCCATTGCAGCAGGAGACGAGGCGGCCAGGGGACTTGGAGTCGAAATCAATCGGGTGCGGCTGGTTGGAATGCTATTGGCGGCATTGATTGCTGCTCTGGCGACAGCCTTCCATGGGGTCATTGCCTTCCTGGGTTTGCTGGCCCCGCACATCGGCCGCAGACTGGCCAGCTCCGACCACGGTTTATCAATTCCTTTTTCCTGCCTGATCGGATCCGTATTGTTGCTCCTGGCGGATACCTTAGGACGCCTGCTGGTGGGATCGGGGACATTGCCGGTGGGTGTTTTGACGTCATTTATGGGGGCCCCGCTATTTCTTTACCTGTTAATTAGAGGCTTAAATCGATGAACTTGCAGGTCGCCGGAATCGACTTCAGTTACAATCACATTCCCATCTTGAAGGAAGTGAGTTTTGATCTCGCTCCGGGCAAAATTCTGGGCATAATGGGAATAAATGGCGCTGGTAAATCCACCTTGTTGAAATGCCTGAATCGGATTCTGAAACTTCAAACCGGTGCGGTTTTTGTTGATGAAACGGATTTGAGAAAAATGAGTGGCAATGAAATCGCTCAACGTTTTGGTTATGTTCCCCAAAAGCATGACGTTGGTTCCCTGACCGTTTTTGATGCAGTCCTTTTGGGACGAAAACCATATATGAAATGGTCTGCTTCCAGGCATGATTTGATGATTGTGGCAGATGTCCTGAAGCGACTTGGATTCGAGCACCTCGCCCAGCGGCCGGTAAATCGCCTGAGTGGCGGGGAGTATCAAAAGGTCATCATCGCTCGTGCCCTGGCGCAGGAACCGGACGTGCTCCTGCTCGATGAACCCACCAGTAATCTGGACCTGAAGAATCAGCTTCAGGTCATGGAGCTGGTCCAGCAGGTCGTTCATGATTCTGATATGTCAGCTATCGTTTCCCTGCATGATATCAATCTGGCTTTAAGATATGTAGATGATCTTTTAATGCTCAAAGATGGTGTCATCCATTTTCTGTCGCCAAAGAAAGAGGTGACCGCGGCTGTGATTGAAGAAATATTCGGTGTCAGAGTCATGCTTGGCGAAATCAACAGCTATCAAATTATTATCCCCATCAACCTGAAATAGAAAATAAAAACCAATGAAAACAGCCAGGTTTGTGATTGTCTTTGTTATGCTGAGCCTTTTTGCCACTTCAATCTGCCCTGCCCATGAAGAATCAGCTGTAACCGATCTGGCCGGCCGGAAGGTTCGTTTCAGCAATACGCCGGAACGAATCATCTGCATATCTCCAGGTACCTTGAGGCTGGCCATATATCTTGAAGCCGCAGAACATATTATTGGTGTGGAGGATATGGAAAAAAGGTTTCCCCACACGCGACCTTACTGGCTTGCGAATCCGGAATTAGGACGATTACCATCCATTGGCCCTGGCGGCCCGATGACCATCAATAAAGAACCGGATCTTGAGAAAGTCCTGGCTGTCCAGCCGGATGTTATATTTATCAGTTACATGAGCAAGGAACTGGCCGATACGTTACAGCAAAAAATCGGCATCCCGATTGTTGTCATCAGCTACGGACCTTTCGGAACTTTCAATGAAGTGGTTTTTGACTCTCTCCGTCTAATGGGAAAGGTTCTCAAAAAAGAGAGACGCGCTCATACAGTCATCGATTATATTGAAAACTCACGTAAAGACATTGCTTCCAGGGTTTCCAATATCGATGAAAAATTTAAACCTTCTGTATATATCGGAGGTATTGGATTCAAGGGGTCACATGGCATTGAAAGCACTGAAACCCGCTATGCCCCATTTATATGGGCAAATTCCAAAAACATTGCAACGGCTCAGGGGATGAATGGTCATGTGTATGTTGATAAGGAAAAGATCTTACAATGGAATCCGGATGTTGTTTTTATCGATAGCGGCGGTAATGAGATCATTCGACAGGATTTCATCAAAAAACCCGGCTTTTATCAATCACTGCAGGCGTTTCAACAAAAACGGGTTTACCTTCTGCACTCGTTTAACTGGTATATGACGAATCTGGGCACTGTCATAGCCAATGCATATGCGGTTGGGAAAAAACTTTATCCAGACCGATTTCATGATGTAGACCCACCTCAAAAATCGGACGAGATTTATTCTTTTCTGGTGGGAAGGCCGGTATATCACCAAATGTCGATATCCTTCGGGCAATTGGGCAAAGTACCCGCTTATCTGAAACCCTAACCCATCAACCGGCAAATCATGATCGTCCCGTTGTCGAGCCGGATATAACGCCCGGTTAGGATATGTTGAATAATCGCTTTAAACAGGCAGGTATAAACATTATTCAGCAGACTGATGGACCACCCTGACTACTTTTTACATTCGCTCAGCACGAATTAAAATCCATTTGGAACAAACCGTTATGAATCCATCAAATTACCTTGACGATTTCGAGATCACAATCAAACCGGTTGGGGTTGTCAAAAACGAACTTAAAACACCTAGCCTGGATTCCCATGTCGCTTTATCGACCTAACAACAAATCCGCTTGAAAAAGCGGAAAATAAGGGAGTTCAAGCTACTTTTGTTAAATATTGACGAGACATAAATGTATATAACCATATTGTTAAATACTAATTCTGTTTTCTGACAAGTTCAGCATAACTGATTAAGGCCAATATTACTGGTATTTTATCGGGTTTTGGTTTTTGTGTTGACAAAATAGAATTTATATAACAATGTGGATATATGTTAAAAAGAAAACCTAAAAAACTAACGGATTTATCCAGGGTCTTTCTGGAACCATCCAATTCGACCCACAGACAATATGAGGCTTTGAGAGCCTATTTTGTCGATGGGTTGCCCGGTAAAGAGGTCGCCCGGCGTTTTGGATACACCGACGGCAGTTTTCGTGTCCTCGTGCACGATTTTCGGCAGCAGCCGGAGCGAGAGTTTTTCGTTCCTCCGTCAAAGGGGCCTCAAAAGTCGCCAAAAAGAGATCAAGTCAGAGACAAAGTGATCCATTTAAGGAAACAGAATCTATCGGTTTACGATATCGCAACGGTACTGAAGACCAAAGGACACGATATCAGCGCCGTCAGTATTTCGAAAGTCCTCAAGGAAGAAGGTTTCGCCAAGCTTCCCCGCAGGAACGACGAAGAGATACCAGGACGGTTGCAACCGTCCCCTGCGCCGGTCTCTGATGTCAGGAAACTGGATTTGACGCCGAGAAAGTTTCGCACCAAATTCGGTGGTCTGTTTCTTTTTCTTCCTTTTCTGGCTGAAATCCCCTGGCCCGGTCTTCTGAAACAGGCGGGATTTCCAGGTTCTAAAATGGTTCCCGCAGAGCATGCCCTGCGGTCTCTATTGGCCTTAAAACTGTTCGGTTCCGCTCGTCACAGTCACGTCATGAGCTATGTGCTCGACGAGGGACTGGCCCTATTCGCCGGACTGAATACGATTCCGAAACGGGCTTTCCTGACCGAATACAGCAGTCGCATCGATCCGGGGTGCCATCCGCTGTTGATGCAACTCTGGTTCGATGCCGTTGAGCGTATCGGTATCGACCGGGGCGATTCTTTCGATCTCGACTTTCACACCATTCCCTTTCATGGTGAGGATGCCCTGGTGGAAAAACACTATGTTTCAAAAAGAAGCAGACGACAAAAAGGGGTTCTGGCATTTCTGGCCCAGGATGCCGGTACCCGGGTGTTCTGCTACGCCAACTCGGATCTGCGTAAGGACGAACAAAATGACGAAATCCTGCGTTTCGTCGATTTCTGGAAGCAGAAAACCGGACGTCTTCCCGAGGAACTCATCTTCGATTCCAAGCTGACCACATACGCGAATCTGGATAAGCTCAATCAAATGGGCATCCTTTTTATGACCCTGCGTCGTCGTTCGCAAAAGATGATCCAGGGTGCCCATGAATTTCCTGTTTCAGCCTGGAGACGGATTGATCTCAAAGGGGTCTCCCGTATTTATAGAACACCGAGAGTCCTGGACCAGAAAATCCATCTCAAGGATTATCAGGGGGAGATCCGGCAAATCGTGATCAAGGATCTGGGCCATGAAGAGCCCACGTTCTTATTGACCAATCAGTTCAAAAGGTCCCCGGCAAAGCTGATCGAACGCTATGCCCAGCGGATGATTATCGAGAATGGGATTGAGGACAGCATCGATTTTTTTCACATGGATGCCCTCTCCTCTGCTGTAGCCATGAAAGTGAATCTGGATCTGCTACTGACGCTGATGGCCAGCAGTCTATACAGACTATTCGGACTGCGGATCGGCAACGGCTATGAAAAAGCCAAATCGTCTCATATCTTCCGGGACTTTATTGATGCGACTGCCGGCATCTCCATTACTCAAAAGGAAATCGTCATTCAGTTCCAGAAAAGGGCGCACAATCCATTGTTGATAGCGGCCAATTTCGATAAAGTCAATATTCCAATTCCCTGGCTCAAGAAGAAAAAACTCCGGTTGATGATCGGGTAAAAAGAGCCATGGTGTTAACTCAAAAAACTAACATGGGAATCCAGGCTAGTATCGTGTCTCAAAAATTATGACTCTAAAATTGGTAATATGAAATAACCGGCCATTAGCAATAAATAATCCACATATTTTTGGAATCTGGTTCTTTATGGCTTGATTTATTGAAACTGACGCATTATTATACCTCTC
>JAHJRI010000470.1 GCA_018830885.1 bacterium | reverse complement strand
TCGATTGTTGTTTGAGAATTGAGGCGGGCTGTAGGCCCGTTGGAAAGCTATTCAGTTCAATTTCCGCTCAGACCCGAAGGAATTGCCAATCTCCGCCTTCGGGGGCAGGCCTGGATGCCATGAAAATTCGGCGGGTCATTCTTGTCTGAGATTAACTATTCACCACTTTATCTGAGTAGAAGCTGAGACCGGTATGTAATTGAGCGGATTGGGAGTGGTTAAGCATCGCCATGATGGCGACGCTAACGACCGCCCTCGGAAGACGGCCATGGATGGCCGTCGAGAATGAGTTCAATCACATACTGGTCTTAGCTTCTATAGCTGAACCTGAATAGCTGAATAGATACAATATAATTAACGATTCGTCAGGGAGTTGGTTTTCTGCCGTGGGGGCTGAAAACCAACACCAGACACCATTGTGTCATGCGTTAGATATATTCTCCGTTACCATAAAAAAAAGTTCCCCAGGATGTTGACGAACGGTTCAAATCTGTTGATAAACGGCCAGAATCGCTGACTCATTCTCATCCTTCGTTGTGACCTGCTGGTCATGGGTGTTTGTATGAGAATAGTACCCTAAAGCGACTGGTGTGAAGCCGTTTCAGTTGATTCGATGCGTTTCTAGATGATCTTGGTGAAATGGAGCGATAGAAACCCCGCCTGTCTGAGCGAAGCGAGTTGGGGTTTCAGCGGAATGAGCCTTAGATCATCTTGAAATAAGTCTGCCAACTGAAAGGGGTTCGTATCAGTCGCGGGTCAACACTGCGATATTATTCTCATGCTTCGTTGTGCCCCACCTGGGGCATGGTGGTTCATATCCACCGTTCATGGATGCTCAGGATGAACCCGGTGTACCGTCCTGTTGTCGACCCCAGGATCAGAATTCCACCCCGGCGGCCAGACCGACGCTCAGATTGGTCAGTACCCGCACGTCGTTGCCGTAGGTATTGTCAACCTTGTGGAGGGAGCCCCCAAGCTCAACAGTGGTCAGACAAAAATCAACAAAGAGGCGCGCCAGCCATTTCCCGTTTCGATAGGTAACCCCGCTTTTTCCGCAGGCCCCCATCGTGCTGGAGTCCAGATCGGTCTCTTCCAGGAAGCGGTTGAGCAGATAATACTGGTATTGAACTTCTCCTCCCAGCTGAACACTGATTTCCTGCCAGGTCAGGACACTGTAGTCGGCGAACACCCCCAGATGGGAAAAGTGACCGGCAAGGGTGGTCCCGTTGAGGTTGCTGAATTGATTATCATCCTCGCAGTTTTGGATTCCGATTTCTGAAATCACGCTGCCATCGCTGGCACAGGCTCTGATTCCGGTAAACTGACCCAGGTCCATGCTCAGTCCATAGCCACCCCTGTGATTGGTACGGCGATATTCAGCTTTCAGTCCCTTACCTTCTAGAGAAGCGGCTATTTTGACTTTTGTCAGGGTGCCTGCGGATGCAGGGCGGCGATAATTGTATTCCAGGCGTCCCTGGTAGTGAAACAGTCCCAGTCCTCCCCAGCTTTCCTGCCCTCTGGCTTGAAATGCGGAACCGTCATTCTCCGGGGGATTTGTCATTCCGATAATACTCAACCCGTTGCTCTCGCTTTCCTTTATATTTATAACAGCCGGCGCAGGCGCAATGCTGGTTTGGGCAAACACCAGGGATTGATCCCGGCGGACGAAAAAGAATTCTCCATTTTCATCATCGGGGATGGTTAGTCGGCCATATTCAGGCGTTTGCCGGACCCCGGTGTTTTTAAGAGACTTTCGCAGCTGAAAGGCCAGTTCCGATGCGCTGAGCGGTTCAGACCGTTCTGCAGATAGGATCTGCAGCAGGTTCCCGGCAAAAACGGAGTGGTTACCTCGGCCACTGTCACTGACGGGTTCAAGGCCCCCGGATGTGATAATCTGCCGGCTCTTTTTCTGGGACAGTTCTCGGTAAAATCCGGAATCAACAGCGGACCCCCTTGATTTCCGGATCAGCGAACCGCTGAAGCAGGAATCGGTGATCAGGAGGGTGTGCCGACTCTTGATGGCGTTCATTTTACTGAGGATAACCGTCGTGGGGATAAAAAAACGCTGGGATCCCGGGTCACCCCCGTTTCTTGGGATCCAGTATCCTTCGCCTTCATCAGCCGGGTAATATCCGTGTCCTGCATAATAGATGATCAGGTGGGTCTGGTCGTCCACGGTTTTCTTCAGGTGCTGGAAGGCGTCAATGATCTGGCTGAAAACCGGGTTTTCGAGGGAGGTGATATCTTCCGGTCTGAAACGATAGCTGTCGATCAGCAACTGCCGTATGGCGGTAATATCTCTGATGGGGTTGTCAAGTGGTTGCCAGGCAGGGTGATCATATTGATCGATACCGATCAGCAATGCCTTGTACCGGAATTGACGGTACCTTTCTGCAACATCCCGTCTGGTTGTCTCGACCTCCTCATTGATGGTTGCCAGAGGGACCCCGTTTAATGAATCATTACGAAGTTGCTGCAGAAAAGGGTTCCGTGGATGGGTATCATTATCCAGGTGTTCGAGCAGATAGGCTGTCCGGGCTGGTTTCCCCTGTTGATAATACCAGGCCGCTGCTGCCATGACATCTTCGGGTGGAACGGGTGTCGTTGATGATGTTTGGCTCAGTACCAGATTTTCCCAGATTCCGTTGAAAAAAACCGGATCTGGGGTGTCCGGAACCGGCTGGCTGCTCCTGACCCTGGCCTGTCTGGAGAAACTGCGGGGTTTGGACAGGGCACTGAGAAACTGTAAGGCGTTTGATAAACCTGTGCCCTGTTTTTTGTCAATCGCGGCTACTTCAAACCTCCCGCTGACATCCATCCGCAGCAGGTGTTCCCCTTTTTGCAGGAACAGCTTGCTGCCGGGGGTCAACTCGATCCAGGTATAGTGCTCCGGTGTGATTTCCTGATTGACAGTGACGGGGAACCGCTGATTGAATGTGTCCAGTAAAAAAACCCCGCCGGAGAACAGCAGCACGCGAAACGGTATTTGTTCGGCATGACCCTGTTTCACAAAACTGGTCGTTATCAGAAAAACCGCCAGCAACAGGGTGGTTCCCTTTTTGATGATATCGACCCTGTGTTGCATCAGCACCATGATGTCTTTGTTTGCATTGAACGAGAGGCGAAACTGTGGGATCACAGATTCAGTTACGTTGACGATGACTTGGATAGAACAAGGATACCCAAAAAGGCTGAATCGATACCAGCCAGTTGATAAACGGTGCAAAGTTGATGATAAACGGAAAGTGATGATTGATCCAGTGGATAATGAATGCCAGTCATGACATTCTTGTCCCTGATGACGGGTAAAACCGTGCGTTACCATTCATTGTCGAGAATTGTTATTGCCCTTGATCACTGTTATTCATCTCTTTTCCCAAGAAAACCAATGATTTTCCGGTATGTGTGGTCAGAATGGGGTTGATCATCCAGGTTC
Organism: bacterium; assembly: GCA_018830885.1. Taxonomy (GTDB): domain Bacteria; phylum SAR324; class SAR324; order XYD2-FULL-50-16; family XYD2-FULL-50-16; genus JAHJRI01. The sequence goes on along the minus strand of JAHJRI010000470.1, from coordinate 34,253 downwards.
AAAGAATTAGAATTAAAGGCTACCGAATCGACCGGACGGAATTACCTGCTGTCGGTGAGCACATTCTGTGGATTCTCACTGCTCCTTTCGCGGTCCAGTGCTTCCTGATAATCGTCTCAATCGACTGAACCGGCTTCAACCCAGACACGCTTGTCTCTTTTTAAATACCCAGCCGCCAGGTTCTGCCGGGCATTATAAGGGCGGAAAAGGGTCTGAACATTTCACGCGCATCAAAAAAACAGGTTTACATTTATAACTCAACGTAATGGAAATAAAGCTGTATAATAGCCTCACCAATCAGAAAACAGTCTTCAAACCGCTGGAACCCGGGAAAGTGAAAATCTACAACTGCGGTGTGACTGTATACGATCATTGCCACCTGGGGCATGCAAGGGGAGCGATCAATTTTGACGTTTTACGACGGGTATTTCAGGCGGCAGGGTACGATGTAACCTATGTCAAAAATTATACCGATATTGACGACAAGATGATCAACCGGGCCCATGAAAGAAATATCAGTGTAGAGATGCTGGCTGAAGAGAATATCAAGTCCCACGATAAAGACATGGCTGCGCTGGGGATCAGTCAGCCGGACATTGCTCCCCGGGCCACGCGTCATATTTCTGAGATCATAGAGATTATCAAGAAACTGGTTGATAAGGGGTTCGCCTATGAGGTGAATGGGTCGGTGTTCTTTCGGGTGCGGAAGTTCAAGGATTATGGGAAATTGAGTGGAAAGAATATTGACGAACTGATATCTGGTATCCGGGTGGATATTGATGAAGAGAAAGAGGACGCCCTCGACTTTGCTCTCTGGAAGGCCGCAAAACCGCTTGAACCCAAATGGGACAGTCCCTGGGGGCAGGGCAGGCCGGGGTGGCATATCGAGTGTTCTGCCATGAGTGCCCGCCATCTGGGCACTTCATTTGACATTCATGCCGGTGGCAGTGATCTGATTTTTCCCCATCACGAAAATGAGATTGCCCAATCAGAGTGCGCAAACGGCGTGAAGTACGTCAATTATTGGATGCACAACGGCATGATCAAGATCGAAAACCAGAAGATGTCAAAATCCCTGGGAAATTTTGCCACCATTGCCGATCTGGTTGAAACCTATCATCCTGAATTGATCCGATTCTTCGTCCTTTCTGCCCAGTACCGGCAGTCACTTGATTTCAGCAGGGCAGCGCTCAGGAAAAGTGCTGAAGGACTGGATCGTATTTACGGTGCCCTTGAGAAATACGAGTCTGTCCAGGGGCGGCCGGAGACGGATCTGGATCTTCCGGAGGGGGGTGCCACTGAAGAATACTGGCAACGGTTTATGGCGGCTCTGGGTGATGATTTGAATACCCCTCAGGCCATTGCGGTCCTGTTTGATCTGACAAAAAAAATGAACTCGACAGGGATGGATGATCCATGGATGACAGAGGGCTATGCCAGGCTGCGCCAGCTGGGCGGTATTCTGGGCATCCTCCAGGTCCCGGCGGACCAGTGGTTCAGGGTTCCCCGCATCGCCAAAGAGGAGAAGGGGTTGAGCGATGCCGAGATTGAACAGTTAATTGAAAAAAGGATCCAGGCCCGGGCAGACAAAGACTGGGCAATGGCAGATAAAATCAGGGACCAGCTCAATGAAGCGTCCATACAATTGGAGGATCGGGATGGAAAAACGTTTTGGCAGCGAAAATAAGCCAGCAGATACCGGAGCAGGAGCCACCGATGAACGATAAAACCCTGCTGTATGGCATTGCTCCAGTACAGCAGTGCCTGATATACGGCAAACGGGAGTGCTATAAGCTGCTCTTGAAGGACAGCAACAGCTCTCCCCGTGTCAAAAAACTGGTTCAACTGGCCCAGGCCCAGGGGATACCCGTCAAACGGATTGAGGGCGGCGAAATGGCCACTCTGACGGGTTCCAAGTTGCACCAGGGGGTTGCCCTCTCCTGCAGCGATCTGAAAGTCCATGATCTGGACGAATTCCTGGAAGGAATGCCACGGGACGGCAGGCAACTGTTGATTGCGATGGACCAGATCGAGGATCCCCAGAATCTGGGCGCCGTGATTCGGTCGGCCGCCTTTCTCGGTGCGGCAGGGCTGATTTCACTCAAAAAGAACTCTGCACCCCTGTCCGCAGCGGTTTCCAAAGCGTCAGCCGGAGCGCTGGAACACTTTCCGGTGATTGAGGTGGTGAACCTGTCTGAGACCCTGCAGCGGCTGAAAAAGGAAGCCTTTTCCATCGTCGGTGCCGCGGGCGATGAGGAAGCGATTCTGTTTCAGGAAGTGCCCCTGGCGGACAGGATGGTCCTGGTCATGGGGAATGAAGGACAGGGACTGCGTAACCTGACACGCAAACGGTGTGATTACTTGATTCGCATTTCGGGAAATGAAACGGTGGAGTCCCTGAATGTCAGTGCCGCAGCAGCCATCCTGATTCATCATCTGGTATCCTCTGACTGAGGGCGAAAATGAGTAAAAAGAAGATCCTTCTGGTCAACGGACCCAATCTGAACCTTCTGGGGAAACGGGAGCCGGAAATCTATGGCAGCCAGACGCTGGCTGATATTGAAGCAGAGACCGGGGCATTTTTTGAAGCCCGGGGTTTCGACCTGATTCCTTTTCAGTCCAATCACGAGGGAAAATTGATCGATTTTCTGCAGACGCATGCTGATGCAGATTACCTGATTCTCAATCCGGGTGGGCTGACCCACACCTCCGTGGTTTTGCGGGACGCGCTGGCAGGAACACAGGTCCCCTTTATTGAAGTGCACATCTCCAACATTCATGCCCGCGAGTCCTTTCGGCACCATTCCTTCCTTTCCGCCATTGCTGCCGGGGTCATCGTCGGTTGCGGGGTGCAGGGCTACCGGTTGGCGGCGGAACTGATTGTTCAGCGAGTATCTTGAAAAATGAGTGACGCGGTTGCCGGTTTGACGAATAGCAAACCGCTGGCAAAGATCACCGATCAGAGTGAACCCGAACTTCGCCAGTGGGCTGTCGAGAACGAAGAAAAACCCTTTCGCGCGGTTCAACTCTTTCAATGGATCTACCTGCACCGGGTGACCGACTGGGATGAGATGAAAAACGTCTCGAAAAAATTTCTCAGAAAGGTATCCGGTCACTTCACATTGCAGCGCATTCCCATCGTCCGGAAACAGGAAGCCCCGGATGGAACCATCAAGATTCTCCAGGAACTCAACGATCGTCACCGCGTTGAAAGCGTCCTGCTGAATCATGGGGATCATTATACCGTCTGTATATCCACCCAGGTGGGATGTGCCATGGGGTGTAAATTCTGCCTGACGGCAAAAATGGGTCTGAAAAGAAACCTGACCCCGGGAGAGATCGTTGAGCAGGTGCTGAATGCGCAAAGTCTTCTACCTGAAGGGAAAACCCTCCGCAATATCGTCTACATGGGAATGGGAGAACCGTTCCATAACTACGACAATACCATCCATTCACTGAAGATCCTGTTGAATCCGCACGGATTCGATTTTTCCGCCCGGCGCATCACTGTTTCCACGAGTGGCATTGTCCCCGGAATCGAGCGCTTTGCCGGGGAGTCTGATCTTCAGGTCAACCTGGCCATTTCACTGAACGGGGTGACCCAGGAGGCACGTCAAAAACTGATGCCGGTCAGCCGGAGGTATTCGCTGGAGGAACTGATTGAAACCTGCAGGCGCTTTCCCGTGGAGTCCAGAAAACGGATTACATTTGAGTATATCCTGATGGGGGGGCTGACCGATTCCATGGCCTCGGCCCGCAGCCTGGTCAAACTGCTGCACGGTATCAAGGCCAAAGTAAACCTGATCCCCTACAACGAGCATGCGCTGCTGCCCTACAAATCCTCGGAACCTGAAACAGCCAGGCAATTCCAGCAGTATCTCCTGGATCACGGGATTCTGGCGACCATGAGGGTCTCCCGGGGCCAGGGGATTTCCGCTGCCTGCGGTCAGCTTGCTACTGAAGCGCCTGCCAGGCCTGCTGGTAGAGACGAAAAATCCGGTCATCCAGAACCGTATTGATCGCCCGATTCTCCGTTTTCAACACCCCTTTTCCAAAATAGAGACTGCTGCGGATCAGGTCCCGGGTCAGATAGCGGGTATCGCTCAGCGGCTGGCTGCCGTCAGCAATGCGCGCTTTCAGACCGGTTATCCCCGAGCGCTCCTGATGTCCCGCGATCCACCAGCCCCATTCACCGAAGGAGGGTACCGTGTGGTGGATGGGGATGGCGGTATAACCGGCGGCGGACAGGGTGCGACCGATCATCAGGAAAGCCTCCCGGGCAGCCGCGGGTGACGATGATTGCTGGATCAAGAGACCGTCGAAGGCCAGCTTGTCTTTCAGCAATGCATAAAACTCAAGCGAGTAGAGCTTGGAGAGCGAAGGATTGTTGGGGTCGGGGAAATCGATGATAATCACATCATAGATGCCGGAGATGGATGCCACAAACTGGTATGCGTCAAGATTGATAACATGGACGGAGATCTCCTCAACCTGTTTGTGTCTGCGGAAATATCCCTGTCCCCGCTCGGTCAGCGGGACCATTTCTCCGGGTGATACCCCGCCGGCTTTCTGCGGACTGACCTTTTGGTTCAGCAGACTGCCCTGGTTCAATCTCACCAGTTCCGGCAGTTCAGCCGCCATGGTGGTCATGGCGGGATCGATATCCACCAGCGTGATGGACTCCACCGTCTTGTATTTCAGTACTTCCCGAACCGCCAGGCCGTCACCCCCGCCCAGCACCAGCACCTTCTTATGGACCGGGGTGGCTGACATGACCGGGTGAACGAGAAATTCATGGTAGATGTGTTCGTCGATGCTGGAGAACTGCAGATGGCCATTGATATAAAGATAGAGATCCCCACTGCCGTTTTCAGTGATGACAATACGCTGATAAGGGGTTGTCCGGGTGTGGACAATGGTATCCCGGTACAGTTTCTGCTCAGCGGTGATGGTGATTTTTTTTCCGTTCAGCAGACCGGCCAGCAGCAGCGCGACCACACACCCGGCAAACAGGAGAATCACCCGGGGATGCCGCATCCAGTGACGAAACCAGATCCAGGTGAAGATGGCGACCCCGACATTGAGGATGCCCAGGAAAAAACTGATTTCAAGGACATTGAAAAAAAGCGGGAGCACAAAAATCCAGATCACCGCTCCCAGAAACGAACCGATATAGTCCATCTTCAGAATCAGACCCAGGTTGTGTTTCAAACTGGGCACCGTTCTCTGGTTGACTCTGGTCAGCAGCGGAATTTCGAGTCCGATCAACAGGCCAATGGAACAGATAAAAAAGTAGTGGATCAGGATAAAGTGGTCATGAAAGTGACCGAACATATATAATGAGACTGTCGGGCCAATTCCACCCAAAAGACCAAGCAAAACCTCCAGGAAGATGAAGTTGTCCACATTCAGGTCATCCGGCAGATATTTCTGCAGATCTGCCCCCATCCCCATAAAAAACATCATCAAGCCGATGGTAAGAGCCCACTGCTTAACAGAATCACCGAGGATGTCGGAACCCAGGCGACTGAAGGTGTATTCGTAGCTGATGCCGCAAATCCCGACAAACAGCATCGAAAGACCCAGCACCACGGCCAGGGTTTTGGCATTGTCAGGGGTCGATACGAGTGGTTCTTCCTGCAGGCTGTTGCTCATGTCGTGTCAGAAGGGGTTGATAGAGAATCGCATCCTGGATGGCCACCTTTGTGGAATCATTTTTTCCAGGACGGTCTTTCCAATCCTTAAACCATTGGTTTCAATCTGGTCAATGACCGGTAACGGGAAATTCAGGCATCAGGCTCTGCCTGGGTCCAAATTGCGGGACGCCGTGGGGAGATGCATATTGACGGTTTCACTTGGATGATTCTATATTTGATAGGATAACGGGGTCGGTAAAAAATCATGACATTGACACTTATCCGTAGTGGCAGGCGAGTTTAACTTGCAGGAATAATTGATGAATTGTGCAGTGGTAACAGGCGGATCCAAGGGAATCGGCAGGGCTATCAGCATCAAGCTGGCGGAAATGGGATTCCATGTACTCATAAACTATCATGCGGATGACGCCGCTGCAGAAAATACTCTTCATGAAATCAAAGGTCTGCAGGGGAGTGCCGATCTGATCCGCTTTGATGTCGGTAATGCTGACGACGTTCAAAAGGTGCTGGGACGCTGGATAGTGGAGCACGCGGACTGCCCGGTCCAGGTCCTGGTCAACAATGCCGGCTTCAGCCGGGATCAATTGATGATCTGGATGAAGAACGAGGATTGGGACGACGTCATCGACGTTCACCTGAATGCCTTTTTTTATGTAACACGATTGATTTTAAAGGAAATGCTGGTCAACAAATATGGCCGGATTATTAATATCGTCTCTCTTTCCGGTCAGAAAGGTCACGCCGGACAGGTGAACTATTCCGCTGCGAAAGCAGGCGTCATCGGCGCAACCAAAGCGCTGGCCCAGGAGGTCGGCAAGCGGATGGTCACCGTCAATGCGGTTGCGCCGGGTTTTATCAAAACAGCCATGACAGAAAACCAGTCAGAAAAGGATTTCAAAGAACTCATCCCCCTGAAAAGATTCGGAGAGCCGGAAGAGGTCGCTGAAGTTGTCGGATTTCTGGCTTCTGAAAAGTCGTCCTACATTACGGGTGAAGTCATTTCCGTCAATGGCGGACTTTACACCTGATTTGTCAACTGCAGGGGCCTTCAAAACCGTTGAACCGATGCTGCCACCGCTTGGGGGTGGTGGTAATCGATGCGGCAGAAACGGTTCGGGCAACCATCCATTGATATGAAACGAGTCGTTATTACGGGGACAGGCATCTATTCATGCCTGGGGTCGAGTATTGAGGAAGTTCGGGATGCCTTGTACCAGGGCCGGTCCGGCATTGTCATGGATCCGCTGAGGAAAAAAACCGGTTTTCGCTCCGGTTTGACCGCAAAGCTGGAAAGACCCGATCTGAAGGGCTCCCTGCATCGCAGAGACCGCGCCCGACTGGCTGAAGAAGGGGAGTATGCCTATGTGGCTACTGTTGAAGCACTGAAAAACGCCCGCCTGGATGAAGATTTCCTGGCGAATCACGACGTGGGCATATTGTATGGCAACGACAGTTCTGCCAAGGCCGTAATCGAATCCGCCGATCTGATGCGTGAAAAACAGGATACGATGCTGCTGGGATCGGGGTCCATCTTCCGTTCCATGAACTCCACCGTGACCATGAATCTGGCCACGATTTTCAAACTCAAGGGGATCAGTTTCACGATCAGCGGCGCCTGCGCCAGTGGTTCCCACGCGATCGGCATGGCCTACCTGCTCATCCGGTCCGGTCTGCAGGATCAGATTATCTGTGGTGGCGCCCAGGAGATCAATGCAGAATCCATGGCAAGTTTTGACGGGTTGAGTGCTTTTTCGGTGCGAGAGTCCAGCCCACAGGAGGCTTCCCGGCCCTTTGACATCGGCAGGGACGGTCTGGTGCCCAGTGGCGGCGGCGCAACCCTGATCCTGGAGAGCCTGGAATCGGCAAAAAAAAGGGGGGCAGGGATTCTGGGCGAAGTGGTTGGCTACGGTTTCTCCTCCAACGGGGACCATATCTCCGTACCCAACGTCGAAGGACCCGCAAAGGCGCTGCGACTATGCCTGCAGGATTCCGGACTGAAGCTGGAGGAGATCGACTATATCAACGCCCACGCCACCTCGACGCCGGTAGGGGATATGAAGGAGGCTGAGTCCATTGACCAGGTGTTTGGTGATGTCAAACCCTATATCAGTTCCACAAAATCGATGACAGGTCATGAATGCTGGATGTCCGGCGCCAGTGAGGCGGTCTATTCGCTGATTATGCTCGAAAACAGCTTTGTCGCGCCCAACATCAATCTGGAAACACCGGGCAGAGAGGCGGAGAACCTCAATATTACCAGTCGAACGGTTGAGAAAAACCTGGAGGTTATTGTGTCCAATTCCTTCGGTTTTGGCGGTACCAATGCGTCGCTGATCATCAGGAAATTCAGGGATTAGGCCTTTCGAAGACTGAAACGGCATTGAATTCCATAACAAGCAGCCCGGGGGCGGGCGTAATAAGTGAATGGTCCATGCAAAAAGAACAGGTAATTGAAAAGATAAACGCACTATTGATCGATGAGTTTGAAATTGAACCGGAGCAGATCATCCCTGGGGAGAATATGCTGGAAACCCTGGAGATTGACAGTCTCGATCTGGTTGATATCGTGGTTCTGATAGAAAAACATTTCGGATTCAAGGTGGTTACGGAAGAGATGTCTGATATCAATACACTCAATGATTTTTATGAATACGTTTACCGGAAAATGGCTGCATGAGTTTTCCTCCACCCGGGTTCCTCTTTGCTCCCTGTTATCATCCTGATTTTTGTTTATTTTTCTGTAATACTTCACCGATCTCAGCCCCCGGTGAATCCGGGGGGATCCGGAACCGGGAGCTGTAAAACTGTGTCGCGGGCTTGATTATGGAAATGGATCCTGCAACTTGTGAATTGCCCATACAGATCGTATCCGTTTCAGGATCGTCATTGCTGGAACTGATCGCCCAGAGACCCCCGATGGTCATGATTGATCAGCTGACCAGGGTCAATGATCAGTTTGCGGAAAGCCTGTTCCGTATAACACCGGAGACTGTTTTTTCCTCTCAGAACCGGTTCAGCGAAGCCGGTCTGATCGAGAATATGGCACAGACCATTGCCGCTGGCTCGGGATATTGCCGACAGCAGACGGGAAAAAACATCCACAGGGGCTTCATCACCATGGTGAAAAACCTGCAGGTAAGCCGATTGCCGGAGTATGGGGCTGAGATTTGCACTGTGATCCGGCTTGACAACAACGCCCTGGGGTTCAGGATTTTCAACACCCGGGTCTTTATTGAAAACAGTCAGATTGCGGAATGTGAAATCAGGATTTACATCCCTGGCAACCAGGAGGAGTAGGGTTTGAGTGGTAAAATTCTCACCGCCTGCACAGATATCCGGGTTCGCTTCAGTGAAGTGGACATGATGGGTGTGGTCTGGCACGGGCACTATGTCAAATTTTTCGAGGATGGCCGGGAAGCCTTTGCCAGAAAATACCAGTTCAGCTATCTCGATGCCATGAACCAGGGGTATTCGACGCCGGTGGTCAAGATGAATATAAACTATAAAAAATCGCTGCGTTACAATGAACCGGCAACCATCGAAACGACCTTCATCGACTCCGAGGCTGCAAAAATACAGTATGACTACCGAATTACGGCCCAAAAAACCGGTGAACTGATAACGACCGGTTCCACCATGCAGGTATTTGTCGATCGCCGGGGGGATTTGGTGCTGTCATCACCGCCATCCTTTATTCAATGGAAGAAAAAATGGGGTGTCCTGGTTTGAAGAAATCGGCCCGGATAAAGAGTAAAACAAGGGAAATAAATGAAAGACCTGATTGTGAAACTCAAGAAACAGATCGTTGCAGAGTTGTATCTGGAGGACATCGCACCGGATGAGATCGATACGGACCTGCCGCTGTTTGGGGATGGCCTGGGACTTGATTCCATCGATGCGCTCTCCCTGGTGGTCCTTCTGGAAAAGGAGTACGGGGTGCAGGTGGTCGACCCGGAAGAAGGCAAGGCGATTCTGTATTCCATCCAAACTATTGCGAATCACATTCAGGCGCAGACCGGTAAACCATGACGAGGTATCTGCGAGCCGGTCTGAAACCGGTTGGATGGGGACTTTTTCTCTTGTTGTGGCTTTACCCGGCTGGGGCATTCAAAACTGCCCGGGCAGAGACGGATCTTCTCCAGCAGATTCGCAGTAAAGCGCAAAGCATTCAATCGCTGCAGGCGGAATTCGTCCAGAAAAAACAGATGCGGATCCTGGTGCAACCCCTGATTTCCAAGGGACGCTTTTTTTTCCGGGCCCCGGCGTCCATCCGCTGGGAATATCAGTCCCCTGTCAGCAGTATTATCCTGATGCACCAGGGTGACGTAAAACGGTTTTTCAAAAAGGATGGGAAAACCATTCGGGATACAGGCGCCAATCTTCAGGCGATGCAGGTGGTGATGCAGAATATTGTCGGCTGGCTGGGTGGTCGCTTTGATGAGAATCCCGATTTTAAAATGACCCTGCAGAAGAACCGGATTCTTCTGACCCCTTCTGTATCCATGTCCGGGATGCTGGCGCGAATTGAACTCCTGCTCTCAGACAGGCAAGGTATGATCGATAGGATCGTGATCTATGAAGATGATGAGAATTACACGGAAATTGAGTTTAAGACGATGCAAATCAACCGGGTGATACCGGATTCCGTTTTTCTAGAGATCTCATGAAACGGGCCCGTCCGCTCATCTTTGTCGTGCTGCTCATTTTAACGGCCTGTACCTCGCTACCGCCCATCGAACCCCTCTCTCCTTCCCCTGACGACAGGACAAGGTGCAGCAGACCGTTTGTCAAAAGGGATTGGCAGTTTGTGCATTCCATTGCTGCAACGCTTCCCGGCGGTAAAAACACGCTCATTACCGGGATCACAACCGTTTTTCCGGACAGGGAATCGGTACACGCGATGATCCTGTCCCTGGAAGGGCTGGTCCTGTTTGACGGTATCACCCAGGGGGATAAAATCGATATCCGCCGTGGGATCTCCGTTTTTGCTACCACCGCTTTTGCAGAAGGACTGATGCGTGATGTCCGCCTCATTTTCCTGAAACCGGCCGATATTCCTGTGGAGATCGGTGGTTCTGCCGGGGGTACCGCTGTCTGTCGGTATCGCAGAACCGATGGGTCGGTTGTGGATGTCACAAGCCACCGTAACGGGAACTGGGAACTGGTTCAGTATGACGCCGGGCATCATCCGAGACGCAGGGTCAACGCCTGGATCGATGACTCCGGGCAGCCGGCTGACGGGGAACATCCTCCCTCGCGGATCGAATTGACCGCCTTGGACACATTTGGTTATGCACTGGATATGCGACTGATCCAGTCAGCGGGTGAAAGTGTGAGATAGTCGATCTGGTTCAGCAATCTGCAGATATACTTCTTGCGAAGTCATATTTTTTTGCGCTAAATTGGACACTGGAAGCATCAGCACCGATTATTCCGTTTGCCGCTCGCTTCAGGAACTTTCATTATTTGAACATCTATGGATCAACAGCTCCAAAATGCGTTTATTCTTGGTTTGGAAAGAGTTGTCGCCTGGTCAGACCTTCTTGACGATATCAATGTTTTTCCCGTAGCCGATGGAGATACCGGGCGCAACCTCCTGGCCAGTCTGACCCCCTTGCGCTACCTGGAAAACGACCGGGAAGACACTGTCTATAAGCTGATGCTGGCTGCCAGGGGGAATTCAGGGAATATTGCAACGCGGTTTTTTTCAGGGTTGCTCACCGCAGACAGTTTTGAGGGACTGGCCGGGGCTGCCAGACTCGGGCGCGACAAAGCAAGGCTGGCCGTTCACAACCCCAGACCCGGGACAATGCTGACCGTATTTGACTCCCTGGTATCGTTCCTGGAGCAGGAAACCTTTGACAACAGGGATGCCTATATTCTCAAAATGCTGTCCCATCTGGAAGAGACCGTACGGGCGACCCCCAGCCATCTCCCGGTTCTGGCCCGGGCCGGTGTTGTCGATTCCGGGGCTCTGGGGATGTTCGTTTTCCTGGAGAGTTTTTTCAAAAGCCTGATCAACCAGGTCGACGATTTTATTCCCATTACCACCCGCTTCAAGGGGCTGCTGGAAATTTCCGCCGATTTTCAGGAAGGCCGTGAGAATGGCTACTGCGTGGATACGGTGGTCCATCTGGACCCGAACCGCCGGAATGGAACACTTGATTTTATTCATAAACTGGGAGACCAGGCGGTGGTTATTCCCCACAACGATTATCTGAAGGTGCATCTGCACACGAATGACCGGGAAGGGTTCCGACAGCGGATGCGGTCCCTCGGTGAAATTGTCCAGTGGTCTGATGACGATATCGATCTGCAGGTGGAAAGCCGTAAAAGCCCGGGAAAGCGACGTTCCCTTCATATCATGACCGATGCGGCCGGCTCACTGACCCGCGAAGATGCCCGGGAGATGGGTTTTACACTGCTGAACAGCTATATCGTAACAAAAAAGTGCTCACTGCCCGAGACCCTGTTTTCACCGGAAGAGCTGTATCAAATGATGAGAGCGGGAATCCGGGTCTCAACCTCACAGGCCTCTGATTTTGAAAGGGTTCAGTGTTATCAGCGCGTACTTGATCAGTATGACAGGGTGCTCTATTTGTCCGTCGGTTCTGTTTTTACAGGCAATTACGATCTGGCGGATCGCTGGCGGCAGGTAAACGACAGCGACAATCGCTTCACGGTCATCGACACCGGTGCGGCGTCCGGGCGGCTGGCTGTCATCGTCCTGGCGACGGTTCGCTTTGCGGCAGAGACCGATGACCCCGAGGCGATCGTTGCATTTGCCCGATCGGCGGTGAAAGCGTGTGAAGAATACGTCTTTCTGGATAAATTGCAGTACCTGGCCGCAGGCGGGCGACTCTCCAGAACCAGCGCATTTTTCGGGGATACCCTGCATATCAAGCCCATTGTCAGCCCCCAGCCGGAAGGAGCAGTCAAGGTAGGTACGGCCCGCAACCAGAAAGGTCAGATTGCCTTTGCCCTGAAAAAACTCGAGGCCACCCTGCAGAAGGAAGCCGGAGCCTTGATCATGCTGGAATATTCAGACAACAAACCCTGGGTCGAGGCGGTCATGAAGAAAGAGATCAGCGATCGTTACCCCCGGGCGGAGATCCTGCTGCAACCCTTTTCACTGACATCTGGCGTGCACATGGGGCCGGGGACCTGGGCGCTGGCTTTTTTACCGGATCGACCGGCATAGATACCCTTTTTTATCCCCCTGCCTGACAGGATCAGGGCTGGGGGTGAATCGTTCCCTTTTTTGCAGCTGATCAGCATATTTAGTGATAATAGAGCGACGAGACCTGTATGTGATTGAACGGATTGGGAGCGGAAAAAGCCTCCAGGAAGGAGGCTTTCGCGACCGCCCTCGGAAGATGTCCATGGATGGTCGTCGAGAATGAGTTCAATTACATTCAGGTTTCGGCGCTTTCGCGGAATTTGCTGAATCGTTACCTTTTTTATTAACCGGATGACAGGCGATCAATGAATTCAGGATCAACAGCCAGACGACCCTTTGCATTTGTCGTACCGGTTTACAATCATCCCCTCTATGTGACCGAAGTGATCGAGGGGGTCAAACGATATGGCTGCCCGGTGATCGTGGTCAATGACGGTTCGACCGATGAAACAGCCGCCTGTCTGGAAGGGATTCCTGACATTCATCTCCTGTCTCACCCGGTCAACCAGGGTAAAGGGGCCGCTATCCGGACCGGGTTCGAGAAAGCTGCCCGGCTGGCAGACTGGGCGATTACCATCGATGCAGACGGTCAGCACGATCCGGCAGATGCCACCCTGCTGATGAAAACCGCCCTGGACAATCCCGGCTCGATCATCATCGGCCGCAGGGAGGGGATGAAGGACCAGCAGGCACCGTGGACCAGCCGCTTCGGTAGACAGTTTTCCAATTTCTGGGTATTGATGGCCAGTGGTGCATGGCTGTCCGACTCCCAGTCCGGATTTCGCATCTATCCGCTGCCCCACTGTCTGAATCTGGGGGTGGTCTCCAGACGGTTTCAGTTTGAAGTGGAAATCCTGGTCAAGGCCCGTTGGCAAAGAATCCCGATGATCGAAATCCCGATTCGGGTGAAGTACAAAAAAGAGATCCCGCGGATATCCCACTTCCGGCCCTTTATCGATTTTCTGAGGAACACAACTACATTCACCCGCCTGATTCTGCAAAGGGTACTGATTCCCCTACCGCTGCGCAGGAGAATGTATGCCAACCGGTAAAAGCAGCTTTCGCCCCATTCCCGCTCTGTCAACCCTGGTTGTTTTTGCCCTGCTGCTGAGCGTGGCGGTATATCGCATCCAGTTTGATTTTGATGTGGCCGGCTCGCTGCCTTCTGGAGATCCGGCCATCGCCGGTGCCCGGTACATGCTCCAGCATAATCCGCTCCAGGATCAGGTTGTGATTGATATCGGCCTGACCTCGGCAAATGCGGATCTGTTGGTGGAAATCGGTGGCATCGTCGAGCAGGAATTGCTGCAGAGTGGTCTTTTCAAGCAGGTCGGACTGGGGGATCTGCGGCACGGGTTTCCCGAGCTGATGCAATATCTGTTGGACAACCTGCCCATCCTGTTCACCCGCGCGGAGCTGGAAAAAAGCGTGCGGCCCCTGCTGGTGCCGCACCAGGTAAAGAATAAGCTGGTTTTGTCGCTGAATCAAATGGCGGGTCTGGAGGGCATCGGCCGCGGTGGCATGTTTACCCGGGATCCACTGGGTTTGAGCAGTCTGATCCTGGAAAAAATGGCCTCTTTGAGTCCTGCCAGCGGTATCCGGATTTATCGGGGGCATCTGCTTTCAGGGGACAATCGCCACCTGTTGATTATGGCCAGTCCATCCAGACCCGGCACCGACACTGCCTTTGGCCGCACACTGACACGGTTGCTCAGCAGGCTGGCTGTTCTGGTGGAGAACCGGTACCAGCAGCAGGGTGAAAAGGTGGTGATGACTTCGGTCGGCACATATCGGGCGGCCCTGGATAATGAATTGACTGCCCGGGCAGATACCCGGCGGGCGATTTTTTTTTCCATCGCCGGTATTGCGCTCTTGCTGCTCTTTTCCTTTCCACGGCCCGGTATCGGTATTTTGGCGCTGCTGCCGGCCCTGGCCGGGACAGTGGTCGCCTTTTTCCTTTTTTCCGTGTTTCATCCCACCATCTCTATCCTGACAATCGGGTTTGGCGGAGCGGTGATTTCGATCACGGTTGATCATGCCATTGCCTATTTTCTGTTTCTGGATCGGCCCCATCCAACCTCGGGCAGGGAGGCGGCCAGGGAAACACGGGCGGTTTGCCTGCTGGCGCTGCTCACAACGGTAGGGGCTTTTTTAACGCTTTCCATCAGCGGGTTTTCGATCCTCTCCCAGATCGGCCAGTTTGCAGCCATGGGCATTGCTGCCTCTTTTATCTTTTTGCATACCATTTTCCCCAGGCTGATCCCGGAGCTGCCCCCGGCGCGGAGAACCCGCCGGCCGATGCTGCAGCGTGTGGTTGACCGGCTGGGGGGAGCCAGTAACGGAAAATGGGTTACGGTGGTGGTTCTCTTCGGGGGGGTGATGCTCTTTTTTGCCCAGCCCCGGTTTAATGCGGACCTGGCATCCATCAACACCATCAGCCCGAAGACGGCGGCGGCAGAAAAAGAGATCAGCCAGGTCTGGGGCAATGTGTTTTCCCAGGTCTATATGGCGCTTGAGAGTGACACCCTCTCTGATATGCAGCAGAAAAGCGACCGGTTGCTGAACATGCTGGAAGCGGATCGGGATTCCGGCCAACTCTCATCCGCCTTCGTCTCCTCGATGATTTTTCCGGGGGAGGGCAGGGCCCGCAAAAATTTTTCCGAATGGCACCGTTTCTGGACCCGGCAGCGAATTTCGGATTTGAGGAAGAATATCCGGGCGGTCTCTTCCGAACTGGGTTTTACGCCAGATGCCTTCGATCCTTTTTTTCAGCAGCTGGTCCGCAGACAGATCCCCGCGCCGGAATTGCCGGAACGGTTTACAACAATGCTGGGGATCACGAAAATGGCCGGTGAGGGAAAGTGGATCCAGTTTTTAACCCTCAAACCCGGTGACAGCTACTCAGCGGATACCTTTTTTCAAAGATATAAAGCGGAACCGTCGGTGACCCTTTTCGATGCCGGCTATTTCTCCACCCGGCTGGGAGATTTTCTGCTGTCGGCCTTTCTCAAGATGGTTGTTATCATCGGCGTCAGTGTTGTCTGCCTGATCTTTCTCTTCTTTCTGAGCTGGCGATTGACACTGATTACCATCCTGCCGGTGCTGTTTGCCATGGTCAGCACGCTGGGCACATTGAATCTTCTGGACCATCCGCTGGATATTCCCGGCCTGATGCTGGCCATTATCGTGATCGGCATGGGTGTGGACTATGCGCTTTTTTTTGTGCTGGCCTACCAGCGTTATGGAGATGAAAACCATCCTTCGCTGGGTCTGATCCGCATGGCGGTATTTCTGGCATCGACATCCACGCTGATCGGGTTCGGCGTCCTGAACCTGGCAGACCACAAGCTGTTGAAAAGCGCCGGGCTGGTATCGTTGCTGGGAATCGGTTATGCATTGACCGGGGCCTTTGTGATCCTGCCGCCGCTGCTGCGAAAACTGTTCATCACCGATCGTCCGCGGATGTTAAAGAAGGCGTCGCTGTCAGAAAGTCGCCTGAAACGGGTCGTTTCCCGCTATATGTACCTCGAGGCATATCCCCGGATGTTTGCCCGGTTCAAGA
Organism: bacterium; assembly: GCA_018830885.1. Taxonomy (GTDB): domain Bacteria; phylum SAR324; class SAR324; order XYD2-FULL-50-16; family XYD2-FULL-50-16; genus JAHJRI01. The sequence continues at coordinate 17,854 of JAHJRI010000470.1, read as the reverse complement.
TCCAGCTGGATCCCATGTTTCCGGAACTGGACCGCTATGTGGACTTCTCAGGCAAAATCCTGGATATTGGCTGTGGCTTCGGGGTTCCGGCGTGCTGGATTCTGGACCGCTTCCCAGGGGCCCGGATATTTGGCGTGGATCCGGATGCGGAACGGGTTCGAATTGCCGTCAGGGTCATCGGTGACAAGGGGACTGCTGCCGCAGGCGCTGCCCCGGACCTTCCTTTTGCGGACCAGACGGTGGACATAGTCCTGATGCTGGACATGATCCATTACCTGGACGACAGCCAGCTGAGGGAGACATTGCACACGATCCATACGCGTCTGGGTTCCCATGGGAAAGTGGTGATCCGCGTCACGATCCCGGATACGGGGCGGATGCCAATATGGCGCCGGATGGAAACCATCCGGTTGCGGTTTCGAAAACAGCCGGTCCACTTCAGGTCGGCGGAGGAACTGCTGGCACTGATCGAACCCTGTGGATTCAGCATCAGCTCAGTGGATCCCTCCGGCAATCAGCGGGAAGAAACCTGGATCGTGGCTGTGCCTGTGGAAAAACCCGCTGTGCTGTCGGGGCAGGCGGGCTCATGAAAGCGATCTCCTTTCGGGTGGCCGTGCGGATCTCGAAATGGATCGGCAGCTGGTTTCTGAGCATCCTTTCCCGTTTCATCGCAGCCGGGTATTATTCCTTCCTGCCGGGACGGGTTCGGGAATCTGCCCGCTTTTACCGGGCGCTGTTCCCGGAAAGAAGCCGGTTCCATGCCTATGCCTGTGTCTGGCACCAATACCAGCGGTTTACCCGCGTATTTCTCGACCGAATGCTGATGCTGGACTTTGACCGGATATCCGTTACCATCGACGGTTGGGAGGCTCTGCAGCAGACGTTGCTGCAGAAAAAAGGTGCCATCCTGCTGATGTCCCACATGGGAAACTGGGATGTGGCGGCTCACCTGCTGAAAAAGAAACACCCGGGTCTCCGGCTGCTACTGTATATGGGGATTAAAAACAGGGAACAGATCGAAAAGATCCAGAAGGAGAGCCTGGCGGAGCAGGGGATCAAAATCATCGCCGTCAATCAGAACAGCAGCTCGCCCTTTCACCTGATCGAGGCCCACACCTTTTTAAGCACCGGCGGGCTGGTCTCTCTCACGGGCGATCGGATCTGGCATGAATCCCAGCGGGCGGTCAAGGTTGATTTCCTGGGACACGAGGTGTGCCTGCCCGAATCCCCCCATCTTCTGGCCCTGATTTCTGAAAGACCGATATTCGCGCTGTTTCCGATCAAGACAGGCAAGCTGCAGTATCATATTCGCATCAGCCCGCCGATTACGGTGAAAGCGGAAAACCGGGGGGATCGGAAAAACGCCGTCAAGCGCTCGGCCCAGACTTATGCGGATCTGCTCTCAGATGCAGCCAGGCGGGATCCCTTTGAATGGTTTCATTTTGAACCGTTTCTGGGAAAACCACTGCAACCAAATAACGGCTTGATTGAGCGTTAAACGGAAAAACCGACATGGGTAAACCGGTTCAAAAAATACAGGATCTATTCGTAACCACCGTCCTCTGGATCTATTTTATTTTCGGCTTTTTGGTCCTGTATTTCCCCTTTTACCTGGCGAATTTTCCTTTTGCCGCCACCAGGGAGCTGAAATATCAGCGGCTGCACCATCTGTTTTTTAAACGGTTTTTCGGTCTCACGCAGTTCCTGGTTCCCTCACTGTCGTTTGAGATCGATGAGGGGGTGGATGAAATCCGATCCTCGATTATTGTCTGTAACCATATTTCCTATCTGGATCCCCTGCTCATGATTTCGTTGTATGAGAAACAGAAAACCATTGTCAAAAACAGCTTTTTCAGGGTACCTGTCTTTGGGTGGCTGATCAGGCAATCGGGCTATGTTTCAGCGGGTGGAAAAGGAATTTCCCCCTGGCAGGTGATGGACCGGATTTTACGTCTCGGGGACTACCTGTCGACCGGGGGGAATATTTTTGTTTTCCCAGAGGGCACCCGCAGCCGTGACGGAAAAATCGGCCGTCTTTCCAGGGGCGCTTTTGAAATTGCCCTGCGAAGTCGGGCACCCGTCATGGTTCTGTTTGTTGAAAACAGCAACCGGCTGTTCAAACCCGGCCGATTTCTGTTCAATGCGGCGATCGACCAGCCCATCCGCCTGAGATGGATCGGTTCCCTCAATCCCGATTATGAAGGGGAGAATTTCTCGGTTCAGGAACTGACGGCAACCGTGCAGAAGATGTTTGAAGCAGAGAACGACCGTTTGGGAGTGAATCTCATATGACTGAGGCGCTGTTTCTTTTTGTGGGCCTGCTCTTGGCGGCTTATCTGGCTGGTTCCGTTAACTTTTCGATCATTCTCTTCAGGGTGACCGGTCGCTCAGATCCCCGGGGGCAGTTCAGCGGAAATCCGGGGACGACCAACGTTTACCGGCAGGCCGGTCTGTTCTGGGCGATCGTTGTCCTGCTGCTCGATTTCAGCAGGGCGATGGCTGTTGCCTGGCTGGCCATGGTCCTGCTGCCACTGCCGCTGGTCCCCTGGGTGGGGCTGGGACTGATCCTGGGAAACCGGTTTCCCTGTTTCCACAGTTTCAAAGGGGGGAAGGGCGTGGCCAACTTCCTGGGATTTTTTGCGCTTCCCGGGGGTATCCTGTCGCTGCTGTCCACCCTGGTCTGGGTGATCGCGTACGGCTTGATTCGCAAACCCTTCATCGCCTCATTTCTGATGATTTTTACCCTGGGCGGACTGGTTATTTACAGGAATGGTACCGATCCGGCAGCTGTTGCCGGGATAACGGTCACCTGTCTCTTTATTGTCTATAACCACAAACCAAACCTGGCGGAGCTGTTCCAGAAAAGAAGGGCTGCTGAATGACAGCGTTTTACCGGTTCCGGAACATCCGTCGCAACCATAGCGGTAATTTTTGGTAACGATGATCGAGTCAATGGTGCCGGGCTTTTTAACCCATTGTTGGGAATAGGTGTTAGTAATATGTTAGCTGAAACCGGTGTAAGGCGAATGAACCCTGATCCGGTGTATCAACCAACCAATTGAGCATTTATGAAGAAACCCTGGCTGAAAAACTACGATGAGGGCGTGACCCACGAACCCACCTATCCGGATATTACGCTGCCGGATATCCTGATCCGGACAGCTGCCCGGTATCCTGACCATGTCGCCACCACCATGAATAATCTGGATATCACCTATGGCGAACTCAACAGGAAGGTCAACGGCTTCGCCTATGCCCTGGCGGGGATGGGAGTCAAGAAAGGGGACCGGGTGGCGCTGCTCCTGCCCAACTCCCCCACCTATATCATTGCATTTTACGGTATTACCAAACTGGGGGCGATTGTTGTCAATCTCAACGTGATGAGTCACGGCCACGAGCTGGTGACATTCCTGACCCGTTCCGGTGCAGAGATCGTGGTCACCCTGGATCTGTTTCTCAACAATGTGGTGCAGGTGGTTGAAGAAACGCCGCTGCGGGGCATCGTGATTCATTCGGTGCTGAACCAGGAAAAGGAGATCCAACGGAATGCCGCGTGTCCCGAAATCCTGATCCTGAACGACCTGGTCGCAGCCAATCCGGCAGGGGAGCCGGATCCGGTCTGCAGACCGGATGATGTGGCGGTCCTGCAGTATACCAGCGGATCGACCGGGTTGCCCAAGGCGGCTGTGCTGACCCATCGCAGCATTGTCTCCAACGTGGTGCAGATCAACAGCTGGCGCCCGGTACCAAAACAGGAGAATCCAGCGGTATTATGCATCATCCCCTTTTTCCACGTTTTCGGGATGACCATCTGTCTGCACCTGTCGATTTACAATAGTTTCCGCATGGTTCTCTATCCCATGTTCGACTGGTCCAACATCCTGAATATTCTCAAGGATATAAAACGGTACCGGCCTGTCTCCTTTCCGGCGGTGCCGGCTCTCTGGGCGGCCCTGGTTTCTCACAATGAAGCGGACCAGTATGGTCTGACAGCCATTGAAGTGGCTACGGGGGGAGGTGCCCCGTTGCCGGACTGGGTACAGGAAAAATACCATCAGCTGACAGGAAAAAAGATTGCCCAGGCGTATGGTCTTTCAGAGGTCTCCTCGTCTTCCCACATCACCCCGTTTCATGGGAAAACCACCCACTATGACAGTATCGGGTTGCCCCTGCCCGGCACCGATGTGAAGATAGTCGATGTTGATACGGGTGAAAAGGAGTGTCCTGTGGGAACGGTCGGTGAGATGGTGATCAAGGGCCCCCAGGTGATGCAGGGGTACTGGAATGATCCGGACCGGACCCGGGAGGCGCTCCGGAACGGATGGCTGTATACCGGGGACCTGGCCCGCATGGATGAGGACGGCTATTTCTACCTGGTCGATCGCAAGGATGACCTGATTATTTCCCGGGGCTTTAATGTGTACCCCAGCGACATCGAAACCGTGCTCAAGCAGCATCCGGCGGTTCTGGACGCTGCGGTGATCGGTACCCCGGATAAAATGCGGGGGGAGGCCATCGTTGCCTACGTGGTGCTCAGGGAAGGGCTGGAGGTCGAGAATCAGGAGCTGCTTGACCGGTGTCGGGATCAGCTGCCCGCTTACAAAGTGCCGCGGTATATCCGCTTCCGGAACGAGATTCCCGCCAATCGTGTGGGAAAACCCCTCCGCAGGGTGTTGCGGGAAGAAACCAGAAAGGTGACATGATACATTTTAAACTGATCTATCCCAGATGGGCCAAGCTGGACCGGCAGACGGAATTTCATCTGCCACCCCATGGCCCGGTGGTTTTCGCAGCGACGCTGCCCGATGACGTGGATGTAACATTCGTGGATGAAAACCTCCAGACCATCGATTTTGATGAGCCGGTGGATATGGTGGGAATTTCCATGATGCTGACCATCCAGGTGCAGAGGGGATGGGCCATTGCCGCCGAGTTTCGCAGGCGGGGCGTCAAGGTGATCTTTGGTGGGATCGCCACCATGCTGCACGCCGAAGAAACGGCTGAGCACGGGGACGCCATCTTCCTGGGGGAGGCTGAAGGCAGGATGGAGGCGGTGATGGCAGATTTCAAGGCCAATCGCCTCAAACCGGTCTACGACTATCTGCACGATCAACCCCCCATTGAGTTGGTGGGGACGGCCCGCCGGGACATTTTGAATTCAGACCTGTACAACTACAAAGGCGTGCAGATGGTGGATCTCGTGCATGCGTCGCGGGGATGCCGGTTCAACTGCTATCCCTGTGCCGTGGCCTATCTCGGCGGTCGGAAGTTCCGGCCTCGGCCCATCGAGAAGACCATTGCCGAGATCGCTGGAATCGATAACAATCGTCTCTTCATTGTCGATAATTCGCTTGCCCAGGATACCCAATGGGAAAAGGATCTCTTCCGTGAGATGATTCCCCTCAAAAAAAGCTGGTGCTGCCACCCCATCGAAGATGATCCTGAAGTGCTGGATCTCGCGGCCCAGGCAGGGGCCTGGTATGTCTACCAGGCGGTATTTGACCGGTCCGACTATATCCGGGAGCGGGTCAAGCGGTATCACGATCACGGCATCGGTGTGGAGGGAACCATCCTGCTGGGCATGGACGATCAGACAGAGGACGATATCAAACGGCTGGTCGATTTTCTGCTGGAAATCAACCTGGACCTCGCCGAATTCACGGTGTTGACCCCTTTTCCACATACACAGGCGTTCGAGGAGCTGCAACGGGACAAACGCATCCTCACGTACGACTGGGACCGGTATTCCGCTGACCGGGTGGTCTTCCAGCCCCGGCATATGACGGCTGACAAACTGCAGGAAATGCTCTACTATGCCTGGGATACCTTCTATCAGGACGAACCCCAGACGGTGAAAATGTTCAAGCTGATGCTGCGGGTGATCAAAAAAGAGATGGCAAATAATACGATGCGCCCACGCAAGCGAAAACTGGCGAAACAGGTATTTGGCAGGGACCGGGCAGCGTCTGTTTGATCCGCTGGACAAGGGAGATGGGGGATATGCTGAAGGATACTTTTTACAGGGTTTGCCGGGTGACTGAAAGCAACGGGCAGGGTGCTCGTCTTGGGATTACGCTGAACCCGGACCATCCGGTTTTCCAGGGCCATTTTCCCGGAAACCCGGTGACGCCGGGGGTCTGCCTGATCCAGATGCTGAAGGAGATTGTTTCGGATCATCTGCAGCAGACGGTGCTGCTGACGGAAGCCAGGCAGATCAAGTTTCTCAATATCCTGGTTCCGGACCGGGCTGTCGAGCTGGACCTGGAAATGACCCTGGAGCCGTCCGGATCGACCGGGGTGACCGTCAAGGCAGAGATCACTCATGCCAAGACGACCTACTTCAAATTCTCCGGCCGTTTTTCACTGCTATCTTCCCAATAGAAACGCTGCTACCGATATCGAGTCATAAATGGCTTGGTGTTATCTGATTCGGGTTATATGAGAAAAAAGTCGTTCAACCAAAACGCCTCCGCGCTCAACACCGCGATATCATTCTCATGTTTCGTTGTGCCCGACAGGGCATGGTGGTTTGTATGAACAAGAAAGCGGAAATCATTTATGAACCCAGACCGCCACATTAGAAAAGCGTCGCACCTGCCCGGATTCCGCAGCCGGTTCGAGCTGTCCCTGGTGGTGACGGTTTTAGCGGCCCTTCCGCTTATGATGTTCAATCCCCCGTGGGTGATTCTGCCGCTGTCTATTTTCGGCCTGTTGTGCCTCACCGGACCTTTTGTGCAGCGCTTCAGCTATTTCCTGCCCATCCTGCGCAGGGGAAATTCCCGGACCACGGCTGTGTCCATCACCTTTGATGACGGCCCGGACCCGGCAACCACCCCCCGCCTGCTCGAGCTGCTGGCTCGTTTCAACGTTAATGCGACCTTTTTTGTGATCGGCCGGAAAGCAGCGATGAGCCCGGATCTGATCCTGAAAATCCTGGCCGCGGGACACGGGGTCGGGAACCATTCTGATTCCCACGATGTGTTTCTGATGCTGCGGGGGAGGAAAAAAATCGAAAATGAAATCAGCCGCTGCCAGGAAACACTGGCTTCGTTTGGTATCCGCCCGAAGGTCTTTCGTCCGCCGGTGGGCATCACCAATCCGCACCTGCGCCCAATCCTGGAACGGCTGGGGATGGTCTGTGTCGGATTCAGCTGCCGACCTGCGGATTTTGGGAACCGCCGGTTTGCAGGGATGAAGGCCAGGGTCCTGAAAAAGATCAGTCCCGGCGATATTCTGCTTCTCCATGACTGCCAGCCCCATGGAGAATTGACAGTCGATCAATGGTTGGAACAGGTGGACGGGATTCTGTCCGGATTGCGGGAAAAAAAGCTTCAGGTGATGCCGCTGTCGGATCTGATCAAGCGGCCAGTGATGGAAAGACTCGAGGGGAGCCAATGATCCTGTTCAAGCGATTCAGGGGTTGGCTGGTGCGGACCCGTGCACTGCAGCGGGCGCTGGCCGAACCGGCCGATCTGAGCCTGTTCAAGGCGAAACCCTCCGGCTGGTTCATCCTGGGAATGAGTCTGGTCGGTGTCAGTTACCTGATGGCCTGGCCATTGATTACAGGGCTCGGCATTGCCGCCTATTTCCTCTCCTGGCCGGCGCTCTTTCTGATCGGTTCCCCCATCGCCTACGGTCTGTCCCACCTGGTTTTTCTGGCCGGGATGGCCATCGCCGGCAAAGACAGCTTCAAATATATACAGGCCTTCAACCGCTGGCTGCTGCACCGCATCGCCTGCCGACTCACCGTACCGGAAGAATAAATCCCCGAAACCCGTCCCCCGTTATCGATTGTTTCCTGTCTGTCTCACATAATGGTGTGAAACCAAAAAAGTGTACATATGTATTCTTTTTTCCTTGACAGGGCTCCTTTTGCGATTTAATATGTACATATGTTCTCCATATTGTTTTTCAACTGTCGCTTATCAGCGGAGGAGTTTTAATTGGGTGACATGAACGGGTTACGTGTCACCCAATTAAAACGGGTATAAATTACTGCTTGTTAAAATAACATAAATTTCAGTTGAATGAATTCTTTTTCTTACAAAACCGACATGAAGAATAACACCAGCTTTAATATTTATGAGTGCTTTGATAAGAATGGCGAGCCTGTAAAATATATCTGTGCCGGACATATGGATTCAGATACCTTTCGGGAGAAATGCTACCGGGATTTCTTCATCAAACCGAAGGTGGTGCAGCACCGGTGGCGAAAATCCCGTCGTTTTCTGGAACGGAATCCGGACCGGAAATTCGTCAGGGCCTATACCGGCAGCACACCTTGTGCGGAATGGGAACCGGGTGCCACACCGGAAACGGTGGGGGTACTGTAGCCGTTTGGATCGCCCTGATATTGAAATGAGCGTCCATCTCTTTTTCCGCGGCGAGTTAGCGCCAACTTGCCAGGGGAAATCCTCATTCCATTGAATGACGTAATTTTCCTGGGCCTCCGTTTCAGGAGACCCGTGTGTCCTCGATCTGGAACAAGAAGTCCGCAATTCCCTCCGTCGTGTCAAGGCCATGTGCCTCTGATATCCGTGAAGCTGTTCATTCGATATGTTTTAACTCACAAGGAATATGACAGGAAAAAATGGAAGAGAGATCCTTGGTATATCGCCAACTAGTCAGTCATTGGGCACATTTAGCCCCGATACTGAAAAAACCTGAGAATGATAGTGAATTGGAAAAGTATATTGAACTTTCAGATTTTCTGATGGATGACGCTACCAATGATTCAAATCTGGAAACACGCCTTGAATTAGTCGGCACTCTTATTTCGGAGCACGAACAGAACCATATCGAAGAGCCTGAAGGAACCGCCATCGATGCCATCAGGTTTTTTATGGAACAGAACGGCTTGAGGCAGAAGGATCTGGTTGAGCTCGAAAGCCCCGGTGTTGTACCTGAGATTCTTAACGGAAAACGTGAATTAAACAGACGTCAGATTAAGGCTCTGGCTAAACTCTTCAAATGCAGCCAAGCGGTTTTCATATAACACCTGTATAGAAAAACCCTTGAGCTATTTTGGAAAGAAAACTCTGGTGATTGGTATTTCTACGCGGAATATCAATTTAAGAGGTATATGATTATCTTGCTATCCACTTCAAGCCAGGATGGCGAAGTCCCAGTGCATCTCGATGGCCAGCCAGTGGGGAAGCAGCATGATGGATTGGCAGAAATTCAACCCTGCCTGTTCGATTCGATCTCTGATCTTGATGGAATAGGGATAGGTTGCCGTGAGAACGGACTTCAATGCGACCGGGTCTGATTGAATCGAATCCGGATCGTAGTATGGGCGGCAGGCAGGGGGTGCCGAACTGACGAAATGGGTTCGACAGATAACGGGGCGCATGGAATAGGCGCTGCATTTTCCATCCACCAGCATCGGGCAGTATTGATGCGCGGAAAAGGGGATCTGCTTGCCTGCAGCGGCACGCTGATGTTGGCTCGGCCGAATGTCATCCCACTCATGCCAGTGCTTGGTTCGGATCCGCAGGTCTTCAATCTGCTTAACCGAGAACTCCCGTTTGATATAGTGCGACAGGGCCTGAGCTTCGGAAATATTGGTCAGGATATGTTGTCCGCAGCAGCTGAAACAGCCTGCCTTGCAGGTTGGAGCCACCCCTTCTTCGGATGACAACCGCTTCAGTTCCAGTTTGGTGGCGCAATCGACGGACGAATAGACACCGTTGACGAAAGTATCTTCCAGGTCGATGAGCATATCGGGATCGAACCTGCCGGATCCTGATGCTACCCTGCCATCTGCAAAACGATCCATGAGAACGCTCCCTTATTCGATAGTAGTTGGTTATAAACAGCCAAAACCCTGGAACAACCAAAAAAAATCTGCTTCAGGGTCTGGAAAGAATCTCGAATCGGGGCGGACTCAAAATCAAATTGTGTTATACAGTTGTTACATTCACTGCTGTCGGTCCTTTTTTCCCCTCTTCGATATCAAAAGTAACCTTGTCACCTTCATTCAGTGATTTAAATCCCGAGGCATTAATATTTGAATGATGAACGAAAACATCAGGGCCATCTGCTTGTTCAATGAATCCGAAACCTTTCTTATCGCTGAACCATTTTACGGTGCCGTTTGCCATTTTTCTTGTCTCTATATAATTATTTTCAGAGGAGTTTCATCAAGCCTTAATTACCTGATGTTTTTTCCACCATACTCCCTTTGCTGTGCGTATCTGTCAAGCAATTAATGTTGATTTGAACTGTCCGAACGCTGCTGCCCGGCAAGGGCGATTTTAATGGATTCTGGCAGTTCGATGGAGCCCCGAGCAGTCCTCTTCACCCGCTGGGGTTTTCCCTTCATTCTGCATCGGGTCATTCCGGGTTAAATGATTCTGACCAATATTCTGAAAGGGAATCGCCGGCGTGTCTGTCGAAAATAATATCCAATGAATGTCCCAAAGCATATAATGAGCGTGTAAATGTTCATATAAATAGGAAATTTTGATATGATGGGCGATTAACCACAAAAAAGCGAAACGATCGGCAATTCCCTGATAAACAAGGAATGAGTAAGAAAACAGGCTTGAAAAGCAGAGCTGGAGTTATCGAATCGATTGAAAACAAGCGCGCCAGACCACACGGAGAAAAGTAGAGATGAGATTCGAAGAAACAGGCTTGAAAGCAACCATTCTCAAGGGTTTGCAGGACCTTGGGTTTGAACAGGTCATGCCGATTCAGGAGAAGGTGATTGAAGCCATGCTGGAGAGCCGTTCCGACCTGATCGGGATCGCCCAGACAGGCACCGGGAAAACAGCGGCTTACGGATTACCCCTGATTCACCTGGTCAATCCCGGGCAGAAAAAGGTTCAGGCGCTGATTTTAACGCCAACACGGGAACTCTGTATCCAGGTGGCCGAAGACCTGAACGCATTTGCCAAATATGCGGATGGAATCGGAATTGTCGCTGTTTACGGTGGGGCCAGCATTGATACCCAGATCCGGGCGCTCCAAAAAGGGGTGAGCATCGTCGTGGGAACCCCGGGCAGGCTGAATGACCTGATTCGACGCCGAAAAATAGATATCAGCGGGATCAACACGATTGTCCTGGATGAAGCGGATGAAATGCTGAGTATGGGGTTCAGGGAGGAGTTGGATGCCATTCTGACCCAGACCCCCGCGTCGCGCCAGACCCTGCTTTTTTCGGCTACCATGCCGAGGGAGATTGTCGAGATTGCAGAGAAACAGATGCATGACCCCATCGAAATCGCCGTTGGCAGGCGAAATGTGGGGGCAGAGAACGTGGCGCACTTTTACTACATGGTCAATGCCAAAGACCGCTACCTGGCGTTGAAACGGATCGCCGATATCAATCCGGATATCTATGGGATCGTGTTTTGCCGAACCCGCAAAGAGACAAAAGAGGTTGCTGACAAGCTGATCATCGACGGTTATAACGCGGATGCCCTGCATGGTGATCTTTCCCAGGCGCAGCGGGACTACGTGATGAAACGGTTTCGTAACAAAACCCTGCAGATGCTGGTTGCCACGGATGTGGCCGCCCGCGGACTGGATGTCAACGACCTTTCCCACATCATCAACTATAATCTGCCTGACGAACCGGAAATCTATATTCACCGCAGCGGCCGCACCGGCCGGGCAGGGAAAACCGGTATCTGCCTGTCGATCATCCACAGCCGGGAAACAGGACGGCTCAAGAATATCGAAAGACTGGTCCGAAAACCCTTTGAACAAAAACAGATTCCCTCCGGCGTCGAGATCTGCAAAAAACAGCTGTTCAAACTGATCGATAAAATGGAAAAGGTCGCTGTGGATGAGACCCAGATCGAACCTTTTCTGCCCATGATCACCAAGAAACTGGAGTGGCTGTCACGGGAAGAGCTGATCAAGCATTTCGTTTCACTGGAATTCAACCGGTTTCTGGATTATTACAAGAATGCCCCCAATCTGAATGTCCTGCGGAAAGAGAAGAAGCCGGTCACAAAAGGAGCGAAAGGACTAAAAGGACCGAAAGGAGCCAAACCATCCACCCATCGTGGGAAGAGCTATTTCTCCCGGTTTTTTATCAACGCCGGTTCCCAGAATGGCATTGACCCTGCCAGTCTCATTGGTCTGATCAATGAAACCACCAAAAAACGGGATATCGAAATCGGTAAAATCGAGATCATGAAGAGCTTCTCGTTTTTCGAAGTGGACAGCAGTTTTTCAGATCGTCTCGTTTCGAGTTTTGACAATATCGAGCATGATGGCCGTAAGCTGGTGATCGAGGCCGCCCAGGAAAGGCCTGAGAGTGCCAGCCGGAAAAAATCGGGCGAGAAACGGAGCTTCGGATCAAAAGCAGAGAAAAAGGACTTTGGCTCCAAACCGAAAAAGACGAAAACCAAGCGCAAAGAAAAGAAAAACAAAGGTTCTGTGCGTTGAACCGGCCGTCCTCGGTTACTTCTCCTGCAGCAACTCCTTCAGGACCAGCTTCTGGACTTTACCCGTGTGATTGCGGGGGATTGTCTCGACGATCCGGAGGGATTTGGGAATCTTATACCCGGCGATCTTATCCCGGCAGGTCGCTTTGATCTCTTCCAGGGTCAAGGTCCGGCCCTCTTTGAGGATGACCACGGCCGTGACTTTTTCCCCCCAGCGGTCGATATCCGGCAGCCCGATGACGGTCAGGTCCGCAATGGCCGGATGGGTTCGCAGAACATCCTCCACCTCCCGCGGGTAGACGTTTTCACCACCGGTTTTGATCAGCTCTTTTTTCCGGTCGATGAAATAGACAAAGCCATCGTCATCTATCCGGGCCAGATCCCCTGTATGAAGCCATTCTCCGCTATAGAGACCCGTGTCGGCAGCTTCGTTGCGCCAGTATCCGGGAATGCAGGTTTTTGACCGGATCATGATCTCGCCGACGGATCCCACAGGCAGTCTGTTCTTCTTCTCATCCCAAATCTGCAGGTCGATCCCCGCCATGGGTCTGCCGCAGGAGTCGGGACGGGTAAAATAGTCCTGATCGGTGATCAGGGTCGCCGGCCCGGTGACCTCCGTCTGACCATAAACCCCCATGTACCGGCAGTTAAATCGTTCACAGAAGACCCGCATCCGCTCGGCGTGAACCTGACCGGCGCCCCCTGCACCAATAATGAAACGCAGGGAGGGGAAGACCAGCCTGTCCCGGTCCGCGATTTCGGCCAGCAGGGTATCGTATGGAGGGACCAGCATGGTAATGGAGACCTTTTTGTCGACCAGGTAGGAGACCAGGGATTCCGGGTCCATTTTTCCGGCTACCAGGTTGATGCCGCCCTTGATCAGGGTCGCCCGGGTCCGAATCAGACCCGCCTGGTGAAAATAGGGCATGAAAGCCAGATACACGTCCCGGGGGGATGTTTCCAGGGCCTCGGCCGTCAAACGGTCGATCATCACCGATCCTGCATGGGTTTGCAGGGCTCCCTTGGGTCTGCCGGTGGTGCCGCTGGTATAGATCAACAGCACCGGATCCGTTTCGTAAAGCATGGGGGGATTCGTGACCGCCAGGTGGCGCTCGACCAGTCCGTCGGTTGAATAGTCGGCGGTTTCGACGGAACCGAGACCGATGCTGAACTCCAGGGATGGACAGCGCTCTTTCAGGATTGGCAGCTGGGCAACAAAAGCCTTGCTGAGGATCAGTGCCCGGGCTTCAGCATGACGAATCGCCCAGGCCAACTCTTCCGTGGTGTGACGCATGTTCAACACCAGCAGGATGCCCCCGATGCGGGCCATGGCATAGTGGTAGACGATATAATCGGTGCAGTTGCCCGAAAGAATTGCGACCCGGTCTCCCTTGTCAATGCCCAGTTCCATGAGCGCGCCGGCCAGGTATTCGATCCGGGTCCAGAGCTGGTCAAAGGTGATCTGCTGATCGAGGGAGTCAAAGGCAACCTGCTTTCCAAAACGCTTCACTGCCTGGTAGCAGACATCCTGTATGAGTTCCATGATTTCCTTCTAATGAATACAGTTTCAAAACCGGGGTTTTCGTTTTTCAAGGAAAGCCTGCACCCCCTCCCGGTTTTCCGCCGAGTTGAAACAGAGCGCCTGCAGCCCTGACTCCATTTCCAGGAAAGTGTCCAGGCTGCAGTCCAGACCTTTGTTCATCATCTTCTTCATGATCCCCAACGCAAAACCGGGACCTTCGGCCAGTGATTCGGCCAGCTTGAGGGTCTCCTTTTCCAGGTCCTGGCGGGGAACCACCCGATTGACCAGCCCCAGTTTTTCCGCCTGCAGGGCGTCGAGCCTGCCGCCGCTGAAAACCAACTCCTTAGCCCGGTGGATGCCAATCAGCCTCGGCAGGAAGTAGAGCCCGCCAATATCCGGGAGCAGCCCGATTTTGACAAATCCCTGGATGAACCGGGTATCGTCGGCAGCCACAATCAGGTCGCAGGCCAGGGTGATGTTCATGCCTGCCCCGGCGGCAAAACCGTGGACCATGGCAATCACCGGTTTTTCCAGATTCTGGATGAGCCGGATCGGTTTGTGCGCCAGTGCGATCCGCTCACGCGCTTCCATGGGTGAAAAATCACCCATGGATTTGATATCCCCCCCGGCACAGAAATGATCCCCCACCCCACACAGGATAATCACCCGCACCGCCGCATCTTCAGCGGCAGTTTCCAGGGCCCGGGTCATCTCTTTCCTCAGGGGCACATCCAGGGCGTTTCTGTGTTCCGGGTTGTTGATCCGGACAAAGACGACGCCGGTCGGCATTTTTTCGTAAAGAATTCGGTCAAAGGATTCCATATCTCCACCAGGTTTGAATAGGGTCCATTATTTTCAGACTTTGCGCTCCCTGTCTTTCCAGAAAGGTTCCCGCAATTCCCGTTTGAGAATCTTTCCGGTCAGGGTGCGGGGGATCTGTTCGACAAAAACCACCCTTTTGGCTTTCTTGTAACTGGCGAGACGGCTCTTCATAAAGGCGATGAGCTCCTCTTCGCTGGCGGTCACCCCCTCTTTCAGCACGACCATGGCGCAGACCGACTCGCCCCAGGCATCATCCGGGATACCGATGACCGCGGTGTCCAGGATCGCGGGATGCTCCATGAGGGTGCTTTCCAGCTCGAAGGGGTAGATATTGAATCCGCCACTGATGATCATGTCTTTTTTCCGGTCCTTGAGGTAGATATACCCGTCCTCATCCACCGTACAGAGGTCTCCGGTGTAAAACCGGCCGTCGATCAGTGTTTTGGCTGTTTCTGCGGGCATCTTCCAGTAGCCCTGCATCACCATATCGCTTTTCGTTGTCAGCTCCCCGATCTCGCCGGGTCCGACCGGGTTGCCGGATTCGTCCAGTACCTGGACATCCACCCCGGGAAAGGGTTTCCCGCAGGATGCCAGGCGCCTGTTTTTCTCCGTTGAACCGGACGGGAGATGGTCCTCAATATCGAGAAAGGTCAGGGCGCCGGCTTCCGAACAGCCGTAATCCTGCATAAAAATCGGGCCGAAATGCTTGATTCCCCGGGTGACCAGTTCGGGGGCCATGGGCGCCCCGCCATAGGTGATGCACTCCAGGCTGCTCAGGTCGTAATTACTGATTTCCGGGGAGTTCAGCAGAAAACTGAGAATCACCGGAACGATGTGGCAATCGGTGACCCGGTACTGCTCAATCAGCCGCATCATCTCCAGCGGATCAAACTGCTCCATGATGACGGTCGGGGCGCCGGACCACTGGTACATCAGGTCAAAGGCGATACTGGAAAATGAGTAGGAGGGCAGCAGCTGCAGGGTGCGGGTCCCCTCCTGGTAAAACCCCTTGCGGCTGATTTCAGCGTGGCAGA
The DNA here is from genome assembly GCA_018830885.1 of bacterium. Taxonomy (GTDB): domain Bacteria; phylum SAR324; class SAR324; order XYD2-FULL-50-16; family XYD2-FULL-50-16; genus JAHJRI01. The sequence goes on along the minus strand of JAHJRI010000470.1, from coordinate 2,075 downwards.
TCTCAATCAGGCTGGCGGCGGTGCCCTGGGTATGCATGGCCCCCTTGGGCAGTCCGGTGGTTCCGCTGGTATATTGCAGCCAGAACAGGTCGTCCCGTTCCAGTGGGACTTCGGGCCGGTGTGTTGGATACTGCTGCTGGAAATCGCCCAGGAAGATCGTACCCTCCACCGGGCCATCCAGGCAGAAAAAAAGCGCAATCCCTGTCAGGCTCGCCCGGATCTCTTCCACGACCGGCAGAAACGCCCTGGTGACGACCAGGGCGCTGGCCTCGGCGTTGTTGATAATATAGGTCATCTCCCGGGGTTTCAAGCGGGTATTGACAGGGACCAGCCCAAAACCGCCCTTGCCTGCGGTCCAGAACATCTCCCGGTAGAAATGGCAGTTTCCGCACAGGATGGCTATCCGGTCCCCCCGCACTAGGCCCCGGTCATTCAACCCATGCACCAGTGCGTTTGAACGGCGGTCAAGCTCGGCATAGGTCACCTCCCCGGCATGGCTGCAGACCGTTGACAGACGGTCCCTATACTTGTCAGCCATGATGTCGATGTTGTCACGATAGATCATCGTCATTATCTCTCTTCAATCCCCGGGAGCGGTCAGAGAACCCGCAGGGGGGGTGGTTAATGACCCAGAAATCCGCTGAAATCCACCGGATAGCGTTTATCGAATGCGGCATATCGCTCGGCATCCTTCCAGGACAGGGCATCATCGGCGATAATCCCGCGCTGGATGAAAGAGGAGCCTTCCGCCACCGTGACCACCGCCCCGGCGATATAGAGGTCGCCGATCCGGTACTCGTCATGGAAACTATAGGCGCCATGGATTTTCATGGCCGCTTCGGCGGCGCGATGGGTCACTTCCGACGCGAAATACTTGGAATAGGCGCTCTCCCGGAAGGCGGTTTTCCCCCGATCCTTGAGCCAGCCGTTGCGATAGACCATCATTCTCGAAGCTTCCAGTTCAACCGTAGCTTCCGCGATCAGCGCCTTCACCGACTGAAAACGCCCGATCTTCTGCTGAAACTGCATCCGGTTATCGGCATAGAACAGCATTTCGTCCAGGCAGGCCTGACCGATACCGAGGGAGCGGGCGGCTACGGTCAAGCGTCCGTAATTCAGCGCACTGGACAGAATCGCAAATCCCTGACCCTCTTCCCCCAGAAGGTTTTCTGCCGGCAGGCGGCAGTCATCGAAATAGATCTCCCCTGGTGAGGAGAGACCGGAGAGGAATTTGGAGCGCATCTCCACGATCTTCACCCCGGGAAGATCACTGGGGACGATAAAACAGGAGAGCCCCTGGTAACGGTCTTCGCTGGTGCGGGCGAAGATGATGCCGTAGTCGCTGAAGGGGGCATAGGTGATCCAGATTTTGGAGCCGTTCAGGATGTAGCTGTCGCCCTCTTTCCGGGCGCTGGTTTGAATAGCGGCCGCATCCGAGGCGGCATTGGGTTCGGTCAGCCCGAAATACCCGATTTTCCGGCAGGCAATGGTATCCGCCACGTACCGATCCCGCTGCTGATCGTTCCCCCAGTTGAGAATGGTAAAGGGGCAGGTCATGCACTGCATGTTAAAGGCGAAACTGACTTCGAACAAAACCCGCGCGATCTCCTCCGCGATCAGCGCCTGGGAAAGAAAACCGGTCTCGGTGCCGCCGTATTTCTCCGGGAAGGTGCAGCCGAAAAAGCCCAGATCGGCCATCTCCTGCAACAGCTTTTTGGGGAACTGGTTCTTCTTTTTTAAGTCCGCAAGCTGAGGCTGAATGCGTTTGCGGGCAAATTCAACCGCGGCATCCCGGATCGCTTGATGATTCTCAGATAGTTCAAAATCCATCAGACAGGTCTCCTTTTGAAAATCAATGGTCAATGCCATTTAGTTAAGCTTTAAATCCCGTATCTGCCATGGAACCGTTTCAATTGCGGATCCGTTTCAAGATGATCTAAAACTTGCTTCGCTGAGAGCCCAAAACTCACTTTGCTCAAACAATTGGCCCCTCGGCCGCTTCGCTTCGTTCAGATCATCTAAGAAACGTCTCCAAGCAATTCAAACAGGTCCATCGCAGACACTCAGCAAGCGGC